>JAJFGC010000115.1 GCA_021776345.1 Hyphococcus sp. | reverse complement strand
ATAAAAATATATAGTAAACCCTTACATGTAGTCAACGGCGATCCCTGTTTATGCGCTGCGCCGGGCGCAAATCCTGCTCAAGGAGCCACATTATGACGAAGAAAATCATTTCCAGCCTGCTGGTCAGCGCATTTGCCCTTGCCGCCCTGCCTGCCAATGCCGGAAGCGTTAGCGATCAAATTGATCAATGCGCGGCCGCAATTGACGCCGAGCAACTCGTTGTCATCAGCGATTACCGCGTGAAATTTTTGCGCATCAGCGGCGGCGCAGCCAAGCGTCTCAGCATTGAGCTGATCCCCTATGCCGATGGCGAGTCATTGCGTGTTGAATGCAAGATCCGTCGCGGTGAGGTTCAGGAAGTATCCCTGAAGTCCTGAAGACCCTGTCTTCCTGAACCACCCCTGTAAACTATAGCGCCCGCCTCGGCGGGCGCTTTTTTATTCTGCCGTCAATGATCGATAGGCGATTTGAATCATAAACTCGCCGTCGACATATCCGGTTCCCCATATCGTGTTGAGGTCTTTTAGCGGGTCGGCGGCGACGGCGTCTTCTTCGCTGAGGCCGGCATCAATTTGTGCTTGAACGCGGCCTCTGACGTCTTTCAGCATATCAACAGCTGCTTGCAGATCTGCTTTTGTCGCAAGCGGGCCGTGACCTGGAATAATGTTAACGTCGTCATCGACCTTGCCGAGCACCTTTTCATGGGCGGCGATATAGCCGTCGAGATCGGCGCCGGACTCCAGGTCAAGATAGGGATAGCCGCCATTAAAAAAGACGTCGCCCATGTGAACGACATTGGCGGATTTGAAAAAGACAATCGCATCACCATCCGTATGCGCATTTTCAGGGTGCCAGACGCGAATGTCTTGCCCGTTCCAGTAAAAAGACATTGCATGTGAAAACGTAATCACGGGAAGCGCATCCGCTGGCGCCGGGTCGGTTGTTCTGCCGCTGGCGCGTTTCAAGCCCTCCTTGAGACGTTTTCGGGCATTGTCATGCGCCACAATATGGGCGCCGGCCTTGCCGAAGGCCTCGTTGCCGCCCGTATGGTCGCCGTGCCAATGAGTGTTTAAGACAAAAGCGACGTCTTCATCCGTGATGTCACTGATCGCGGCCTTGATTTTGGCGTTCAGGGGCGCGAACTGGTCGTCAATCACAAAGGCGCCATCCGCGCCGACGGACAGACCAATATTCCCGCCGGCGCCTTCAAGCATGTAAATGCCGTCCGTCAGTTTTGTGGTGGTGATCTCAACGTCGGAGAAATCCTGCTGAGCCAAAGCCGATGATGCTAAGGCGGCGATACCGATTGCTATAAAAATGGGTCTCACTAATCGCGCTCCTGATGATAAAATGAAGATGCTTGTTAGCATTTCGTCTAGATGCTGCGAAGTCACGATAATGATAGAGTTTCCCGCAAGGTGATGATTATGTTGCGGTGCGGCGAGGGCCGGGCTAAAGACGTCCGTTCGTTGGAGTTTATTTATGACCTGGACGCCCGACAGCTGGCGATCGAAGCCGGCGCGTCACATTCCGGAAGATTACCCGGACCCGGCCGCCTTGGCGGCGGTGGAAGAGGAGCTATCAAGCTATCCGCCGCTGGTTTTTGCCGGTGAAGTCAGAACACTGCGCGCGACGCTGGCGGAGGTTGCGAAGGGCAACGCCTTTTTGCTGCAGGGCGGCGATTGTGCTGAAAGTTTCAAAGAATTTCACCCCGACAATATTCGCGACACGTTTCGGGTGCTTTTGCAAATGGCGGTTGCGCTTACCTTTGGCGCCGCAACGCCTGTGGTGAAAGTTGGCAGAATTGCCGGGCAGTACGCCAAGCCGCGTAGTGAACCGATTGAAACCAAAGATGGTCTAACGCTGCCTAGCTATCGCGGCGATAACATCAACGGCTCTGAATTTCTCGCCAATGTTCGCGCGCCTGATCCTCAGCGGCTTTTGAAGGCCTATGGACAATCCGCGGCAACCCTAAACCTCATTCGCGCCTTTGCCACGGGCGGCTACGCGGATTTGCGCAATGTTCACCGCTGGAATCTTGAATTTGTTTCGGGCAACAGCCAGGAGCACCGCTATCGCGCGCTGGCCGATAAAATTTCAGAGGCGATCACCTTTATGGAGGCATGCGGCGTTGACGGTGCTGATGTGCGGGCGATCCGTGAAGTCGATTTTTATACAAGCCACGAAGCCCTGTTGCTTGGTTATGAAGAGGCGATGACGCGGGTCGATTCTACTACTGGCGGTTGGTACGATACTTCAGCCCACATGGTCTGGATCGGCGATCGGACCCGGCAACCCGACGGCGCCCATGTGGAGTTTTGCCGTGGGATCGAAAATCCGATCGGTCTAAAGTGCGGACCGTC
This sequence comes from Hyphococcus sp., assembly GCA_021776345.1. Lineage (GTDB taxonomy): Bacteria > Pseudomonadota > Alphaproteobacteria > Caulobacterales > Parvularculaceae > Hyphococcus. Next base: position 5,296 of record JAJFGC010000115.1, on the reverse strand, counting down.
ACTGGACCCCGATGATCTGATCCGCATTCTGGATACTATCGATCCGAAAAATGAGCCGGGCCGGGTGGTGCTGATTGCGCGCTTCGGCGCTGACAATGTTGCGACGGGCCTGCCGCCGTTGTTGCGGCGTGTCCGATCGGAAGGCCGCAGCGTTGTCTGGTCTTGTGATCCCATGCACGGCAATACGATTAAAACTGATGGCGGCTTTAAAACGCGCCCATTTGATTCAATTTTATCGGAAGTCCGCAATTTCGTTGATACTTGCCATTCAGAGGGAGCTCACCCGGGCGGTGTTCATTTTGAGATGACAGGTCAGAATGTGACCGAGTGCCTGGGCGGGTCACAGGAAATCTCGGAAGCTGATCTTTCATCGCGGTATCACACCCATTGCGACCCGCGGCTGAATGCCAACCAAGCCCTTGAACTTGCTTTTATTCTTGCTGATCGGTTCAAGGATATTCGGGCTAGTTGATCGCCCGCCCCACAGCTGAAACAGGCCGAAACATTGTTTGACCATTGAGGTGAACTAAGGCATTTGCCCTTAAGGGGGACGTCTGTATGGTGAGGCGAAAATCGGCTGGGGATAACAGTTCTGCCGAGTGTGAACGGGGGTTTACGCGTGCCGTCATCTTTGAGAATGGGTATCGTCGGGGCCGGCGTTTTTGGCTCCTATCATGCCGCAAAATTCGCAGACCGCGATGATGTAACATTATCGGCGGTATTCGATACCAGTTTTGAGCGGGCTACGGCGTTGGCGCTCAAACACGACGCCAAACCATATCAAGATTATCGCGAATTTCTCTTGCATATTGACGCCGTGGTCATTGCAGCGCCAGCAAGCGACCATGCGATGTTGGCGGAAACCGCGCTTCAGAGAGGGCGGCATTGTTTTGTCGAAAAACCCCTGGCGCTGACCGTTGACGCCGTGGACCGCCTGATTGCGCGCGCCAAAAAGAAACGCTTGGTCCTGCAAGTCGGTCATCAAGAGCGCTATGTCTGCGAGGCTGTGGGCCTCCTGGCGAGGGACATAAAACCCCTGCGGATTGAATGCGTCCGGCGCGTCCCCTTCACGGGACGGTGTAATGACGTTTCTGTGGCCTATGATTTGATGGTGCATGACCTTGATACGGTGCGGCAATTGTCCGGCGCTAATGTCACGAATGTGCACGCTGAAGGCGACGCGGATGAAATGTCGGCGGAGTTGATCATGGACAACGGAACGCTGGCCGTCATCCATGCAGGACGGCGATCAAAGACCTCGGAACGCCGGATGACCGTGATCTATGAGGATGGTGTCATCGATTTTGATTTTATTCGCCGCACCTTATCGAATTCGACGCCAGCGGTGTTGAAAGCTGATTTTACAGCGTCACAAACACCGCTCGCCATTCGAGACCCCCTGGCTTACGGCGCGAAGTTGTTTGTTGAAGCTATTCGCGAAGCAAAACATCCGGTAGTTTGCGGGCAGGCGGGCCGGGTGACTGTCGAATGGGCCCAGAAGATAGAAGAAGCTGCGCAATTGACCCATGAAGAGGCAACCGTAAAGCGACTGCGTGCTTGATCGACAGGGGTGGCCGTAATTTCCGTCCTTTAGGAGATTGGCAATTGCTTCTGAAGGCGGCAATTCCTATTTAGGCGCTATCAAGGACGGCGGCTCCCGCGCCCTCATCGTCGCTTTGCGGCAGGCTTATGACAGACGCTCTTTCCATCGTAATAGCCCAAATTGCGCCCGTTGTCGGCGACATTGGCGGCAATGTAGAGCGCATCCGTGTTGCGCGCGCGCAAGCCGCTAATCTCGGTGCTGACCTTGTCGTTTTCTGCGAGCTGGTTGTTGCTGGGTATCCGCCGGAAGACCTCGTCCAGAAACCCGCTTTTCAGCGCGCTTGCACCAACGCGATTGAAACGCTCGCCGCCGACACCGCTGATGACGGTCCGGCGATGATTGTCGGGGCGCCATGGAAAGAGGGCGATCATCTTTATAACGGCGCGTTTTTTCTAAAAGACGGTGAGATCGCGGCAAAACGCTATAAAGTACGATTGCCCAATTATGGCGTCTTCGATGAGCCGCGCCGGTTTACGCCGGCGCCGGGCTTTCCTGATCCGATTAAGCTAAGGGGCGTCAAATTGGGGCTCATGGTTTGTGAAGACATGTGGCTGCCTGGCGCCGGCGAGGCCTTGAAACAGGCCGGCGCTGAAATTTTTATCGTGCCCCATGGCTCACCTTTTCGCGAAACCGCGCTGAACGAGCGCGTCGTCGCGTCGCGCGACCGCGTGCGCGCAACCGGACTGCCGTTGATCTTCATCAATCAGCTTGCAGGGCAAGACGAAGTGTTATTTGAGGGCGCTGCATTTGTCATGGACCAGAGCGGGGAAATTGCAGCGCGGGCGCCGCAATTCATTGAAGGAATTTTTCCAACGCAATGGCGCCGCGAGGATGGCGGGTGGATTTGCGTTGAAGGCCCTCAAGCTGATTGGGTGAGCGGAGAGGAAATGACCTACCGGGCCGTGACCATGGCGGTGCGTGATTATGTCAATAAAAACGGCTTTAAAGGCGTCGTGATTGGCCTGTCGGGCGGTGTTGATTCTGCGCTGACGGCTGCAATCGCGGTTGATGCGCTTGGCGCTGACCGCGTGCGCTGTGTAATGATGCCGTCTCGTTATACGTCAGCTGAGAGCCTTGAAGACGCCGCGGACTGCGCTGATCTGCTTGGCGTTTCCTACCGCGCTATCGATATTGAGCCGGGCGTGGCCGCCTTTGATGAGATGATGGCGCCAGCATTCCACAACCTTGAGAAAGACACGACCGAAGAAAATATCCAGTCGCGTTTGCGCGGTGTGATCTTGATGGCGCTCTCGAACAAGTTCGGCGACATGGTTTTGACCACGGGCAACAAATCAGAAATGTCGGTGGGGTATGCGACGCTCTATGGCGACATGAATGGCGGGTATAATCCGCTTAAGGATATTTATAAAACAGATGTCTTCGCCCTTTGCCATTGGCGTAACAACCATCATGCCGAGGATTTGCTCGGGCCCGCTGCACAGGTCATCCCCGATCGCATCATTACAAAACCGCCGACGGCGGAACTTCGCGAGGACCAAAGGGATCAGGACAGCTTGCCGCCCTATGATATCCTTGATCCGATCCTCGAAAACCTTGTCGAAAAGGAAATGTCGGTTCGCGATATTGTCGCCCAAGGGTTCGATGAGAAGACGGTTCGCCGGATCGAGCATTTGCTCTACATGGCCGAGTACAAACGACGCCAGGCGCCGCCAGGACCAAAAGTAACAGCGGTCAATTTCGGCCGCGACCGGCGCTATCCCATCACTCATGGCTGGCGGGACCGTTAGGGCGTTTGACCGCGAGGCGGCGAGGCGTTAATGCCTCGCGACTTACATTTCATGGAAATCATATGACCGTTACTGTTCGTTTTGCGCCTTCGCCGACCGGCAAGTTGCATGTTGGCAATGTCCGCGCCGCCTTATGGAATTGGCTGTTTGCTCGTAAAGAGGGCGGTCGGTTTATCCTGCGAATTGATGACACGGATCGCGAGCGCTCGACCACGGCATATGAAGACGGGATCAAGGCCGATCTTGCCTGGCTGGGCCTTGATTATGATGACACCGCAAGCCAGTCGGACCGATTTGATCGTTATGATGCGGCGCGAGATAAGCTGATTGCCGATGGGTTGCTCTACCCTTGTTATGAAACGGCCGATGAGCTTGATCGCAAACGCAAGCTGCAACGCGCCCGGAGCTTGCCGCCGGTCTATGATCGCGCCGCGCTTCAACTGTCTGATGATGAGCGAAAGGCGCTCGAAGTCGAAGGCCGAAAACCCCATTGGCGGTTCAAACTGTCCGGCGAGCCAGTGATCTGGACTGACTTAATTCGCGGCGAAACGACGGTGGATACGGCAAGCGTTTCTGATCCGGTGTTGATCCGCGAGGACGGCATGTATCTTTATACACTGCCGAGTTGTGTCGACGACATTGATCTCAACATAACGCATGTCATGCGCGGTGAAGATCACGTGACGAATACCGGTGTTCAGATCGAAATCTTTAAGGCGCTAAGTGGTGAACCGCCGGCATTTGCCCATCACTCCCTCCTTGTTGGTGCCGATGGATCGGGCCTTTCAAAACGCTTCGGCTCCTTGTCGATTGAGGCGATGCGCGAAGACGGGCTGGAGCCTGCTGCGATTACGAGTTTGCTTGCAAAACTCGGTACTGCCGACCCGGTTGTCCCGGTCGCTGATCTTGATGATCTGGCGAAAAGCTTTGATTTTGACCGTGTTGGCCGCGCGCCGGCGCGGTTTGATGAGGCTGAGCTTGCGGCGCTGAACGCTAAACTGCTTCATGAGACTTCGTTTGAGGATGTTGCTGAGCGGCTTCAAACCTTAAGCGTCAGTGAGGTTTTGTGGAATGCGATACGCGGCAACATCACCAAACTTGAGGATGTTGCCCACTGGCGCGACATCGTGACCGGCGAGATCGATCCTGTGATCGAAAATAAGGCGCTTACGGATGAAGCCGCTGCGCTGGTGCCGGATCGGCTTGATCAGGAGAGTTGGTCCGAACTGACGCAAGCGCTGAAGGAAAAAACCGGGGCGAAAGGCAAAAACCTTTTCATGCCGCTGCGCCTTGCCTTAACGGGTGAGCAACGCGGGCCTGAGATGGGAGCGATCTTTCCATTGATCGGCGCCGACAAGGCCCGTGCGCGTTTTCGCGGAGAGCGCGCTTAAACACTTACGCTTTTGCGCGCAGCATGCCCTGCTCTGCGACCGTAAAAACATCTTGGATATTATCGACGAAAATTAGATCGCTCAACAATTCTGTGTCGGCAAAACCTTCATCGACTACATGCTGGAGAAGTTCCTTCAACGGCGTCCAGAAGTTTTTCAAGTTTAGGACGATGATCGGTTTTTTATGCAGCGCCAGGCGCGCCCAGGACAGTACTTCGATCAATTCTTCCAGCGTGCCGATGCCGCCGGGCAAGGTCAGGATTGCATCTGATTCTTCGAACATCAGCATTTTGCGCTCGTGCATCGTATCGACGATTTTATGATCAACGCCGTCAAGAATGCCTTCCAATTCGACGAGAAAATCCGGGATGACGCCGAACACGTCGCCGCCTGCGTCGCGGGCGGCGCCGGCCGTCGCACCCATCAGGCCGAGCTTACCGCCGCCATAGACGATTTTAATTCCGCGGCTTGCGGCCTCTTTTCCGATGGCAATGGCGGCTTCTTTGATTGCAGGATCTTTTCCCGGGCGGGACCCGCAATAAACACATAATGAT
>JAJFGC010000114.1 GCA_021776345.1 Hyphococcus sp. | reverse complement strand
CAGGAATGGGTCGCGACAACGGATTAATCGAATATGACCGAGACCGTTGACGTCATTGTCATCGGCGCCGGAGTCGTCGGATTGGCGGTCGGCAGAGCCCTCGCACAGGCCGGGCGAGAGGTCATTATCGTTGAACGCCACGACGCCTTTGGCACCGAAGTGTCGGCGCGCAATTCAGAAGTCATTCATGCAGGCATATATTATCGCCCCGGTGGTATGCGCTCAAAGCTCTGCGTTCCCGGCAGAAAGTTGCTCTACGCCTATTGCCAGGACCATCACGTCACGCACCTCAATTGCGAGAAACTGATCGTTGCCAATGGCGAAGATGAAGTCGCTCGTCTGCCGGTCATTCAGGAAACGGCGACAAAGAATGGCGTCGATGATTTGCGGATGATCACGGGCGCTGAAGCAAAAGTGTTTGAGCCGGCCTTGCAGTGTGACGCGGCATTGTTGTCTCCCTCTACTGGCATCGTCGATAGCCATGGGCTGATGGTCGCGTTATTGGGCGATCTTGAGGATGCAGGCGGGGTGCTTGCCCTGTCGAGCCCGGTCGTAGGCGGTGCGGTAACCGATGATGGCATCGACATTAATATCGGCGGCGCCGACCCGATTATGCTGCGCGCCAGAACAGTCGTGAATAGCGCTGCGCTTTATGCCGATCAGGTCGCACTTTCGATTGCCGGGATACCAGCGGACAAAATTCCGTCTCTATATTTCGGCAAGGGCCAATATTTCACTTATTCAGGCAAGGCGCCGTTCTCGCGGTTGATCTATCCCCTGCCGACGCCGGACAGTCAGGGCGCTCACTATACCCGCGACCTTGGCGGTCAGGCGAAACTCGGACCCGATATCAAATTCGTCTCGTCAAACACCGACTATGATGTCGACGAGGCAAAGCGCGAGGCCTTTGCGACGTCGGCGCGCCGTTTCTGGCCCGACCTCGACCCTGATCGTCTGGTGCCCGGCTATGCCGGCATCCGGCCGAAAGTTGCGGGGCCCGGCGAGGAGGGTGATTTCACCTTCTCCGGCAAGGCGGACCACGGGATCGACGGTTACCTGGGCCTATACGGCATTGAATCGCCCGGCTTGACGAGCTGCCTGGCGGTTGCAGCCCATGTTCGTGAAATCCTGAAGTAACTGGCTTGCCTGGGCTGACAGCGACAGCTATAGAGCAGCGCTTCCGTTTCATTTGAGGCGGTAAAACGCCCTTTGGCGGGGTAGCTCAGTCGGTGAGAGCGCAGGATTCATAACCCTGAGGTCGCTGGTTCAAGTCCAGCTCCCGCTACCATCTTTGTCCTGCTATTTTTGCTGAATGTTTGGCCGTATGTTCTTAAACTAGACATTCGGATAGGCCGCTGTTCTTGTGACGCGACATTAAATCGGACAAACAGAAAGAGCATATGACAGACACCGCTTCATCATCTCACTTCGTACCCGTAACAGCGTTTGATCTTGTTGTATTTGGCGCGGCAGGCGATTTGTCATTGCGCAAGCTAATTCCGTCCTTATTTCATCGATGGCGCGATGCGCAGATTCCACCAGACTCGAAGATCATTGGCGTGTCACGAACAGCAATGGACGATGCAGCGTTCCGCACATTGGCGCTGGAGAGTTTCAGAAAATTTCACCCTGGTGAGGGGATTGAAAGCACAGAATGGGAAGCGTTTTCTTCGCAGCTTCATTATGTGGAGCTCGATGCGGTTAGCGACGTCGCCGATTGGTCCGCCCTGGCCGGAAAACTTGAAGGCTGTGGTGACAAGCAGCGTGTTTTTTATCTGGCGCTGGCGCCGGGGCTTTATGGCGCGGTGAGCGCGAATATTGCAAAGGCCGGGATTAAATGTCCTGGTGCGCGGATCGTTCTGGAAAAACCGATCGGGAAGGATCTTGCCTCGGCCCGGGCAATCAATGAGGCGGTTGGCGCGGTATTCGATGAAGACGCGATTTTCCGCATCGATCATTATCTCGGCAAGGAGACGGTGCAAAACCTGATCGTCCTGCGATTCATGAACTCATTATTTGAGCCAGTATGGAACGCCAATGCGATCGACCATGTTGAGATTACGGTTGCTGAGGAAATCGGCGCGGGCGGTCGGGCGAGCTACTATGATACGGCCGGTGCGTTGCGCGACATGGTGCAGAACCATTTGCTCCAGCTTCTGTGTCTCGTCGCGATGGAGCCGCCGCTTGATCTGGAACCTGACACGGTGCGTGACGAAAAGATCAAAGTGTTGCGGGCGCTTCGTCCAATCACGACCGAAAATATTCGCCAAACAACCGTGCGCGGCCAATATGGCAAAGGCGCCAGCGATGGAAAAGTAGCACCGAGTTATGAAGAGGAACTAGGGTCCCAAAGCGAGATAGAAACCTTTGTTGCTATCAAGGCCAATATTGATAATTGGCGCTGGAAAGGTGTTCCGTTTTATATGCGCACCGGCAAGCGGATGAAGGCGCGCTACTCGGAAATCATTATTCAGTTCAAGGATGTTGCCCACGCGATTATTAATAATGACGGCGAAGATTTGCCGCCAACGCGAATGGTCATTCGGTTGCAGCCTGACGAAGGTGTGAAACTATTGCTGGTGACCAAGGATCCTGGCCCAGGCGGCATGCGTCTCAGATATGTACCGCTCAATCTCTCATATGCAGAAGCGTTTGAAGCGCGTTATCCTGATGCTTATGAGCGATTGTTGATGGCAGTTGTGCGCGACGATCTCGCGCTCTTCATGCGTCGCGATGAAGTTGAGGCAGCATGGGGCTGGGTGGATGGTATCTTAAGCGCCTGGACAAAGGATAAAACCCCGGTTCATGATTACGCGGCGGGGACGGACGGGCCGGCGCAAGCGGCAATGATGCTGGATCGCGACGGGCGTGAATGGTTCGATGGCGTCTAAACCTGTACTAACATCGTATGAGACACGGGCCGTATTGGCGCGGCAACTTGCCGACCGCATCGAAAGGCAACTGCGCGACGCCATTGCTGAACGAGGCGCCGCAAGTTTTGCTGTCTCTGGCGGATCAACGCCGGCAGCTCTCTATCATGAGCTCTCCCGGCGGAAACTTGACTGGTCGATGATAACGATCATCTTGGTTGATGAGCGGTGGGTTGCGCCCGGCGAAGAAGGCTCAAATGAGAGTTTTGTGCGCGCCAGCTTGATGATCAATGAAGCCGCTTGCGCAACTTTGATTGGATTATGGTCTGACAACGCTACGCCCCAAGATGGAATAACGGTAGCCGAACGGCGATTAAGTGGTATTGATTGTCCCATTGACGTCGTCATTCTTGGTATGGGCAGCGACGGACACACCGCATCATGGTTCCCGAATGCAGAGGGGTTGGAGGCGGCGCTTTCGTCCGATGCGCGCGTTGCTGCTGTGACAGCAAGCAAAAGCGCTGTGACCGGGGGTCATCTTGAGCGCATCACGCTAACACTTGGTGCGGTCGCCGATGCGCAATTGATCTGCCTGTTAATTGCGGGCGATGACAAACGAGACACTTTTGAAGCGGCGCTTACTGGCGATAACATCAATGATATGCCCGTGCGTGCGATTTTAAAGGCGCGTTCGGATATGATGGTGTGCTGGGCGCCCTAAGGAGACTATTTTGACAAAGCTGAATGATACACTGGACCGTGTGACGGATCGGGTTCGTGAAAAGAGCCGTGCGACGCGCAGCGCCTATTTAATGCAAATGCGTGCGGCTGCGTCCGAAGGCCCGCATCGCTCGAATGTTTCATGTGGGAATCTTGCCCATGCGGCGGCGGCATGCTCGGCAGGAGACAAAAAAGCGCTGGCCAAGGGCGACGGCCCAAATGTCGGTATCGTCA
>JAJFGC010000113.1 GCA_021776345.1 Hyphococcus sp. | reverse complement strand
GAGCCGATCACGCCGGAATTTGTTGAGATGGTAATTGCGCGCGAACGCCCCGACGCGCTCCTCCCGACCATGGGCGGGCAGACGGCGCTTAACTGCGCGTTGGATCTTGAAAAAGCCGGCGTCCTCGAAAAATACGGCGTTGAGATGATTGGCGCTCGAGCCGACGTCATCGAGAAAGCCGAGGACCGGGAAAAATTTCGATCGGCAATGGATGCGATTGGCCTGGAAAACCCGCGCGCCTTGATCGCGGCGGCGCCGGAAATCAAAAACGAAGACGGCGCGATCATTGGCTATGATCGGGCGAGCGGTGTTGCGAATGCAATGAAGGCGATCGATGAAATCGGATTGCCCGCCATTATCCGCCCGGCCTTCACCCTAGGCGGCACTGGCGGCGGCGTCGCCTACAATCGCGAAGAATTTGAACATTTCATCCGCACAGGGATAGAGGCTTCTCCGGTTGGGCAAGTCCTGATCGATGAAAGCCTGCTCGGCTGGAAAGAATTTGAGATGGAGGTTGTCCGCGACAAGGCGGACAACTGCATCATTGTTTGCTCGATTGAAAACATCGATCCGATGGGCGTGCATACCGGCGATTCCATTACCGTCGCTCCCGCCCTCACACTCACTGACAAAGAATTCCAGATGATGCGCAACGCCTCTATTGCGGTGATGCGCGAGATTGGGGTCGAGACCGGCGGCTCAAATGTGCAGTTCGCCGTTGACCCCGACACGGGCCGTCTGGTTGTCATTGAAATGAATCCGCGCGTATCGCGATCTTCAGCCCTGGCGTCGAAAGCGACCGGCTTTCCCATCGCCCGCATCGCGGCCAAACTCGCCATCGGCTACACACTTGACGAACTCGACAACGACATTACTGGCGCCACCCCCGCTTCGTTCGAGCCGACAATCGATTATGTCGTTACCAAAATCCCGCGCTTCGCCTTTGAGAAATTTCCGGGCGCCGAGGCGATGCTATCGACCGCAATGAAATCCGTTGGCGAGGCAATGGCAATCGGCCGGAATTTTCATGAGTCCTTGCAAAAGGCGCTACGGTCTTTGGAAACCGGGCTTTGCGGCCTCGATCCGATTGAGATTGCAGGCCTTGATGAGGGCGATGATGTCAACGCCTTTCGCGCCGCCCTTGCCGCGCCGACGCCGGATCGGTTACGTGTCGCGGCGCAGGCGATCCGTCACGGCCTGCCGATCGAGCAGGTTCGTGCGATCACACAATATGATCCGTGGTTTCTCGACCGCATTGACGAAATCGTCACCGCGGAAAAACAAATCATCGCAGACGGACTGCCTGCGGACCCAGAACGGTTGCGGGCGCTGAAGGCCATGGGCTTTTCCGACAAGCGCCTCGCTCAGCTTTGCGACGGCGCAGAAGACGACGTGCGTAAATTTCGGCACGACCGCAACATACGACCGGTCTTTAAGCGCATTGACACATGCGCAGCAGAATTTGCCGCGAAAACTCCATACATGTATTCCGCCTACGAACGGCCATACAATGGCAACGCTATCTGCGAATCACGCCCTTCATCCCGCAAGAAAGTCATTATTCTTGGCGGCGGGCCAAATCGCATCGGCCAGGGCATCGAGTTTGACTATTGTTGCTGCCATGCAGCGTTTGCCCTTGAAGAAATTGGCATCGAGTCGATTATGGTCAACTGCAACCCTGAAACGGTCTCAACCGATTACGACACCTCGGACCGGCTTTATTTCGAGCCGCTGACGGCGGAAGACGTCCTCGAAATCGTTGCAAAGGAACAATCCGAAGGCGAGCTTTTAGGTGTCATCGTCCAATATGGCGGACAAACGCCGCTAAGACTTGCCGGCGTACTCGACCGCGAAGGCATACCAATCCTCGGCACGCCTTATGACGCCATCGACCTTGCAGAAGATCGCAAGCGCTTCCAAGAGCTTGTGCATCAACTCGGCTTAAAACAGCCCAAAAACGCAACCGCGCCGACCCGCGAGGCAGCGCCGGCGCTTGCCGACAGCGTCGGTTATCCGCTGGTGACACGGCCATCTTATGTATTGGGCGGGCGGGCGATGGAAATCATTCGCGATGATGCTGGTCTTCGGCAATATCTTGCGACCGCGCAAATCGAAATTACCGACAAAGAGCCGCTCCTGCTCGATCAATATCTGCAAAACGCCGTCGAAGTTGATGTCGACGCCATTTGCGACGGCGATGAAGTATTCATTGCTGGCGTGATGGAACATATCGAAGAAGCCGGCGTTCATTCCGGCGACAGTGCGTGCTCTCTGCCCCCTTATACGCTCTCGGAAGCAATGATTTCCGACCTTGAAGCGCAGACAAAAAAACTTGCCTTTGCCCTTGGCGTTGTTGGCTTGATGAATGTTCAATATGCGATCAAACACGATGTTATATATCTGCTTGAGGTAAACCCTCGCGCCTCGCGCACGGCGCCGTTTGTGGCAAAATCGACGGGCCTGCCCATCGCCAATATCGCCGCGAAAGTAATGGCCGGTGAAAAGATTGCCGCTCTCGGCGTCTCACAGCCACGTTTCACGCATATGTCCGTGAAAGAAGTCGTGTTCCCGTTTGCACGGTTTCCTGGCGTCGACACAGTGCTTGGTCCCGAGATGCGCTCGACCGGCGAGGTCATGGGTATAGATACGAACTTCGCCAAAGCGCGTGCAAAAAGCCTGATCGCCGCCGGCGCACGCATGCCGCTAGAGGGCCGCGTTTTTATATCTTTGAAAGATTCTGACAAGCCGAACATGATCAATGCAGCGAGCCGGCTTCTGGAGATGGGCTTTACCATCATCGCGACCGGCGGTACGGCGGATTATTTTCAAGAGAACGGCGTTGGCGTTTCCCGTGTCAACAAGGTGCTGGAGGGTCGTCCGCATATTGTCGATGAGTTGAAGAACGGCACTGTCGATATGATCTTCAATACGACCGAAGGGGCCCAGGCGATCAAGGACTCACGCTCGATCCGCACAACAGCGCTTTCCCAGAAAATCCCGTGCATTACGACCGCCGCAGGCGCGAAAGCGGCTGTCCGCGCCATCGAGGCCCTGCGCGCCGGCGGCGTCGAAGTTGCGTCCTTGCAGTCCTATTTTGAGGGATAGGCCGACCCATTGAGATCGTCCCACACGGCATCGCTCTCGAACCGAAAAAATCCTCTTTCTATAACATACTGTAATTAAAGTAGTTTATAGAAAAAATCTGCAAAATTATGGCTTTCCGGCCTTGAATTTTTGATCGCCGGGCATTATTTGACGCGATGCCTGAAGCGACGGCCGCGGCGAAACCCGCCCGGCCGCGCTATTTTTTTCGCTAAA
>JAJFGC010000112.1 GCA_021776345.1 Hyphococcus sp. | reverse complement strand
CTATCCGCCCGGATTTTGGAGCCGGGAAATGGGCGGCATGTTAAGCGAACAAGCCTTCTCGGAAGCGATTGCCCCGATGATCCCCGTCAACGAAGAACGGCGTCAAGCTGGTCAGTTTCTCGCGCATCTCATGAGTCGCTTCGCCTGGCTCCACGAGCACTTTCACGTGGTGAATGGTCATCTCGATTGGCTCTCTGAAAACAACAAATCATCCGGGCTTGTTGAATTCATTGAAGAAAGTGCCCCGAATGCCATTACGCCAGGTCAGACCTTGCGACCAATCGAATTCGATGCCGACCGCTCCGCATTCCATGCGCTCTGCAGCATTCAATTGACCGACCGCGAAAACATTGTCGGTCTGGCCGCCCTCCCATTTCAACAGCGCATGATTTTGAATCTGTTTGCCGCCTACGCCATGACCTGGCTATTCGATGCCTATGGGCGGCGTACGGGTCGGCCGAGTGAAAGCCACCCCGACCCTTATCTCCGCCTGCACAATCTGATGAGAACGCTGGCGTCGAATATTGCCGCCGATCTCGATAACACCGCCGTCATCAATCAAGCTGCGTTGAAGGAACTGGAGACGCTCCGCGCCGTTATTCCGGACCTGCCAAGCGGCGACCAAATCCTAAGAGATTTTCAAAGCCCTGCAATCCAATCGTCCCTCGATGACGCCGGGACGGCACTTGGCGCGCTGCGGACCAAATGGGCACCATATAAATACACATAATCGAAAAAAGCTTCGCCCGCGTGTGCGGGCGAAGCGTCGATGTTTAGAGCGTCGGCATTATCAGACGCCCGCGCTCACGCGGCCAGTCGCCAAACCGGCGGAGACCCGAGGTCCAGAACACCCGCTGAAGGAAGCGGAACGGACACCCCTCCTCGTCAAAGGCTGGCCGGAATCCGCGTCGTCCATGCCACACCACACGGTTGTCGAGCAACGCGAGCATCCCAGGTTCGATCTGGAGATCAACCGAGACATCATTGATCGCCGCCGAGAAAGCAGCGAGCGCCGCCTCGGCCTCTGAACTCAATGGCCGCAGCATGTCGCCATAAAGGGCGCCGATAAAGGTCGGATACGCTTCATCGCCAGTCACAACAGCGGTCAGCACTTCTCCATCTGCACCGGGCGATCTCCAGCGTTCCGGCGCCTTCAATGCAAAACCCTTCGGGTTCTGCAGCACTTGCAGATGCTTTTGGTCGACCAGCTTCATCGCTTCACGACCATCCGCCACAATCGTGCCCGGCGACAGGTCTCGCTCCTTCGACACGCCGATCAGAGCCAATCCATCCGGCGCACGATCGCCGTCCAACAACCGACCCGCCGCATTTTCGATATGCAGTCCGAGCTCATTGATGGAACCAAGACCTGTATGGCTCAAAAGATGGCTCTTCTTCGGCGAGAGGTTAGACACCAGACCGCGTCCTTCCTGTTTGATCGCGTAAGGTTCGCCGATCTGCGCCACAATGCCAATAAGCAGTACCTCGCTTAGATCGGTTGATTTTCCGGTCTCGTCGCCTTCCGGATCGAGCATGCCGCGAGTGACCAACGCGTCAAAGGGCAGCCCTTCAAAGACCACCGGCGCGATTGGCGATCGATTGTTTTTCATCTCCCACAAGGCTTCACGCGTTTGCGCGTTCAGCGCCCGCCGAACTGCGTCTGCACTTTGCCGAATAAAGGGTTCGTACGATCCTGATTTTGGATATACGATGGCAGCAGTCTCGATTTCGAGACGTTCACTTTCTTCGCGGGTCAGGACGATGCGGTTTACTTCTGTCTTCTTAGCCATTTGGCGTCTCCTTTTGTTGAGGACGCCTGTTCGAATGACGGCAAAACGCGCCGTGATCGGCTCGTCTATTGGCGAACAAAGTTCGCCAATGCGGAGCTCATATGGCAAGTAAGTCGACGATCGAATGCCCGCATTTCGTCCGAAAACTGGAGGCGCTCTATGAAGCCTCAGCGGGACGCGACGATCGGGATGCAAGGCTCACCAACGATGCCAAAACGGCCAAGCGATGCGGAATCGAGCCGTCCACTGTCTCGGCGTGGCGCACCGGAAGGCCAGACAAGAATCGCGAACCTGGAAATCTCCAGGAGGCTCATATCCAATGCCTTGCCGATGAATTTTCGGCATTAACGCATGGCCGCGTTAGAGCAGACGAAGGTTTTTCACTTTGGACAAAATCTGCGTATTCTGAGTTTCGCAGGCACCTCCACGCTGCGCCTGAGCAATCACTCTTCTCCGTCTTGCGAGATAAGCGAGCAACACTCGACGCACACCTCTACGCTCAGGGCGCCGGCCTTGGTATGATTTCTGAAGCCCTCTCCGCGGTTGAGGGCGAACACGTCGTCGACCTTGGCGACAGACTGTCGATCGAAGTCGATGCGAAAAAAGGGCGGTCACTCGTTGTTATAGGAACCGGCCCGGCGGGACTGTTTCTCTTGTCGCCTAGCGAGGCCCATGACGGGCGTATTATCTCTGTCCCTGAAGTGATCCCGCGCGAAGCTTTCTGGACGTTTGAGGTGAAAGGTCCGCATACGATCCACGTCATCGAACTCGCTGGGGCATCACCGCCGATTAAGCGCGGCCGCTATGACGCCATTGCTTTGTCAGCAGATCAGGAACGCCTGCTGGTCGAAGAGTTGCTTGACCCCGACCGGTCAGGCTCATGGCGGCGCGGAGAGATTACAATTTTTGTATACGATCCAGCTTTCGTGCTTTCTGACGACATCCCGGAAGACGAATGACAGACAGCGATGATGAACGCGACTGGCCGTTTTGGACGGAGGTCCGGGACGTTCAACGCGCAGGCGGCTTGATTGATCCCGGTTATCTTGATGAGTTCCACCGGATGGCGTGCGGCTATGTTCGGCACTTTTTTCGTTCAGCGATAAGCACTCACCGGAAAGAATATTATGCGGATCAGTTTGACGGTCTCTCGCTTTTCTTCATCAACAGCCCCACCCCAAACGCGATCGCCCTAGAGCGCCAGCAAAAGCGTGGAGTCGGTGTTCATCTTGGAGCCGTAAGGCACCTCTGGTGGCTATTCTATCGCGGGGTTTCGACCGGGCAGTTCCTTGAGCACTGGTTCAAAAGCAAACCGCTCGGAGCAGATATTTCACTCGAAGCTGCAATGGCCGATCCGATCTGGCGTGAGCCCGGCGCGGGACGTCTACCTGCGGACCGAGCTGAGACGATGTTCGACCTATTTCTGCGCGCGCTCGATTTCTTGGTCTACCACGAACTCGCTCATCACGCGCGAGGCCATCTTCCTTATGTTCAGGAAATCCTTGGGCTAGACAAATTGGACGAGGCGCTCAACGCCAGCGTCAGCGAAGGGGCCGACAAGAAAATCCTGAGGCTGATTGAGTTTGATGCGGATGTGGAAGCGCTCGATATGCTCCTTGTCGCGCTCGACCACGAAATTCCTGTCACTTCATGGCCGTCTGAAAAGGCGGGAACAGAATTTTTCCTGCACGCGGTCGCCATACTCGCAATATTCCAATTGTTTGATCTCGACCACACGCCTGTGAGCGAACAGTATCGTCGGTCGCACCCTGCATCCGTACACCGAGCGCTTCGTGTCACCGGCGCGCTATCGCGCGCCATTGGCAGACAAGTCGGCTGGACCGAAGACGTCCGTATCGATCAGCATGATACGGCGTGGTATGCCGCATCTGAAGTGGCGACACTGATTGGAATGCCGGAGGGGCGCTGGCGCGGACAGCACACTAAGCTGATGGATCTCGATCGTTTTGCCGTTGAGGAAGAGTCGTTCATCAAGTTTTCAAAACGCCTGACGGACCGAAACATGGCTGACTTGTCGGACAAGAAAAGGCACCAAATTCAAAACGATTCCTGACCCAAGTTCTAATCTGCCTTAGGCGTCCGCCCTGGGCGCTCATGAATGCCTTAAGGCTTAGAAAACACCCAAAGAACAACGACCAATGCCAATTCATCGATGGTTGGCGACAATAAATGGCGATCCAATTTCCAACTGTCACCTGCTAGAAAACTCTGGTAATATTGAGATAGAACAATCCTGTAAAACGACTGGTGGGGAGGTTAAAATGTCTGACGCAAAAGGATGGGTTCGCGCGTGGAATTCCGAAAGAGATGAGCGGGAAGAAAAAGGAGATCGTTTTGATGTCAACAAATTCCGCCGAACCTTCACAACTCCCCTGCGCCGGACAGCAAGCTCCACCGGACAAGTTCTCGCGGACCTAAACTACGATTCCGCAATTACTCTACCCAACGGGATCGAAAAGGATTGGACATCCGCATCGATCGATGGCCAAACCGGGTTCGTAAACTCAGACCACGTTGTCGAATTGGCTTACGTCACAGTCAAGCCTAGCAACGTCGCCGAAGACATTGATCCAGAATCTTACGTCGTGCCGGTTAAAGCCAAGAATAACCTATCTGCACGCGGAAATTCCACACGCACCAAACTACTTTGGGGCGATCTGGTTCAGATTATCGCGAGGTATGATACTAGTGCCTACATCCGTTCCCGATCCTGGTTCGGATATGTTGATATCTCGCGTCTAAGCTCAGATCCGATTCTTGAAGTATCGGTGATTGATGTCGGTCAAGGAGACGGCGTTCTGGTTCGGGATCTTGAAGGTCGCCATTTGCTCATCGATGGCGGGTTGTCCAGACGATTCCAGCAATCGGGGAAAAACGCAGCCGACTTTGTCGACTGGAAGTTTCATTCCGATTATGGACACCACGCAGTTCGCCTCGACGCGATGATTGCCTCCCACTGCGACGCCGATCATTTTGGCGGCCTCAACGATCTCATTTCAACGGGGCGGTCTGCAAAAGACGAACTGGATGTAGACTCCGTTATCGTCAAAACTTTTCACCATGCAGGTCTTTCCTACTGGAAGGTTCGAGCAGAAGATCGAGATGAATTTCCCGATCAACTGAGTTCGAGTGACAAAAAGTGGCTAGGGCCGTCCGTTGAGTGGGATGGAGACACACCGCAGGCAAATGACAGCTTCGTCTACGGACAAGCCGACGACAGAGTCGATCCAAAAATCAAAACATGGTTACTCGGTGATACCGTGGATTTCCGTGAAGCTGCGAGCAGCAATGCGGATATAGCGCTCGGTGGCAGCTGGGGCTCCTTCCTAAGGGCCCTCAATAAGCCGAAGATCGGGTTAGAGACAATTCATAGACTAGGCGTCCCAAACGAAAGTGTTGATGAACCCGTCTTCATGCCCGGGTGGTCGCCCGAAGATACGAAAAGCCCTATTCGCGTATTGGGCCCAGTCACAGTTGAACGTGACAGCAGACCGGCATTGCCCGATTTTGAATCCACCAGTCAAAACACGAATGGACATAGCGTTTTACTCCGAATTGATCTTGGCAAGGCGCGCATCCTAATGACAGGAGACCTCAACAAGAACAGCATGGATTGGCTGCGATTTGCACATGGCGACGAGCAAAAGCTGTTTCAGAGCGACGTCGCGAAAGGCTGCCATCATGGCAGCGGCGACATTTCGTTCGCGTTTCTGGAGCAGATCAATGCTGGCGCGACGGTCATATCTTCGGGCGACGCTGAAGGTTATGCCCATCCTCGTCCAGAAGTCGCAGGCGCTAGCGCCCTCACCGGGCACCGAGATGTTCGCGACGACAAAATGATCACACCTCTTGTATATATGACCGAGGTCGAACGCAGTGTTTCAGTGGGGAAGATTAAGCAAATCCGCTTTTTCAATTATCCGGATGCTGATGGCGCCGTCGATGATGGCGCACTATTTGCTCAAGCGTTCTTAGATAGCAAAAAGGACGCGGAACTCGCTGGGTGGTACGAAGCCTATGATGAGGCCAGCGCATCAGCAGAGGTCGAGTTTTCTTATCAAAAAGAAATATGGGCCACGAAGAATGACGATCTCGACTTAAAGGGAGCACGCATTATGCGAAAGGTTCACTATGGTCTGGTGAATGTTCGAACCGACGGAAATATGATTATGTGTGCCACGATGAAAGAGTCCGGTGGTGGCTGGACCGTTCATGTGTTTCCCGCCCGAGATCACGAAGAAAACGTATAGCGTTGACTGTGGGTCGGCCTTGTCCGTCATCAGATAAAATGGAACAGCTTCGGGTTTGAGTTAAAGGAGTCTCTGACCCATCTGTTGTTCAATTTAAGCAGCGGCCTTGCGGTGTTGCAAGCGCCGTTGTTCGATAGTGTTTCGTTTGATCCTTTCTCGTTGCAATAGAATGGTTTGGCCGCGTCCATGATAAACGTCGGCGGGCGTGAGGCTTTTTAAGCACTCATGATAACGCTGATGTTTGTAGTGCCCGACAAATGCATCGATCTGCGCTTCCAAATCGCCCGGCAGGAAGTAGTTTTCCAGCAGGATGCGGTTCTTCAACGTCTGATGCCAACGTTCAATCTTGCCTTGCGTTTGTGGATGGTAAGGCGCGCCACGCGTATGCGTCATGCCCTTGCCACCTAGCCATTCGGCAAGTTCCCCGGGTAACATGGGCCATTACTCACACTCGCACGCGCGTTGAGTCAGCACGCCGCAGTTGGGTAATCAAGAAAATCGGCGCAGAATGCGCCTCGGCTTGTTCCAGTCTTGGAAAATCCGTCTCCACTCTCTCCCACGGATAGATTAAATCCTCAGGACGAAGTTAAATTCGCAAACGCCTTTTGTTTGCCAATGCGGTTTATGCGGCGGCGCTCTTAACCGGCATTGCAGCGATAGTCGACGCAAGGTGCGGCAGGAGCATGGCCGACCAAGTTTCCATTCGATTTTTTTCGGAATGCAATTCATCAAGTGACTTGAGACTTACATCGCCAATTGCTTCTTCAAATTGACCAGAAGGAGCAGAGCAAAGCGTCCAAAGTCCAACCACGCCAACATGTACACGCCCTACGGCGCTATCATTATCGACAAGCAGTCCCATCCAACATTTATCTGCGAATTCCACGATGCCTAACTCTTCATCGAGCTCTCGGGCGGCAGCGCGGCCCAAGGTCTGGCGAAGGTCAATCTTGCTCGCGTCGCCAATGACGTCTTCTAAATCGATATGACCACCAAGCCCGATTGACGCCCGGCCGTGCAATCGCCCCTCACCGCCTGAGGATGTACGCGTATATTGAACAATCTTATTCTGATACTGCAAAATCACATAAGGAATCGTTTGGCGATAAGTCGGATCTTCCTCCAAGATAGGACGGGGCCCAAGCCAAAGGCCCGCCCCTTCGATATGATCTATTATCTCATCCTGGGCACATGGATAAAAACCTGTTTGCATGCAGAAATCAGGCAGCCCGCGAGATTTTGCAGCGAGAATAAGCGGCATGCCGCTAGATGATTGTGATACAGTATTCATGGTTATGACTTTCGATTTAACAATCACTCGGCGCAAAGAGCGGCATTCGCAGCATATAATCCAAATGACTGTCTACGCCAGCATTGTAGCCCTGTTCCCGAAAATTCTCATTGCGCAGCATGGTCATTTGAGAGGCCTTTTGTCCGTCAACATGCGCCGACACAATTCCTTCTTGAGACGTAATGATGCCGAGCTCCGTCCATCTAATGTGATTCTCCGCGCAGCATGCCAAGAATTGGTCAAATGTCTTGCTCTTTACCGTTGCCGCAATCGACCAGTCTCCCCAGCAAAAGAACAGATTCCATGGATCAACGCATTCGGATTCGGCAGTCGACTTAAGAGTTTGCGGGATAAGGGCTTGATCAAGCCTCAACTCGGCGCCGCATCTGGAGGCTGTCAGAATATTTTCCACCGCGCCGAGCAAGCCATCAGAGGTGTCTGACGCCGCCGATATCACGTCGATCGGTCCCAACAACGCCATTTCCCGCACTTGAGGGTGAGGAAATCGCAAAAATTCTGGCCATTGCTCAGGCGCAACCCGTCGAGATTTGGCGTCCAAATAGGCCCCGATTACAGATCCAGCAGAGCCAATCACCACCAAGCGATCACCTCGCTTGGCACCTTTGCGGGTTATCAGCGTAGGTGAGATGCTGACCCCCGCGCCGAATACCCGCATCGCCAGTTTTTCCCCATGCCGAATGTCGCCACCGCCATTCTTAAAGCCAAACGCCGCACAGGCTTTAAAATAACCGGACAAATAATCGCGAAAATCTGTCACTTTAAAATCCGGCGGCGCATCAATGCAATTCGTGAGAAAATGCGGCTGTGCAGCCGCGGCGGCAATATCGCTGATCGTGGCCACGGCAGCAAGCCAACCCGCCGCTTCAAAATCGTTCTCATGGCCGGGCAACTTCATGATCATCGGGCTCGGGCCCACATCGGCGGACACAGCCAAGAAGCCGCCTGGCGTTTCAATATGCGTGCAGTCATCGCCAACTTGCGTCGTCGCATCAAATGCGCGCGCCATCGGAAGAACAATCTCTTCGATTATTCGAAATTCACCGAATTCTCTTAGCGTTGCGCCGGATGCTGTTTCGCTCAACTTGACTCTCTGATTTTTCGTGCCAATGACAAGACCGTCGCTATTAAAGACGTCTGATTGCGTGCATTATCAAGATGGACCAAGAGGCCAAATGATACAAGAAACATCGGAATTAAATATTCCGTACGCCAACAGATGGCAGCGGCGTTACTTTGATAGCGCGACCATAACGTATCCTTGATAATGCGGGCGCGCGGTTGCATTGTCGATGGCAGTTTTTCAATTTTTTGTATTGGCTCAAGGAAACTTGCAAAGCTGCAGATATCATTTTGCGACAATTGAGAAGGGAGAGTTACGCCGCGTAAATTGATATCTAGCAATAGATAATCTAGAGCAACCGGCGCTTTTTTCTCTACCCATCCGAAATCAATAATATTGACAGATCCCTGATGCCCAAGAACAATGTTCTTTGGATGCAAATCGCCGTGAACAGGCCCCATTGCAAGTTCTTTCTCTCCCGCATCTTGGTGCAAGTCATCAGCGAGCCGCAATGGATTTTGCCAAGTCCGACCGAACGCCCGAACAGTTTCTTGCTCTCCAAATAAATTAATCGGAATGTGCCGGCGCTTGGCCGCATCGCAAACGCCTCGCAAATAACTCTCAAAAACAGAACTTAGGTTTGTCTTTACCCGCTCGATCGATCCGCGATGGTTCTTATGGACTTGATTCATCGTATCAATCGTAAATTGCACGGATTGATTAATCATCGCCCAATCGGGCGGCGCTCCTAGGCATTTCCCGGAATGATATTCGTTGACGTTATGGAGCAGACCCCAAAGATCATTAAGCTTCACGTTAAGCGCGCCGCCGCCATCAATCGCCGTAAAATCTGATTGGAATGGCGCCACTAAAACGCCCAGCCCGCCTGTCACTTGGTGGAGATAAATTGGTTTTGCGAATTTTACCTCATGATCACGATCAAGGGTCGGCCACTTTTGGCCAACGGCATTCTCTCCGATGAGATTTGAGTGATCGCCAATTTTAATGACCAATGGCCTAGAAGACGGAATCCGTTCGCTGGCCGAAATATCTCGATTATCCGCAAAATAAGCAACAAACACATGCGCGCCGCTGGCGCCTTTCGGCGCCCCAATTCTATCCAGCGGCAACACGCAAACACGCACATCGCTCCAAATCAGTTTATTTCCATCTTTCGGCGCGCGTTCCGCGGCGGCGCGCCAAACAGATTCCGATTCATTCTCAAAAAGGTGCTTGAGCGCATCAAGCAAAGCGTCGCAATGCGCCACCTCCATCAATTCGGGCTGGTAGCGCGCTGTTGTTGATGCTTTGGCGGCCATTGCGGTCATCTTTCGCGGATTGCCTTAAGGCTCGCAGCCGGACCGATAATCCAAAAGCCATCTTTCGCGGCAATCATTCCTCGTTCTAATTCTTCCGCTGACACCACGAGCTGCGGTGGCCGACATTCATGAGAATCGTCATGTAAATAGAATTTATTGCCTACTTTTGACGTTATGCGAAAGACATGCAGTGTTGAATTGGAGACTTTTGCATTGGGAAATAAAGAAAAATCCACCCCGACGCCTAGGACCAGATTCCAAGACAATGAGTCTTCGACTACATCAGTATAAAGACCGAACGGAATAGTGTTTAATGGCCAGTGCTCGAACACTAAAGGCGCTTCTATATCTGTTAAGATACGCGGAATCTGTTCTTTCGCCGCCGATGCAGTCACGCCCCGCGGCTCGCCATTTCGTGCGATCGGCAACTCTAATGGGTTGGCGTCGCTCTCTCCAACTTTGACGCCGAGCATTGCTGGAAGTGCAGCTGGGGCCGCAAAGGGGATTGCATAGGCCTGTAACGCCGCATGAAAAAAAGCAGGCACGCAGCATTGCGGCGGCCATTGCATCCCCGGCGTCCATTTTCCCGTCAATGAAAGCATGTTTATCTTGCCAATCTCTTCGTCCATTCTTCATATAATTTCGGATCGGTTACCGGATCAGCGCCCTCATAGGTGCTTGCGGGCGTCGACGGCTCAATCGCCTGTGATAGTCGAGTGACTCGCAAGTGCCCGATCGGCATTCCTGCTGTGAGGATTAATGAAGACGGATTTTGATTGTAGAGCTCTAAAACCAACGGCGTCGGCCGTTCCGCGCCAAAACCAGGGCCAACCGCATGGGCACCAGAGCAAACGGAAAGACCAAATCTTGCAACATGGGAAAGCCCAAAAAATTCACCCGCAAGCGTTCTCGGAAAACATAAAAGCTCGCTTGTTGATCCAAGAACAAATTCACCTGGCACTAGCGTAATATCGTTTGAATCAAACGCAGGCTCAAGCGCGACTTTCGCAGCTTCCGGCGACCATAATTTTATTGGCTCAGAATTTCTCCGCCAGCGTCGAAATCTCGAACCGAGAGTTAAAACAATGCTCGCGCCTCGCAACATCTCTCGTCGATATGGAGCAACTTTAAGAGCGCCTTGATCTAGCTCTTCCAGTAATTCTTGGTTGTTCAACAACATTTTATCATGCTAGCGCCTGAATAGTGTCTACCAGATCTTTTTCGTACGCAGGTGCCGCCCGCCAATCCCAATGCAATCTTGTGCGGTAAGTTTTTGCAAGTTGCTGCCGAAAATATTGCGACGGCGGGGCAGGCTGCACATGCGTCATGTCTGCATAAAACGTCCGGTCGTTGTCCCCAATTAATAGATAATGCTCGACCGAGCTAAGGCGTGACAAGGCGTGCTCTAGCGCGGAAGTCCGGCTATTTGGATAGTCAAACAACTCTTCAAGCGACGTCTTGGTCGGCAAAGGCACAATATGGATGTGCGCATGATATATGCCGCAGCTCCCACCCGTGTGCGGCGCTGCACCATGCTCGAAGAAAATCGGGTGACCGAAGCGTTCACACCGATGCATTACACTTTCGACAAAATCGCATAGCCGCTTTCGCAACGGCGCACTCAACATAGCGCATGCATGCACATGGTGTCGTGGCAAGACCAGCAAACTGCCGGGGAATAGCTGTCCGAGAGTCGGCACCGCCAAAAACTCGCCGGTTTCCTGTACAATCCGGTTTTTTAAGCCTGGATATTGAGAATAAAATCGCGCGTCGCTGTCACCGGCGAACTCACGACAAAATTCGCAATCACTCATCATTGCCCCGCCTTGCGCCTGCCCATTTTCAGAATACGCATATAGCATAGATTCTTCGTCCTCATGAAACGGCTTTTTACGGGTGATCCATAGATTGCGCCGCCGCCAGATTCCACCAACTTATTGAAATAAATGAAAAAAATATATGAGAGGGAGAAATCCCCAATCACTCATCAAGCAATTGCTTCTGATCTAATCCTAAATAAAGGTGCCGTGAGTATTTTCGCAAAAATGCGATTAATACCGTTTAGTGTATTTTTAACAGGAATGTTAATACCCATTAGCGACCGATCTGGCGTTTAAAAAGAACGAAAAGAAAGCTTTTTACCTATGCATTTTGAGTAAGATTTCAACAACACGAAATGTACTGCTTGGGCGAGACTCACCAGG
>JAJFGC010000111.1 GCA_021776345.1 Hyphococcus sp. | reverse complement strand
AGGCCATACCTTATCCAAGATGATTTGGTCGGCGCGATTAATAGCCAGCCGTCTAGATATGTTATCGATTTTTTTGGAATGGACCTTTTAGATTCAAAAAAATACGAAAAAGTTTTCAAAATTATCGAGTCAAATGTGCTGCCTGATCGTGAGAACGCCGCAGAAAAAGAAGAGAAGCGAAACAAAGAGCTGCTTGATTCGAATCCGAAGGCTCGAATAAACCGGCATCATGCGAATTTCTTGAATAAATGGTGGCGCATGTCGTATGAGCGGCGCGATTTGATGACCGCTATACGAGGTCTTCCTCGCTACATTGTTTGCGGCCAGGTGACCAAGCGACCAATATTTGATTTTGTGTCACCAGAAATCAGCCCAAATGCGGCACTAACTGTTTTCGCGCATGACGATGACTACACATTCGGGATACTCCAGTCGACACTGCATTGGATTTGGTTTGTTGAACGGTGTTCTACTCTGAAATCTGATCCTCGATACACATCAAATACGGTTTTCGATAGTTTTCCTTGGCCGCAACAACCGTCTGAAAAAGCGATTACTGACGTAGCCGTTCAGTCCAAGGCGTTTAGAGAAACACGCAACAGTCTTCGTAATAAGCACAATATCAGCTTTAGGGATTTATATCGAGAATTGGAAAAGCCGGGTGAAAACTCATTAAAGACGGCGCAAAAAAAATTAGACGATGCCGTATTTCGAGCATATGGCCTAAAGAAAAAAGAAGACCCACTTGAGTTTCTGCTGGATTTGAATGCCGAGGTATTTGAGTTGGAAAAAAGTGGTGAATTTGTCCAGAAACCGGGCCTGCCAGATTCTATAATTGAGAGATCGAAGTTTGTGTCCGACGACATGATTAAATTATAGAACCGTCTTTGAATGTCGGCATTGCGCCTAATCAGTCGAATTAATAAAAGCTTTTAGTCAAATGGTTACGCCGTCAGACCTTCGATTTCTAGCTTCGAAAAAGCTTCGTTCTTGCTTCGATTGAGCTTCGAATTACTCAGGATCGAGCTTCGAAGGCGCTTCGATCGACCTTCGGATTTCCAGAGTCTTGTGAATTTCCCTCCCGTGTATAGCGCCGGATATATCCCGGTATAAGACCGTAAATGCCGATGACCGGACTATCCCTTGGGGTCAATGTTCTCTGTTTGGACACTACCGACGGGGTACAAACCAGGGTGATGTGCGTGAGGTCTATCACCTCAATGAAGCGCCTACGTTCCGGTCGTTTTCTCCCATAAGATGAATTTCACTGTTCGCCTTGACTGTTCAAAATAAGTTGGCATATATTAGTTGCCAACACAGAATGGGTTCGCAATGTATCTGCAAACCGCCTTATCGCAGTGCCGAACGCCGGTTCGACGAAAGATTGACATGCCCGACGCATGGGGAAGGCCGCGCGTTCGGGTCGAGGCAAAAGAAAAGCCTTTTTCCCGCTTATCGGCGACAGACCTTTTGGACACGGCTGATATTGGACTTTTGTATGGAGTGGCGCCGCGCACGGTCTATCGCTGGGTCGCAGAGCGCAATCTTAAGGCGCATATCAAAGTCGGGCGCGAATATCTCTTTCGGAAATGCGACCTTCTCTACTGGGATGAAAATTATCGGCCTGCCATGGGAAGGCCACTCGGAAGCTAACCAAAGGGGGCGCTGACCTCATGGGTATGGAGCTCGTTGAGCATGACAGGAAAATCTGTAGGGCCCCCCGCCAACGACAATCGCTGCCCCCGATGTCGCAAAGCGGTTGTCAAGATACCGCAGGACTTGCCGACCACAGAGCACGAGCTGGGTTTGATTGAAACGCATTTTAGGGCGATGATCGCCGAAATGCTGAATGACGCGGCGAACGATAATGAGCCACAAGCAGGCCCAAACAGGCGGAGCGAGCCATGAAAAAAGCGGCGATCTATTTGCGGGTTTCGACCAAAAAGCAGGCGGCTGGCGATTTGTCATTGCCTGACCAAAAACGCCAATGCGAAGCCTACGCAAGTGACAAAGGATACGAAGTCAGCGAAGTCTTTCGCGAAGAAGGAAAAAGCGCGCGGACCGACAATCGCCCTGAGTTCCAACGTATGATCAATCTGGCTTGTGCGCCCCATCGCCCTTTCGATGCGATTGTTGTGCATAGCCAGTCACGGTTTGCCCGTAACACTAAAGACTTGCTGAACTATACTGAGAAACTGGAACGCAATGGCGTTGTGCTGCTTTCAATCACACAGGACTTAGGTGAAGGCGAAACGGCCGACGTATTACGCACCGTTGTCGGCGCTCTTGATGAATACCAGAGCAAAGAAACGGCGAAGCACGTTACACGTTCGATGATCGAAAACGCTAATCAAGGCTATTGGAATGGGGCTAAACCGCCCTACGGCTATAAAACTTATGCCGCCGAAACACGCGGCGCTCGCATCAAGAAGAAACTGGAGATTGACGAGCACGAAGCGGAGATCGTGCGAATGATCTTTCATCTCTATGTCTTCGGCATAGCCGATAGCGGCCCAATGGGCGTCAAAAAGATCACGACGCATTTGAACGAACACGGTTATCGCAATCGGCAACGCAATCCATTCCGCTTGCAGTATGTCAGCGAAGTACTACGCAACACCGCTTACATAGGCGAGCACTTTTATAATAGGCGCGACTCGCGGCGGGGCGTTAATCGTCCGAAGTCAGAATGGATTCTGGTTCGAACGCCGTGCATTGTAGACGACGCGATCTTTTATAGTGTTCAGGAAAAACTTGACCGCCAACATCCGCTGAAGACAGCGCCAAGGCTTGTAAAATCGGACATACTGCTAACATCGGTCGCAAAATGTGGGGCATGCGGCGCAGCAATGCGCAAACAATCCGGTAAGCACGGTCAGTATCACTATTACCGATGCTCTAAGAAATGCGATTCTGGCAAAACAGCTTGCAAGGGCGTTTCCATTCCTATGGCCGAGCTTGACGATATTGTTGTGACGGCCCTAGAAGATACCGTTCTTAAACCCAAACGTTTACGCAAGATGACGGAGGCGCTTGTGGCGCGTGCCAGTGAAAAGAATGAGGCGTTAAGCGCGCGGCGTAAAAAACTCGACGGCGAGAAGCGCAAAACCATCAAGAGCCTCAATGGACTCTATGAGTGCATTGCCCAAGGAACAGTTGAGCTAGACGCAACGTTGCAACAACATCTAAAATGCCTTCAAGCGCACGCGGAGACGCTTAAGCGCCAACTAGCTCACATTGACGAGGAACGCAGCCTGCCGATGGATCGCATCAACGACCAAAAAGTTGATGCCTTTGGTCTCGCCGTGAAAACAGCGTTACGCAACTCGGACAACCGAGCGTTTGCGCGCGCCTATGTCGAGACCATCATCAGCGAAGTCGTTGTCACGGATAACGAGGTTCGCATTAAAGGGCCAAATGCCGCCTTGATGCAGCAAACAACCGCCTTTGCCGCACGCGGTGAACTGGTACCATCTTTTGCACAGGAATGGCGCGCCCGAAAGGATTCGAACCTCTGACCCCCAGATTCGTAGTCTGGTGCTCTATCCAACTGAGCTACGGGCGCGCGGTCGGGCGCTTCATTTAAGACGCCCGAGCGGCGGGGTTTAACCCCAATGGGTGACGAATTGCAAGCGCTGGGCTCTAGGTTGGGCATGAATGTGACGGCATATCGCGAAAGGCGCCGGCAGATTGTCAAAATGGGCTCGATTGCGCGGGCGCATCAGCGTATGGAAGGGGCTGCGTAAGGTCGAGGCGGGTATGCGATTTCTGGTATTTTTCGGACTGGCGGCGCTTGCCGCGTGTGGACGCAATGACGCCGCGAGCGCGCCCGACAAGGCCGCGGCGCTTGAGGTTCCGCCGCCGCAGGAGCGCGCTGAGAAAAGCTGGTTCATCTCCGCGGCCAACCCACATGCGGCTGAAGCCGGCGCAGCTGTGCTGCGGCGGGGCGGCTCGGCAGTTGATGCGGCGATCGCGACTCAGGCCGTTCTCGGGCTGGTTGAGCCGCAATCCTCCGGGCTGGGGGGCGGCGCTTTTTTATTACATTATGATCCAGCAAGCGGTGTGCTCGAGACCTATAATGGCCGTGAAACCGCGCCAGCGGCGGCGACGCCCGACAGGTTTTTAAAAGACAATGGCGAGCCGATGGGTTTTTACGACGCCGTTGTCGGCGGCTTATCCGTTGGCGTTCCCGGCACCGTGCGGATGCTCGATCTCGCTCATCGTGAACACGGCGCTCTGGAATGGGAAGAATTGTTTTCCTCGGCGATTGCGCTGTCGGAAAGCGGTTTTGAAGTCTCGCCGCGTCTGAATGGGTTGCTCGTGCGCATTCCGAAATTGAAACAGTTGCCCGCCGCGGCGGATTATTTTTATGATGACACCGGCGCGCCGCATGCTGTTGGTTATGTCCTCAATAATCCAGCCTATGCAGAGACGCTCCGGACAATTGCCGATGGCGGGGCCGATGCCTTCTATCAAGGTGACATCGCAGCAATGATTGTTGAGGCAGTGACAACTGCCCCCAACCCCGGCGACATGACGCTTGAGGATTTGAGCGCCTACCGGCCTGAAAAACTTGAACCGGTTTGCAGTTTTTACCGGGCTTATCAGGTTTGCTCAATGGCGCCGCCAAGTTCTGGCGGCGTCACGCTCTTGCAAATCTTGGCGCTGTTGGAACATTTTGATCTTTCCGGCGCTGGCGCCCATTCGATTGAAGCCTTGCATCTTTTGTTTGAGGCAAGCCGTCTGGCCTATGCGGATCGGAACCAATTTCTCGCAGACAATTCCATGCTCGAGGGCGGCGGCGGGCTTTCGGTTGCTGATGTGATATCGGGCTTGTTGAACCCGGCCTACCTTGCCGCACGCGCCAAGGAGATCGACATAAACATTGCAGCCAGTGAAGTCGCGCCGGGTGATCCATCCGCTTTTGAGGCAAAACCTACTGCCGGCAAATGGCAAAATCTTGCCGCAGATGCATCACCAGAGCCGCCATCGACGAGTCATTTTGTCATTGTTGACGGGGAGGGGCGCGTCGCCTCGATGACGTCAACCGTTGAGTTTGCTTTTGGCAGTCATTTGATGGCCGGCGGCATGGTCCTCAATAATCAGCTTACGGATTTCTCCTTTTTGCCGGAACGCGACGGTATGCCGGTGGCGAATGCGGTGGCGCCGGGAAAGCGGCCGCGCAGCTCAATGACGCCGGTCATTGTTTTTGATAGTGAGGGCCAATTTTGGAGCGCGCTCGGCTCGCCTGGCGGGCCTGCGATTATTGGGTATGTTGCAAAAACTCTAATTGCGATGATTGACTGGAACATGTCGGCGCAAGAGGCGATCAATCTCCCAAACGCTGTTTATCCGCGTGGTGAGCCGTTGCTCGAAGAAGATTCATTTGATGCACAGATCACTGCCGGGCTTGAGGCCAGCGGGCATGTCCTTGTGCAGCGAGCGTTGAACAGCGGCGTTCACGCGGTGCGAATCGCGTCCGATGGTTCGTTTGACGGCGGCGCTGATCCGAGGCGCGAGGGCGTCTGGCTGACAGGGCTTGTTGAGGCCCCGACGGATTAAATGGTTTGATCATCCGGCAGCGTGATCTTAAATATTGTCCCGGTTGCATCGCTTTTCTCAAGCGTGATGTCGCCGCCATGGGCGCGAATAATTTCAGCGGAAATTGCGACGCCAAGACCAGAGCCGCCGGGTTTTTGAGAGCCCTTGAAGGGTTCAAACAAAACATCCCGGGCATGGTCCGGAATGCCAGGGCCAGTATCGACAACACTTATCAAGGTTTTGTCGTCAGTTTTTTCTGCGTTGATATGAATCTCTCCGAATGTCTCGCTGATGCTCTCTTCAACATTATGCCCCGGCGGGGTCATGGCCTCGACGGCGTTACGCACAAGGTTGAAAAGACTACGATAGAATTGTGTTCGGTCCGCAGTTATCGAAAAGCTCTCCGTCATCAGGTTTTTCGTTTCAACCCCCATCGCAGCGGTGTCTTCAAACACTTCGTCGACGAGCGCATATAGGTCGACTGGCGCACGGTTAAGCTTTCGAGATTCCATACCGCCAAAAGTCAGCGTGTCCCGGCTCAAAACAATTGCCCGGTCCAGGGCGGAGATAAGGCGCGGGCTCAGTTTTCGCACGCGCGGGTCTTCGCTTTTTGCGAGACGGTCGGACATTAATTGGGCGGAGGCGAGAATGTTTCTGAGGTCATGGCTGATCTTCGATATGCCGGCGCCCAACGCTGCAAGGCGGCGACGTTCATTCAACAATTCATGGATGCCGCGCTGCATGGCGGCGAGGCTTCGTTCGGCGGCGCCGATTTCATCTTGTCTAGCACTCGGCAGGTGGATTAGCGCTTCGCGCTCCGGGTCTGCTTCGAACGCCATCATGTTCGTGGTCACGCGTTTTACCGGGCGGACGATGATGCGGTTCAACGCCCAATAGACGAGGGCGGCGGTTAAACTGGAGATAACAAGGGATAGCCCAAGAATGTTGCGGGCATAGAGCAAGAGATCGTTGCGAAGGGCGCTCTGTGAGACGATAATATCGACATTT
The DNA here is from genome assembly GCA_021776345.1 of Hyphococcus sp. Lineage (GTDB taxonomy): Bacteria > Pseudomonadota > Alphaproteobacteria > Caulobacterales > Parvularculaceae > Hyphococcus. Next base: position 16,156 of record JAJFGC010000111.1, on the reverse strand, counting down.
TGGTCGGCGGCAAAACGCGGCGCTCCAGTGACCTGGATAAGATCATCGCCGGAGGAAAAAACCGTGCCCCAGCCGTTTACAATCAACGTCAAAGGCATTCGATCGTTTATGTTGACCCGGTGCATACGCGGCGGTCCATGTGGATCAATTTCCGGCGCCAAGATCAACATGCGCATTTGATCGCGATTGACGGTCACGCCAAGGATATTTGCAGTCGAAAACAGTTGGCGCGCAACGTCTTCTTCGATCATCGACTCGCGCGGCCCCTCAAGGGCGAGAGCAACAAGGTAAGCCGCCTCAATGCGCGCCTCGAACCACCCCATGCGCTGTTTCGCGACCGACGGGATCATCACCACGATCTCGGCAACGAAGACGAAGACAATCGTCAGCAAAAGTAGTTTTGCTGAGAGCGATCTTGCGGCGATGGCGGTGGGCGCGTTCATCGAATGTCAGGTTAATCAAACATCGAAAGTAAGGAAATGAGTGTTTTGGTGCGTCCGGAAAACAAGGTCGGCGTGTACCAGGCGCCCCCTGCGCGTTTGGATATTTCGCTGCGCGTCGGATAAGGCGCAATCATATTGGTAAATCCTTTTATTTTCTGACCATTCGATATGGCGAAGGCCCAGGTCCCGATCAGATCGCCGGCGCCGTGGCCAACAATAGACGCGCCAAGGATGGTCCCGCCTTTATCGGTTGTAACTTTAATGAAGCCGCGTTCGTCACGCTCGGCTTTTGCGCGGTCGTTTTCTTCAAATGTCCAGCGCACGGTTTTTATCGCGTCGCCATGTTGGTCTTTTGCTTGCGTTTCTGTGAGGCCAACATGAGCGAGTTCCGGATCGGTATAGGTCACCCAGGGCGCCTGATCATCATTATTCGACGAGGGCATTTTAAACAGCATGTTCCTTACCACAACAGAAGCGTGATACCCGGCGACATGAGTGAATTGTAAACCACCCCTGACATCGCCAATAGCGTAGATGCGTTTGTTTGACGTGCGCAGGCGATTGTCAGTTTTGATACCGTGTTTGTCATATTCGATTCCGGCGGCTTCAAGATTCAATCCGTCAACGGTTGGCGTGCGCCCGACGGCGACGAGAATATGCGATCCGTTCACAGTTCTGCCGCCAGCGAATATGGTGACGCCCCCTTCCGATGGTCGAACGGACTTGACCATCGCATTTTCCAAAACATCAACGCCGTCTTTTTGAAGTTGTTTGCGGACGACATCGACGAGTTCAGGATCGTCTTTATTGAGAATGGTCGCGCCCTCAATAACGGTAACATTTGCACCTAGACGACGATGGGCTTGGGCGAGTTCCACGCCAATCGGGCCGCCGCCAATGACGATCAGATGATCGGGGAGGGTGCGGTTGTCAAAAATCCTTTCGTTGGTGAAATAGGGTATGCCTTCAAGGCCATCGATCGGCGGCACGAATGGCGTCGACCCGGTTGCGACAATGAAATGTTTTGCGTTGACAGTTGTGCTGTCAGTTTTGACTTGGCGTTCACCGGAAAACGCGGCGTACTCGCGCAAGACGGTGACGCCCAGCCCCTCAAAACGTTCCTGGCTGTCGATCGGTGCAATCGCGGCAATGACGCCATGGACATGATCCATCACTGCCGGGAAATTGATCTCCGGCTCGACGGATCTCACGCCATATTTGTCAGACGAGCGCATCGCGTGCGCGCGCGCTGCAGCAGAAATCAACGCCTTTGAGGGCACGCAACCTGTATTGAGGCAGTCGCCGCCCATTTCCCCTTTTTCGATAAGCACAACTTTACGGCCAAGTTGCGCGGCTCCCGCAGCAACGGATAGTCCGCCTGACCCGGCTCCGATGATACAAATGTCGGCGTTGATGGTTTTGCTCATTGGTCTTGCCCGTCCAGATTGGCGGCCTGTTTATTCAGGCGCTTTAAAATCACCGGGATGAGTGCGAGCGCCGCCAGGCCGATAATTGGTAACAGTGTTTGTGGTTGCAAAAGAATACCGCTCAGTGAAACATCTTCTCCGGCCTCAAAGGCCGCGCTGGCGGCATTGCCTATGCTGGTATAAACAAAACTGCCGGGAATGATGCCGAAGAACGTGCCGATCGTAAAATTGCGCAAGGAAACACCGAGCACGCCAGCGGCAATATTAATTGCCCAGAACGGAAACACGGGCACAAGCCGTAACACAAACATGTAGTTCAATTCGTCCTCGTGGAAGCCGCGCTCCATACTTTTGACAAAGCCGCCTGCACGTTCGCTGAGGATGTCGCCAAGGGCGGTCTTCGACGCGAGGAAAATGATGATCGCGCCGATCGTCGCGGCGGTTACGACGGCAGGCACGCCCGGCCACAGACCAAATAGAAACCCACCGAACACGGTGAGGATGCTCGCTCCGGGAAATGAGATCGCGACTGCGCCTGCATAAGCAAGGATGAAGATTGTCAGCGCCACAATAGGCGCGTCAGCGACCCACTGGCGGAGGGCTTCATTATTGTCACGAAGTGTATCGAGGGTGAAATAGCGCTGAAGATCGAAGGCAAAAAACAAGCACAGCGCGATCACGATCACGGCGATCGGGGCGGCGCGTTTGATGAAGCCGCCCTTTGGGGACGGCTGATTTGTGGTTGATGTCATGTGATATTCGGATCCCGTCTTTTTTGTTTTATAGGTCGGTTCGCCAGCCGACGGTCAATCAGCAGGTTGTAGGCGTAGAATTCGGGCTTTGGGGTAAAATGACACTGGATAGCGATCAAAAACGCGCGAAGACGCCGATCTTGGATGTTTGGTGGAAATTCAATGGAATTCCTCCACAAAACCTCCCCCGAAATGCTTGACGAGCACAGCTCCAAAGTCTATCTCCCCGCTTTCCTAGCGCTTTGCGCCAGAAAATTGCCGATAAACGAGGACAAGCCCCATGAAACGGACCTATCAACCGAGCCGGCTAAAGCGTAAACGCCGCCATGGGTTCCGTGCGCGCAAAGCGACCAAAGCAGGCCGCAAGGTGTTGGCGGCTCGCCGCGCCAAAGGCCGCACGAAGCTTTCGGCTTAGGGCCTGGCAGAAAAACACACAGAAAAACAATCAAGTAGCGCGACGAGCGCGCCCTTGACCATGAGTGCTATAAGAAAACGCCAGGATTTTCTCGCGCTCAGAAACGGCCGAAAAGCCGGCAAGCCCGGATTTTTGCTGGTATCAAGACCGAATGAAGCTGCGGGAGAGGGCGTTCGTATTGGCCTAACAGTGACCAAAAAAATTGGCGGCGCGGTGGTGCGCAACCGCATCCGACGCCGACTCCGGGCCGCATCGAGGGAAATATTTCCCCAATTTGGGGTTCCGGGCATGGATTATGTGCTGATCGCTCGTAAAGCGGCGTATGATCGCAACTATGAGGCTCTGCTTGACGATATGAAGCGCGCCCTTTTAAGCCTCGCCCGCGACACTAAATAAGACCGAAATGCCTGTTGCCGGGCGACATAGAGTAAATCAAAAAAGAGACCGCTCATGGACCGCAATCTTATCTTGGCGATCACCCTTTCATTGGGCGTGTTATTACTGTGGGATCTGATGATCGCTGGCCCGCAACGCGAGCAGTTGCAGCAGGCGCGCCAAACAGCGCAAGAGCAAGTGATTGAACAAGGGGACGACCTTTCCGGGTTGCAGGCGATTGACCCGGCCACAGCCCCGCTGACGCTTGATGAAGCCCTTAAAAAAGCACCGGGCCGCATTCCCATCCGAACCCCGAACCTTGAAGGATCGATCAACCTTCAGGGCGGTCGCATCGACGATCTTGTTCTTCTTCAGTATCGGGAAGAACTCGACGATCAAAGCCCATATGTTCGTATTTTGACGCCGCGCGAAGCTGAGCACGGTCACTACGTTGAGCAGGGTTGGGTCGTGGGCGGCAATTCCGGCGACAAGGCAGTATGGTCGACCCCTGGCGGGGCGACCCTGACGCCTGAAACGCCTGTGACGCTGACCCGTGAAGAAGCCGGCGTCACGTTTGAAAAGATAATTTCCGTGGACGACCAATATATGTTCACGGTTGAGCAGTCAGTTCGCAATACCGGAACGAAGTCGCAAACGCTGACGCCTTATGAGGTGGTGATACAACGCGTCAAACCAGATAATCTCAGAAACTTTATGATCCTCCATGAGGGCCCACTCGGCGTTATCGGCAAGACGCTCTATGAGCGCAAATATGACAAGCTGCGCAAAAATAAAAACAAGCAGGTCGATGAAACCGGCGTTGGCGGCTGGCTCGGCATTACCAACAAATATTGGCTGGCGGCCGCGATCCCTCCGCAAAATGAAGAAATAGACGCCTCGCTTTCCAATGTCGGCGATGAAACATCACCGATATTCCGAGCGTTTTATTCTTTGCCGTCTCGTGATCTGGCTGCCGGAGAAACGCTTGCTTTGACATCGCACATTTATGGCGGCGCAAAGGACGTGGATATTCTTCAATCCTACGAAGCATCAACCGAAGACGGTGGTCTTGGTGTTTATGATTTTGACAAGGCGGTGGACTGGGGGCATTTTTTCGTTCTTACGCGGCCTATTTTTTACACGCTTAATTTCTTCGGCGACCTGATCGGCAATTTTGGCGTCGCCATTCTCATCCTCACCCTCATCATCAAGGCCATTCTCTTCCCCATCGCCAATAAGGGCTATGAGTCGATGTCGAAGATGAAAAAGCTGCAGCCGGAAATTGAAAAGCTCAAAACCCGTTTCGGCGACGACAAGGCGAAGATGCAGCAGGAGATGATGGCGCTTTACAAGAAGGAAAAGATGAATCCTCTTGCCGGGTGTCTGCCAATCCTTTTGCAAATGCCGATCTTCTACGCGCTTTATAAAACGCTGTTTGTCACCATCGAGATGCGTCACGAACCGTTTGTGCTGTGGATCAAGGATTTGTCGGCGCCGGACCCGACAACGATTTTTAATCTCTTTGGCTTGTTGCCATATGATCCAACGGCGCTGCCCGTAATCGGCGCCTTTCTCGGCATTGGCGTTCTGCCGCTGATGATGGGCGTCGCCATGTGGTTTCAAACGAAACTCAATCCGCCGCCAGCCGATCCGGTGCAGGCGCAGATTTTTGGCATGATGCCATTTATCTTTGTTTTTATCTTTGCGCCTTTTGCGGCGGGTCTCGTTCTCTACTGGTTCTGGAACACGGCGCTCTCAATCCTGCAACAATGGATTATCATGAAGAAGAATGGCGTGGCGATCAATTGGGGCGAACGCATCAAATTGCCGGGTATGAAAAAGACGCCGGCGCCCGGCGAATGACCGGGGCGGGCGCCGATGGTTTCAGTCCCGAGGAGATTGAAACCGGACGCCGCCTCTTTGCGCAAAATTGCACGTTCATGCTTGGCGTGGTCCAGATGGACGGGCTTCCCGATGAGGGACCGGCGGAAGTCGCCTTCGCTGGGCGCTCCAATGTCGGCAAGTCGACGCTTCTTAATGCGTTGACCAATCAAAAAGGATTGGCGCGCGCCTCGAACACGCCGGGGCGCACCCAGGAAATCAACTATTTTGATCTTGCCGGCGCTATGCGTCTGGTTGATCTGCCAGGTTATGGCTATGCGCGCGCCTCTCGTAAGGACGCCGAAGCCTGGACGCGGCTGACGCGGGATTTCTTGCGTGGTCGATCAACCTTGCAGCGGGTCTGTCTGCTGGTTGATTCTCGCCACGGGCTGAAGCCTGCCGACATTGACGTGATGGACCTTCTCGATGAAGTGGCGGTGATTTATCAGATTGTTCTGACCAAGGCGGATAAAATTAAGCCGACCGCGCTTGAAGCGTTGCGGACTGAAACCGATCAACGCATCCGCCGTCGTCCGGCAGCGTTTCCCATTGTTCGCCCGACATCGTCCGAAACTGGTTTTGGAATAGATTTGTTGCGGGCTGAACTGGCGGGCTTTGCGGGCGAGTAGCCGGACATAAAGACTTTCTTAACCTTCACAGCCGTCTTTAAGGTCATGGCCGCTGGCAATGAAAAACCTTCGAACACGCTCGTTGAGTGGCGGGCCATGTTTGAACGCCATCTCAAGGCGGAAAAACGCGCTAGCGCTTATACGGTGCGGAATTATTCTGCGACGCTTGAACGGTTCGATGAATTTTTGATCGGTTATCTCGGCGATGAAGCAACGCTGGGTCATCTCGCCGAATTTGAAACCAAAGACTTTCGCGCCTTTCTCGCCATGCGGCGCAATGAAGGATTGCAGCCACAATCGATCAAGCTTGAGTTATCGGCGCTCAAGACCTTCTATGCATTTTTGCGCAAGCGTGCGGGCATTGAAAATGATGCGATCGAAATCATGCGCGGGCCCAAAGCAAAAGAGCGCCTGCCACGCCCCGTCGCCGCCAAAGATGCTGAGGCGCTGATCGCTGCGGCAAGCGAAGTCAAAACATCTGTAAACAAACAGAATTGGGAACAAACCCGTGACGCCGCGCTCGTCACCTTGTTATATGGCGCGGGCTTGCGCATTTCCGAAGCGCTTTCCTTGCGCTGGAGCGATGCGCCGCTGGCCGCCACGCTCCGCATTAAAGGCAAAGGTGCGAAAATTCGGGCCGTGCCAGTGATCGACGCTGCGCGAGAGGCAGTCGATGCATATGTTGCAGCGTGCCCTTATGGCGCCGGTCCGAAACATCCCTTGTTCTTTTCAACCCGCGGTAAGGAATTATCCGCGCGTCAGGCGCAGCGCACGATGAAGCAATTGCGCGCCGTGCTAGGCTTGCCGGAAAGTGCAACGCCTCATGCTCTGCGCCACGCTTTTGCGACGCACCTCCTTTCGGCTGGCGGCGACTTGCGCACCATTCAGGAACTGCTCGGACATTCATCGCTTGCCGCGACCCAGCGTTATACAAAGATCGATTCGGAAACGCTGCTTGGCGTTTACGACAAGGCGCATCCGCGCGCCTAGAATGCGTGTTTCGCCTCATAGGCTTTCACGTCGCGTCTCAGCTCCGGCAGCAACAGATAAAGCGCAATGATATTCGGGATGCACATGCCGAACAGCATCGAGTCAATAAAATTGATGATAGACGAAAGCGAGATGGCAGCGCCCGTCGACAACATAAAGCACAGTGTCAGCTTGAAGATGACGTCCGTGCGTTTCGACGGCCCAAAGAGATAAGCTGCCGCCTGTGACCCATAAAACGCCCAACTGACAAGCGTTGAGAAGGCGAACAGAATGGATGCAAACAAAAGCACATAAGGGAACCAGCCAAAGGCGCTTTCAAACGCGGCGGACGTTATCTCGATCCCGACGACATCAGGGTTAAAGAGATAGGGCTCGTAAACGCCCGTCACGATAACGATAAGGCCGGTGAGCGTGCAGACGACAACCGTGTCGATAAAGGGCTCCAAGAGCGCGACATAGCCCTCGGTCAGCGGTTCATTGGTTCTAACGGCCGAGTGCGCGATCGCGGCGGAGCCAACGCCCGCCTCACTGGAATAAGTCGCGCGGCGCATGCCGTTGATCAGCGCGCCGACCAGTCCGCCGCCAGCGGCGTCGAGCCCGAAGGCGCTTTCAAAAATCGTCGTGATGGCTGCCGGAATTGCCGGAATGTTCATGAGCAGAATAAGCAGGGCGGATCCGACATAAAGCACGCCCATCGTCGGTACGATCCACTGGGCGGCGCCGCCAATACGTTTGATGCCGCCAAGGATAATGTAAGCAACGCCTGACGCCATGATGACGCCGAAGATGATCGGTATTGAAAGGCCGGTGACATTGGCAAATTGCGCGTGCGCCTGGTTGACCTGAAAAACGCTGACCGAGGCGCCCATGGCCATAATGGCGAAAAAGATCGCCGCGGCTTTGCCAAGGGATTTTAGTCCAAGCCGGTTGAACACTTCCTCGATGTAAAACATCGGGCCGCCAAGCGTGCGCCCGTCCGGCAAGACTTTTCTGTATTTCACCGCGAGGGCGCATTCGGCGAACTTTGCGCTCATGCCGAAAAAACCGGCGAGGATCATCCAGAAAATTGCGCCGGGCCCGCCAAGCGCGATCGCGACCGGCACCGAGGCAATGTTGCCGAGGCCAACCGTGCCGGAGAGCGCCGCGGAGAGCGCCTGGAAGTGAGAGATTTCACCGTCAACCGGGGTTGGGGCCCCGGTTGACGCGTCTAAATGCTCCCTGGGATTGAAGACCAAATGCCAGCCATGGCGAAAGCCGCGCAAATTTACGAAGCGAAGCGAGACGGTGAGGATGATCGCCGCAACGATCAGCCAGACCACAACCAATGGTAACGACACGCCGAAAAAGTCGACCGAGAAAAAGATAATTGCGGAAACAAAATCGCTGAGCGGCGTCAGCGCATTGTCGATGTGGTCGGCGAAGCTCGTCGCATTGGCGTCGGCCATTCAATTGTCCTTAATGGTTGGCCGGCGCCCCGGCGTTTCGAACAGGCACTGTAACAAGCATCGCCCTCATGTCACTGATTTTTGTGGCAATTAAGCATTCTCGCTCATCACAGGCCGGCGAGGGCGTTTTCCAGATCAAGGCGCAGATCGTCGACGTCTTCCACGCCTACCGAGAGGCGCACCAACGCATCATCGACGCCGAGTTCAGCGCGTCGCTCCGGCGGGATGGAAGCATGGGTCATGATCCCCGGATGCTCGATCAGGCTTTCAACGCCGCCGAGTGATTCGGCCAATGTGAAAAGGCTGACTCGCTCCAAAAACGTCTTCGCCGCGTCGAGCCCGCCTTTGAGGAAGATCGTGATCATGCCGCCAAAGGCGCTCATTTGACGTTGGGCGAGAGCATGTTGCGGGTGAGATTTGAGCCCCGGATAGTTGACCCGCTCAATCGCCGGATGCGCCTCTAACCATTGCGCCAGCGTCATTGCGTTTTGTGAGGCGCGTTCGAGCCTCAGCGCTAATGTCTTCAGGCCGCGCAACGCCAGAAACGAATCGAACGGCCCCTGAATGCCGCCGATAGAGTTTTGCAAAAACGCGAGGCGGTCACCGAGGTCTTTGTCGTTGACGACCAGCACGCCGCCAATGACGTCCGAATGGCCGCCGAGATATTTTGTCGCTGAATGCATGACGATGTCGGCGCCAAGATCGAGCGGCGTCTGGCAATAGGGCGAGGCGAATGTGTTGTCGCAGCCGACCATGATGCCGCGGTCATGGGCGATCTTTGACACGGCTTCAATGTCGACCAGTTTCAACAACGGGTTAGTCGGTGTTTCCAGCCAAAGAAGTTTTGTCTCCGGCGTGATCGCCTTTTCAAAGTTTTCAGGTTTTGTCAGGTCCACATAAGTGAACGACATGTTGGCGCTGTCGCGGCGCACCCGCTCGAACAGGCGGAAGGTGCCGCCATAGACGTCGTCCATGGCGATGACGTTTGAGCCTGCCGGGAAAAGTTCCAGCATGGTTGCAATCGCCGCCATGCCGGACGCGAAGGCAAAGCCGCGCGAGCCGTTTTCAAGATCAGCAATGCAGCGCTCATAGGCGAAGCGCGTCGGGTTGGCGCCTCTGGCATAAACAAAGCCCTTGTGCACGCCCGGGCTTTCCTGGGCGTAAGTCGACGTCTGGTAAATCGGCTGCATCACCGCGCCGGTGACGGGGTCATGTTCCTGCCCGGCGTGGATCACGCGGGTGGCGAAGGCGGGTCGGTTTTTCTTGTCGTTGGTCATTTATGGCTCTCTATTTCCATCTTGCGCAGGCCATACTCCGGTCCCGCGCTGGATGCAAAAGAGATCATAGGGCCGCCGGAGGAATGGTCGATAAGTTTCGACCGAATATAGGTTTGATGAAAGAATACCCTCCGAGGGTTGTGAAAGCCCGAGGCGTTTCAATCGTTTAACACGCGCTCATCCCCGCATAGCGGGGATGAGCGCGCGGCGATAGGGACTAGTTCTGGCCTTAACCGCGCCGCACCTCGATTTTACGGGTCTTGCTTTCCAGTTCAGGCGGCTTCGGCAGGGTAAGCTTTAAAACGCCGTTTTTAAACGTCGCCTCAATGGCGTCTGGATCGACATCGAAAGGCAGTGACATAGAGCGCTGGAACGACGACCAGGCGCGGCGTGAGACGCCATCCTCCTCTTCGTCATCTTCGATTTTCTTCTCACCGCGAATGGTAAGAAGATTGTCGTTAAGCTCCACATGTATGTCGTCTTCATCAATGCCGGGCAGTTCGGCTTGCAGCTCTATCGACTTGCCCGTGTCTTTATAGTCGATATGCGCTTGCCGGGCGCCGCCCCTGTCGGCGAACGCCGACGACGCGCCGAAGTCAGTGAAAAAATCATCGAAGAGCCGATTCATTTCCTGATGAAATTGGAAAAAGGGGTCTGAGTCTTCACGCAGCGCCGGCGTGTTGCGATTGCGATTAAAAAGCGTAAGCGGTCTGAACATAACTTGCCTCCTTGGTTAGCCGTCAGGCCGGTGAAAGATGCAAAACAATGTCAAACGGGGAACGCCAACGAATAGGTCGCCCGCTGACGAGACTGAGGTAGGAAATGTTCTGGCGGCGTCAAGAGGGGTGAGCGCTACTTCAAATGCACGCCCTCAACATCCTTGGTCCAGCCGACGGTGACCTTGCCTTTTGCCTCGATCACCGGGCGCTTGATCAGCGTCGGGTGCTCTTCCATCAGGGCAATCGCCTTTTTCTCATCAACATTGGCTTTGTCTTTATCGGAAAGGCCGCGCCATGTGGTCGAGCGGGTGTTGAGGAGTTTTTCCCAACCCGCCGCTTTGGCCCATTTTGTCAGGTAGGCTTTTTCAACGCCGTCAATGCGGACATCGTGAAAGTCAGGTTGATGACCGGCGGCGACCAGCGCCTTGAACGCCTTGCGGCAGGTATCGCAGTGTTTAAGGCCGAAGAGTTTCATGTATCACCAATCATAAATGCGCCTATGCAGATAGCCCTTGAGGTCTATGGCGTGACGAGCCCAGTGACCAAATAGTAGTTTTGCATTCCATAACCCGAGCTCAACTTGTCCGTTCTCGATATACCAACGGGAGTCGCCCAAATCTTGATAGATGTCATAAATATCATCCGCTGCGTCTCCTAGTGTGGCATGGGCTTGGCCTAGTGGTTCTTCAATCGGATCGCATTTGTTGTAGATCCCAAAACTTGGAAACCGCGCTAGGATTCTCTGCTTCAATGCTTCTTGGCTGATCTCAGGAGCTTCTACATCGGTTTCTGTGCCTATATCCGGACATTCTTCGCCATATCTCAGAAGGCGTGAAAGGATGTGGCAAAGTTCTTTTAGTTCTTCATTGTTGGTTTGGTATCCGCGATCCACATATTCCTGAAAGTGACGAATTTCAGCAGCAAATTCTTCTGCATATTTTTCGACCGCTTGTGTCACGCCACCTGCAACCTTAAATAATTCAACAGATCCGTTCGCGTAATCAGGCCTTCAAATTCGCCATCATGGAGCACGACTGCAACGTGTCCTTTGGCGAAGATCGGCAGGAGGGATTGCATCTCGGCGCTCGCTTCAACGGTTTCGACGCGATAGGTCATCGCCGATTTCACCGGATCGGCGAATTTCTCGCGGTTCCTGACGACGGCGAACAGCAAGTCTTCTTCATCGAGGAGGCCGGAAACCTTGCCGTCGTCATCCAGTACGGGCAATTGCGAGATGTCGTAGAGCTTCATCTTGCCATAGGCCTGCATCAGCGTGTCGTCAGGCTTGACGGTGACGGTGGCGCGCTCAGAGTGGCGGCGCGTGATGAGGTCAGTAAGGTCGCCCTTGGGCGCGCGCTTCAAAAAACCCTGATCATACATCCAGTAATCATTGAACATCTTTGAGAGATATTTATCGCCCCGGTCGCAGACAAACGCGACAACGCGCTTTTTCTGTTTTTGCTCACGGCAATATTTCAGCGCGGCAGAAAGGATCGTACCTGACGATGAACCGCCGAGAACGCCCTCTTTTTTTAGAAGATCACGGGCGGCTTCAAAGCTTTCCTTGTCGGAAATGCCATAGGCTTTTTTGACGAAGGAAAGATCGGCAATATCAGGAATGAAGTCCTCGCCAATGCCTTCGACCAGCCAGGAGCCAACCTCATTGGGGATGGCGCCAGTGTTGACGTAATCCGTCAGTATGGAGCCGACCGGGTCAGCGAGGATCATGTCGACCTCTGGCGCCTTTTTCTGGAAGAACTGCGAAAGGCCGGTGATGGTGCCCGCCGATCCAACGCCGCAAACGAGCGCATGCATGTCGCCCTCCATCTGGCCCCAGATTTCCGGGCCGGTGCCTTCATAATGCGCTTGCGGGTTCGCATCGTTGCCAAACTGATTGACGTAGTACGCGCCGGTTTCTTCAGCGATGCGTTCGGCCATGTCCTGATAATATTCAGGATGCCCCTTGCCGACATCGGAACGGGTGAGGCGCACATCGGCGCCGAGCGCTTTTAAGTGAAAGATCTTTTCCTGCGCCATCTTGTCGGGCACGACGATGATGGTCTTGTAGCCTTTTTGCGAGGCGACCAGCGCCAGGGCGAGGCCGGTATTGCCGGCGGTCGCTTCGATGATCGTGCCGCCGGGTTTCAGTTTCCCGTCCTTTTCCGCCGCCTCGATCATCGCGACGCCGATCCGGTCCTTGATCGAGCCGCCCGGATTATTCGCTTCGAGTTTTAGAAATAATTCGCATGGGCCGGTGTCGATGTTTGAGACCCGGATCATCGGTGTCTTGCCGATGCCTTCCAGGACGTTGTCGTAGACCGGGCCGAAGGGTGTTTCCTTCATGAGAATTCCTTTTGAACGAGTTAGCCGGACTTACCCCAAAGGCGCGGGTTCGAGCAAGGCGAGAGCGGATTATTTCAATCGGGGTTTAGGGCTTTTGGCGCGTTTTAAATCCCGGATGAAAAACCGCGCCGGATGGAGGGCCTCGGCGACGCCCGGTTCAACCGGCGAAGGGCCGCCGGTAAGCGCGCCTGCGATCATCGCCGCAGCGAGGGGCGCCGTTACCAGGCCCCGAGACCCGAGACCGGAAAGCAAGTAAAGACCCTCCTGCATTTGGCCTTGGGGATAATCGCCTTTTCGCCCCTGGCGCAGCCCATCATAAGCGCCGGCGTAAAACCCCCAATCCGGGGCCGGCCCCGCAACCGGCAGACGATCCGGCGTTGTGCAGCGGATGCTGGCGCGAGGGCGCGAGGCATCCGCCGTCAAAGGCGCGGCAATGTCGGGGAGGGTGCGAGCAACTGCATCGATATTTGATTGGGTCGCCTCGGGCGTGAAGGCGGGCATCTCGCCGATGGTGATTGGCGCATAGGTTGCGCCGATGATGAGCCCGCCCTTGGGCGCAGGCGCGGCATAGGGGCCAAAGGCGTTGGCGTGATCTGGCGCGGCCGCATCCGGGAACCATTCGATTTGCCCCACCGACCCGGTCAACGGCAAGGAATGCAATTGCGAGAATCGTATCGCCTCAAGTCCGTTGGCGACGATCACAATATCAAATGCGGTTGCATTGCCGCCATCGTCCTCGACAATCCATGTTTTGTTATTTTTCTGCAGCCGTTGCGCTGTTTGGTTGATGATCCGCGTTTCGCCAAGCAAGGCGCGCACAAAACAGGCAGGATCAACCACGCCACCTTGCGGAAAATATAAATCCCCATCCGTCTGTTCGATCCAGTCATCAGGCAAGGCAGGCATCTCGATCAGTTTTTGATGGCGCCGCTGATCGGTTTCATTCAGCGCTTTCAGCTGAACGCCGCACGCATTGAACAAGATGCCGGGTGTTTTTTTCTGGAGAGTGGTCAGTAATCGAATAGTATGAAGATAGGCCTGGGCAAAAAACTTTGCGGCGGGCGTATCGTCAGCGTCCAGACGCGGCATGATCAAGCCGGCGGGGTTGCCGGATGCGCCGCTGGCCGGGGCGTCCGCTTCGTAAACAACCGGCGCAAAACCGGCGGCGGTAAGCGCATGTGCGAGGCTGGCGCCGGCAATGCCGCCGCCGATGATCGCGATGCGGGCGTCAGATATTAAGGGCGCCAGGACGCCTCGATCAAACCATGGCTCACGTTTTGAAGGTTGCGTGATGTGGTGGGTTAGCGCGCCGCTCAGCATTTCGCGTTTGCGCCCAAAGCCTGGCCGTTTTTCGATCTCAAATCCTGCCGCTCGTAGTGACCGTCTGACGCCGCCGGCGACGGTAAAGGTCGAGAAGGTGGCCAATGGCGATGAAAGCCGAGCGATCTCTCTCATCAAATCGTCTGACCACATGTCGGGGTTCTTGCTCGGTGCAAAGCCGTCAAGGAACCAAGCGTCGACGCACGCTTCGGCCTGCGCAACCCCATCCAGCGCATCACCAAAGTAAAGCGTGAGCGTGACGCCGCCTGCAAAACTTATTTGATGCAGGCCGCGATGGGGCGGCGGCCAGTTCTCAATCAACGGAGCCGAGAGATCGGACAGATCAGGCCACTGCTGATGGACTCGTCGTAAGTCATCCGTCGTCAACGGAAAGGCTTCGACGGAAAGAAAATGCAGCCGCGCGGTTTGGGGTTTTGCCGCTTTTAGCCATGCCCTCCAGGCTACGAGAAAATTAAGCCCGGCGCCGAAGCCCAATTCACCAATCGTGAAATCTTGAGCCCGTTCAAACCGCGCGGGCAATCCGTTGCCATCCAAAAATACATGCGTCGTTTCCGCAACGCCGTCGCCGGAGAAATAAATATCGTCAAAAAAAATGGACCGGGGTGATGCGTCACCCCAGTCCAACCTCATGTTCGTTATGCGCTTGTCATCCGTCACAGGACGAAACCATAGCGCAATATGTGGTCTCTGTCTTAGGCTTTTGTAGTAGGAAAGCGGAACATGTTTTCGAAAGCCGAGGTGTCGAAGATTTTACCGAAATCCGAAGAAACCGGCGTCAAGTTTTCGCGCGCGCTTTCGACCGTTGCTTCGGTCAACTTACGGGTGCGCTCCACGCGCGTTTCGAAAAGGTTTGTCCAGTAGTTGCGCTGAATGTCGAGCGCGTCAGTAAAGCTGTTGGCTTTGACGAGATCGTTGGCGAACTGAACGGCTTCGCTCGCTTCGGTTTGTGCAGCTTCGACAAGGTTTGCGTTGATGTCGGCGGCGCGTTTTTGTGTCGCTTCGAAGCGGGTGCGCATTTCGCCAAAGGCTTCTTCGGCTTTTTCGCGCATTTCTTCGCTATTGCCGGTGAAAGCCTGCATCATCGTGTCGAATTGTTCACGAGCTGCGGCTGTGTAGTCTTCTGACATTTTGAGAACATCTTCATTCACAAATGCTGATTTAGCGTCGGTCGTCGCTTCGGTCGCAGCTGGTTTTGCGGCGCTTTCGGCAGTGGTTTCTTGAGTTGCAGTAGCCATTGATGGTCTCCCTTGGTGTGCTCAATCATTATCCTGTCGCCACAGCAAAAATTGTGCGCTGCAGCATTGAGGGGGATTTAGGCGCTTTTGTGCGCCGCAACAAGAGGCCGGCGGGAATTTTTTCGTCATTTCATGTGTCAGGATTGTAGAGCTTTGAGGATGGCGGCCGAAGCATAGCCGTCCGCCGGCAATCCAGCGTCTTTTTGCCAGTCCCGCAGGGCGCGGCGGGTGCCTGCGCCAATTACCCCGTCCACCGGCCCCGGATTATAGCCTTTGTCGATCAGCGCCTGTTGCAGGGCTTTGCGTTCCTCAAGGGCGAGCGGTCGGTCATCGCGTGGCCAAAGCGTCACAATCTTGCCTGAGCGGCCCGCGACTTCCTCACTCAACATGCCAACTGCGAGGGCGTAGGCGGTAGAGCGGTTATATTTCAGGATCGCACCGAAATTATTAAAGACGAGAAAAGCCGGTCCCCGGGCGCCAGCGGGCAGGATCAGGCGCGAGCGCATATTCGGATCGAAATCGGCAAGGAGAGAGACGCCGCGCGGCTGGTCAATCCCCATTGCCGCCCATTCGACCAATGGCTTTCGGATCGAGACGTCGGCAAGCGCATGGTCAAAATTCGATGGCAACCGCACCTCTGCGCCCCAGGCCTCGTTCTGGCGGTAGCCCGACGCGCTCAAGTAATTTGCTGTTGAGGCAAAAACATCGCCAAGATTGTTCCAGATATCGCGCTTGCCGTCGGCGTCATGGTCAACTGCATAGGTCAAATAGGTTGTTGGGATAAACTGCGTGTGGCCCATGGCGCCGGCCCACGACCCTTTCAATTCATCGCGCGCCGCATAGCCGTTCTGAATAATTTTCAAGGCGCCGATAAGCTGCGCGCG
>JAJFGC010000012.1 GCA_021776345.1 Hyphococcus sp. | reverse complement strand
CTGGCCTTCGTCACGGAAATGCTCAGCAACCGTAAGACCGGAGAGCGCAACCCGCGCGCGCGCGCCCGGAGGCTCGTTCATCTGGCCGTAAACAAGCGCCGCTTTGGAGCCTTCGGCCGAGCCGTTATTTTCATGCGGGTTAACGTTCACTTTTGATTCGATCATTTCCCAGTAAAGGTCGTTTCCTTCACGGGTGCGCTCACCAACACCAGCAAACACCGAATAGCCGCCATGGGCTTTCGCAATGTTGTTGATCAGCTCCATGATCAAAACGGTTTTGCCAACCCCCGCACCGCCGAAGAGGCCGATCTTGCCGCCTTTTGCATATGGGCAGAGGAGGTCAACAACTTTGATGCCGGTTTCGAGGACGGCGGATTCCGTTGACTGTTCAACAAAGGGAGGCGCTGGCTGGTGGATGCCGCGTTTTTGGGTGTGTGGAATGGGGCCAAGCTCATCAACCGGCTCGCCGATCACATTCATGATGCGGCCCAATGTGCCGTCGCCAACCGGCACCGAAATTGCCTCGCCGGTGTCAGTAACCTTGCCGCCGCGCACGAGGCCCTCGGTGGAGTCCATAGCGATCGTCCGCACCGAGTTCTGTCCAAGGTGTTGGGCGACCTCCAGAAACAGACGGTTGCCGTTATTGTCGGTTTCAAGCGCGTTCAAAATCCCCGGCAGATCGTCGTCGAACTCAACGTCGACAACCGCGCCGATAATTTGTGATATGCGGCCTACATTGCTCATGACTTATTCCTCAGCTTCATACGTCTCGCCTATAACGCTTCCGCGCCGGCGATAATTTCAATCAGTTCGGTGGTAATCTGCGCCTGGCGGGCGCGGTTATATTTCAGGTTCAGCTTGTCGATCATTTCGCCGGCGTTGCGGGTGGCGTTATCCATGGCGCTCATGGATGCGGCCTGCTCAGACGCGACATTTTCCAACAGCGCGCGGAAAATCTGCACTGCGACGTAGCGCGGCAGGAGCGCCCGAAGAATGCCTTCTTCGTCAGGCTCGTAATCGTAAACGGCGCCTTTGAGATCCGGCGTTTGGGCGCCTTCCGGCGCAATCGCCGGAATGATCTGCTGCGGCGTTGGCACTTGCGTCACGACATTTTTGAACTTGCCGTAAAACAGCGTCGCGACGTCAAACTCTTGGCCCTTGAACATCGCCAAGGTTTTTTCGGCAATCTCGTTAGCCTGCGCAAAACCAACCTGCTTGATTTCGACAAAATTCGTTTTCCAGACAATGAGGTCGCCATAAAGGCGCTTCAGCTGATCGTTACCCTTGCGGCCAACGGTGATGATTTTGACTTTTTTACCTTCACTCTGGAGCCGCACGATGTGCTCGCGGGCGAGGCGCACGATGGAGGAATTGAAGCCGCCGCAAAGCCCCTTGTCGGCTGTCGCGACGATCAGAAGATGGATTTCATCCTTGCCCGTGCCGGCCAGAAGCCGCGGCGCATTCGGATTGCCTTCCGCGCTTGCCGCCAGATTGGCGAGCACCGCCTCCATCCGCTCCGTATAGGGACGGGCTTTTTTGGCGCGCTCTTCAGCCCGACGCAGCTTCGCCGCGGCGACCATTTGCTTCGCCTTGGTGATCTTCTGCGTCGACTTAACCGACGTGATCCGGGTTTTGAGGTCTTTAAGAGAGGCCATGCTTAGCTTTCCCCTATTACGTTGAACCGCTCACAAACTTGAGTGAAAAAATCTTCGCTTTCGCAGATTTCTTGAGCATCAATTTCTGGATCAGTAAATTGAGGTTGAGATTCGACTTGATTGATCGCCGCCGACAGGCAAAACGATGCTCTAAAATCGTATTCCTCGGTCTCTTTTCCCTGTAAAAATGAATTTGCCAATTTCTCGTTCGCGAGCAAAGTCGTCAATTTCGAGCACGGCTCAACAACTTTATATTGCACCATCTGCACTGATTGCTGATCGGACGGATCAAATTCATTATCGATGAATCCCTGAATGTCAGAAAAATATTTATCGGTTAGGGAGGACTTTTCCTCATCACTAATCCGAACTTGAAGTTCGGTGCTTTTCTCGCAGCCAAAAACTGCCGCAAACACAAAACTCAAGTAAAGGAGTTTTCTCATCAAAAAATTCCCCTTCACGCAAAGCTCTTCGTGAACGTTTCCAGCGCTTCGGTAAGTTTCTTCTCGGTGTCCTCGTCAAGCTTGCCGGTGTCGCGGATCGATTTGAGGATATCGCCGTGATCGGCGTGAAGCTTTCTGAGCCACTCGGCCTCGAACTCCTGCACGCGCACCTTGGCAATCTTGTCGAGATAGCCTTGCGTCCCGGCGAAGATCACGCAGACCTGCTCTTCAACTTGCAATGGCGAGTATTGGCCCTGCTTCATCAGCTCGGTGAGGCGGTCGCCACGATTGAGAACCGCCTGGGTCGAAGCGTCAAGGTCGGAGCCGAACTGGGCGAAGGCCGCAAGCTCACGGTACTGAGCAAGCTCGCCTTTGATCTTGCCGGCGACCTGCTTCATCGCCTTGATCTGCGCCGCAGAGCCAACCCTCGACACTGACAGACCAACGTTCACCGCAGGACGAATGCCCTGGAAGAAGAGATCGGTCTCAAGGAAGATCTGACCGTCGGTGATCGAGATCACGTTGGTCGGGATATAGGCCGACACGTCGTTGGCCTGGGTTTCGATGATCGGCAGCGCGGTCATGGAACCGGAGCCATTGTCTTCATTGAGTTTCGCCGCACGCTCGAGGAGGCGGGAGTGAAGATAGAAAACATCGCCCGGATAAGCCTCACGCCCCGGCGGGCGACGAAGCAACAGCGACATCTGGCGATAAGCAACGGCCTGCTTGGAAAGATCATCATAGATGATCAAGGAGTGCATGCCGTTATCGCGGAACTACTCGCCCATGGCGCAACCGGCAAACGGCGCCAGGAACTGCAAGGGCGCCGGCTCTGAGGCCGTCGCGGCGACAACGATGGTGTATTCAAGCGCACCGTTGTCTTCCAGCGTCTTGACGATCTGCGCGACTGTCGAGCGCTTCTGACCGATCGCAACATAGACACAGTAAAGCTTTTTAGATTCATCGTCTGACTGGTTGATGTCCTTCTGGTTCAAGATTGCATCGACGCAGATGGCGGTCTTACCGGTCTGGCGGTCGCCGATCACCAGCTCGCGCTGGCCACGGCCAATCGGGATCATGGAGTCGATCGCCTTGATGCCCGTCTGCATCGGTTCATGCACTGATTTACGCGGCAGGATGCCCGGCGCTTTCACGTCAACGAGGCGGCGCTCGGTTGAGTCAATCGGGCCTTTGCCGTCGATCGGATTGCCGAGCGGATCAACGACGCGGCCAAGAAGGCCCTTGCCCACCGGCACGTCCACGATCGCTTTCGTGCGCTTAACCGTATCGCCTTCCTTGATTTCGCGGTCTTCGCCGAAGATCACGACGCCGACATTGTCGGCTTCAAGGTTGAGGGCCATCCCCTTAACCCCATTGGCGAATTCGACCATCTCGCCGGCCTGAACATTGTCGACGCCAAAGATACGGGCGATACCATCACCAACGGAGAGAACCTGACCGATCTCGGAGACTTCGGCGTCTTTGCCAAAGTCCTTGATCTGCTGCTTCAGGATTGAGGAAATTTCTGCGGCGTTGAGCTCCATGCCTTAAGCCTCTTTCATCACTGTTCTTAAACGGTTGAGTTTAGTGCGCAGAGAAGAATCAATCATCTGCGAACCGATTTTAACGACCAGCCCGCCCAGCAAATCCGGGTCAACGCGGGTCTCCAAATTTACGGCCTTGCCGACCTGACGCTCGATTTCGAGGCGCAAGGATTTAACCTGCTCATTATTCATCGCCGCAGCGGAAATGGCTTGTGCCGTAACTTCGCCGCGATGCGCCGCCGCTAACTTCATGAACACGTCGATCATGCCCTCGAGCGCGAAAAGACGACGGTTGGTTGCAACGAGCTTAAGAAAATTCGTGGTAAGCGCGCCAAAGCCCGCTTTTTCCGCAAGCGCCGTTAGGCCGCCGACCTGTTCATCTCGGCCATAGACCGGGCTTTTCAAAAAGTCGCGAAGGTCCGCAGAGGCCGCGATGGAAGCGTTGAACGCTTTCAGCTCCGCCTCGATCGCTTCGAGCGCGCTCGTCTCTTTGGCAAGGGCAAACAGCGCTGAGGCATATCGCCCAGCGACGCCGGTTGTAGGTGCAAGATCGCCTGACACTTTCGCGTACGGCTCCTATCGCCAAAAGCGCCGCTTTCCAGCAACGCCCAAACTGTTGAAATCACTAACGATTAGAGTGTCGGGCAGGCCTTTACGCTGACACCCCTTTTAAGATCGCGCGAGGGGGTAGCATGGGCCTCGCGGCAACGCAACAATTGCGGCTGCGGCGGAATGGCAAAAGCGAGCACACAATGAAAAATGGCGAGGGCAGGGTTGAAAACCTGAAATCCACCGTCAACAATACTCCGAGGGGCGCGTGGTCATAGACCGAAGTCATGATCGCCGCAGAGATAGTAATTTTCGGGGCGCATCATGATGGGGTTGCGAACAATACTTGCTGCGTTGGCGTTTCTGCTTGTGACGGCGAGCGCAACCGCCTTGGGGCAGCAGTCATCGCCTAAAGTAACACCAGAAATGTTCGGATCGCTGCCGTCGATTAGCGACGTCGTCATCTCACCGGACGGCAATACGTTAGCCGTTATTCAGAATGAGGCCGGCAAAACAGCCGTTATTTTCTATTCACTGGAGAACCCTTCCGCAACGCCCACCGGATCGTTGATCGGCGAAGTGAAGGCGCGAGGTCTAGTTTGGCCAAACAATGACCGCGTCTTGCTTCTTATCTCCAGATATAGGGGCCAGCACCATCAAGGCGCCGAATTCGCTCGTTGGGTATCTGTTTCAAAGGATAGCCCGGATGACGTGATGCGCCTTTTCTCAAAACAGACAATCTTCAACTACACATACGGTTCAGGCGGGCTTTTTTCTCTGCTTCCGCAGAAAGAAAACAAAGTCCTTATCGGCAACTGGCGCGCCGGCGCGCAGGGCGGCTACTCGCTTTATGAAGCTGATGTGGTCACAGGCGACGCCAAGCTTCACACCGATGGCAATTGGGACACTCGCCATTGGGTCGTTAATCGAGATGGCGATGCGCTGGCGCGTATTGAGTATGACTACGATAACGAGCTCCGAAAAATCTTTACCCGCACTACTGCCGCCGACGATTTCGTAGAAACACAAGTTTTGGAACAAAAGCTCGGCGATTCTGCACGATACGGATTTCAAGCAGCCGCAGAAAAGCCAGGCCAGTTTTATGTAACAACAACTCCTGAGAAAAACGACAAGCGTGGCCTTTTCATTTATGACGCAGCAGAAAAGTCAATAATTGAAACAAAATTTCAACTCGACAATTATGATGTCGGCTCAATAATATACGATGCCCGCACGGCGGAAAGTATTGGCGTAAGGTACACTGATGACTTCCCACGTACGCACTACTTCGATATACGCGACAAGGCATTTCAGTTCGAGTTAGAGACCGCGTTGTCTGGCGTTCCGGCAGTGACATCATGGTCTGCGGATAAATCAAAAGCCGTCATCGTTTCATTTCACCATGACAAACCTCATGAATACTACCTTTACGACGAACTGAGGGGTACGCTGGATTTTTTTTCATCCTCTTATGAGCAATTAAGAGGGATCTCATATGCGAGAACCGAAAAATACGACTACACAGCGTCGGATGGGTTGAAAATTCCAGGCTACCTTACGCTCCCCGCCACCTCAAACAGTCGTAACTTGCCGTTGATTGTACTCCCGCATGGCGGCCCGGCCGCGCGTGACACACAGGCATTCGATTGGTGGGCGCATTTTTATGCGGCACGCGGTTACGCAGTTTATCAACCCAACTTTAGGGGCTCTACCGGTTATGGCCGTTCATTTAGAGAGGCCGGGCATCTTCAGTGGGGAAAGAAGATGCAATCCGACATCACCGAAGGCGTTGAGAAATTGATCCGAGATGGGGTCGCCGATAGCTCTCGCATTTGCATCGTCGGCGCAAGCTACGGCGGCTATGCTGCGATGGCTGGCGCTGCATTCACGCCTGATCTCTACGCGTGTGTTGTTGGCGTCAGTGGTGTTTACGATATTCCGTACCTCCTTCGGCGACAATCCGAAAGTGGCGAAGAGTGGTGGAAAACACGCCTTGGCGATATCAAGAGGGAAAATAAGGAAGCTTATGCAATAAGCCCTGCGCACCACGCTAAGAACGTAAAGGCGCCGGTCCTGCTTATGCATGGCAAAGACGATATAATTGTCCCCTTCGACCAATCACGACGCATGACACGGCTGCTCAAAAAAGCAAAAAAACAAGTGACGTTCGTAGAACTGGATGGCGAAGATCATTGGCTGAGCCGCGCCGAAACCCGCACCATGTTGCTCGATGAGTCGATCAAGTTTATCGACCGCCATATTGGACGATAAACAATACAGAAATGACAAATTCACTATAGTTTATCGCAGAATGCGCTTTTCCGCACTTGCATTTTTGTTTTTACTTTGCACAATTAGCGGTGAGCCGGGGGGCCGGCTCACCGGACGTAAGTAGGGGACGGGAAAATGCGAAGTATCAATACGTTGGTCGCCAATCTGGCGATCACAATGCTTGTTGCCTTCTCTTTTTCTCAACAGGCATTCGCTCAGCAAGCATCTGCGAAAACATTTGGCGAATTACCATTAATTGCCGACGCGGAAATTTCTCCTGACGGCAAAACGATTGCGATGCTGCAATCAACGAACGACAATTCGTATATCGTGTTCTACGACATGGACAACGAGCTTGATCCTGTCGCTATCCAGTTAGGAGAATCAAGGGTTCGCGATTTATTCTGGGGAAACAACGAGCGCCTTATTTTACTCGCATCCAACACGATCAGTGTAAATACAACCTCTGGTGTAAAAATATATGAGTTTAAGCGGTATTTTACGTTAGGCCGCTTCGATGGGTCAATGACCCGCCTTATGAACAGCTCAGAGGGATTCGAGAATGTTATTGGGGCTGGCAGCTTCTTACACACCCTCCCGGACGACGATCAAAAAGTCCTCATGGCAAATTATGATACGTCATGGCGGCCCGGACAGAATGATCGCGCTGGTCAAAGAGTAGGCAACAATGCAGGTAGCGGCGGCTATAATCTGTATAAGGTAGACTTATACTCAGGCCGTGAAAAAACCGTCAGGCGCGGAAGCCCATCAACTCGGGATTGGGTTGTCGATAGAGACGGCAATGTTGTCGCCCGCGTCGATCTAGATCCAGCAACCGATGAACGCAGGATATTTGCAAAACTCCCAGACAGCAATCGTTTTAAAAAAGTTGCGTCTTACAAACAACCTCCAGGGCGGGGTACGCTTTTCACCTTTGTTGGGGCCAGCGCAGACCCGATGCGGCCTATCGTTCGATCTTATCACGACAGCGACAAGTTAGGATTGTTTGAATACGATCTTGAGAAAGGCGAGATATCAACACCGCTTTTTAACAACAACACCTATGATTTGGACTCTACAATTTACGACACAACGGCGGCTACTGTTATTGGAGCAAGATACATTGATGATTTTGTGCGCGACCAATATTTTGACGCCGCGCGCCGTTCGAATGTCGTCAGCCTTGGAGCGGCGCTATCTGCAGCGACCGTATCAGTCACCTCCGAATCTGCCGACCGGAATCTGGCGGTTGTCAGGGCGGATTATAATGATCGGCCATCAGCCTATTACCTTTTTGACAAACCCGCTGGCAGCTTAGAGCCACTGGGCTCAACCTATCCGCCGAACGCAGCGAGGTCGGGAATTCGCAGCCGCTATGACTTTTCAGCAAGTGACGGACTATCCATTCCCGGATACCTAACAAAGCCACAAGGGTTAGGGGCGAGTAATCTCCCGTTGATTGTGTTGCCTCATGGCGGCCCAGAGGGGCGTGACGATATGTCATTCTATTACTGGGCAAATTTTTACGCTGCTCGCGGATACGCCGTGTACCAACCAAACTTCAGAGGCTCTGACGGCTATGGTTTTTCCTATCGGCAGGCGGGCTTCGGTGAGTGGGGTCGCAAGATGCAAAGCGATATTACCGAGGGCGTCCAGAAGCTCATCGCTGATGGTGTCGTTGACCCGAACCGTATCTGCATTGTTGGCGCTAGCTATGGCGGTTACGCAGCGTTAGCTGGTGCAACACTAACGCCGGACATTTATGCATGCGCGGTCAGCGTCAATGGTGTCGCCGATCTTATTCACATGCTCTCCGAGGAAAAACAAACAGGAGAGTATTCTCTCGCGTATTGGGAAAGACGCATTGGCGACCTTGGAAGTGAGCGCAACGAAATTAGGAGCGTGTCTCCAGTTCACAATGTTGAAAACATTCAGGCGCCGGTTCTGCTCATCCACAGTAAGGATGATACGGTTGTTCCGATCAGTAATAGCTGGCGCATGCGCGACGCGATGAAAGAGGCTGGGAAAAAAGTAACCTACTACGAACTTGACGGCGAAGATCACTGGCTTTCAAGCGGTAAGACTCGCACAGCCATGCTTGAACAATCAATCAAGTTCATCGACCGTTACATCGGTCGATGACTGATTAAAACTTGTATCCCAGCCTCAGACCTAGATGATCTAGGCCTTCGTTTTCATTGCAAAGGCCGGCATTCGACATATGCGACCATGTCCCGAGCAGGTTGAAACGCTCATTGAGCCGGTAGCCTAAATTGCCGTGAATGCGAAACTGCACCCGGCACCCTAAAAACAAGGTGTCGTCAACACGCGCAGCGTCCGCGATGGGATCAAAATCATCGGTCTCACCAGTGTGCACCGCGCCGCCCGCGCCCGCCGCAAAGAAAAACTTAGGGGACAAATTAATATCCCACTCAAAGGCGCCATAAAATTGACTGGTGGCGTCGCCATCAGTCGCTATCGTCGCGCCGAAGATTGGCTTTGGCGATCCTAAAATTGATAAGATGTCGGGCGAGGTAAGAACGATCTCTGCATTTAGCCCAACGCCGCCTTCTTTATTGGAGCCTTGTCCACAACAACTTTGTGCAAGGATGCCCCCGCGCACCTCTTCGAAAGTCTGGGCCTGCGCCGACACTGGCGCAACTAAGGTCAAAACTGCAAAAGCGATCGCGCCCATATGGCTTTTCATCGCATTATCCCCGTTTCAAAAATCGATGAAGAATTAAACATCTATAGCGTTAATCAAGCGTTTACGCTGATCGTCGCTAACCATTCGTTAAAGAAACGAATACGGATCGATATCGACAACCCGCCTGACTGATCCTTTGACCTTTACACGCGATATCCAGGCTTTGATGAAGCGCTGTACGTCGATGTTGCGCCGGGCCTTTACAAGAAACCGTATTCGCGCTTCCCCGCGCAACCGATAGATTGGGGCAGGCGCCGGACCCCAGACCTCAACCCCGTCCGCTGGAGGGATTGCCGCGCGATGCGCTTCGGCGCTTTCACGCAATGCCTGTTCGTCCCTCCCGCGAAGCAAAATCGCCCCAAGCCGTCCATATGGAGGAAAGCCCAGCTGCTTTCTGCTCTGCGCCTCAACCGCAAGAAAATTATCACGCTCGCCGCTGACCAACGCTTCGAGCACGGGCGATGTTGTCTGGTAGGTTTGCAACAACGCGCGCCCAGGTTTTACGTCACGGCCCGCGCGGCCGGTCACCTGGCTTAAGAGTTGGTAGGTGCGCTCCGCCGCGCGCAAATCGCCGCCGGCAATACCAAGATCCGCATCGACAACGCCGACAAGGGTGAGGTTAGGAAAGTGGTGGCCTTTGGCGGCGACTTGCGTTGCGATCAGAATGTCAATCTCGCCCGCATGCATCGCCTCCAGAATTTCACGCATCGCTGATGCGCTCCATGCGGTATCAGAGGAAAGAATTTTTATTGCTGCATCGGGCCAGCGCGCCGTCGCCTCGTCTGCGACACGTTCAACGCCCGGCCCGCACGGCGCCAGCGAATCCACCGCATGGCACGCAGGACATGCCGACGGCTTCGGCATAGTAAATCCGGTGTGATGACAAACCAGCCGATTCTCAAAGCGATGCTCAACCAGCATGGTATCGGAATTTGGCGCCGTCATTTTATGCCCACAACGACGACATAGGGTCAGCGGTGCATATCCACGACGGTTTAGAAACAGGAGAGATTGTTCGCCTGCGGTAAGAGTTTGATTGACGGCGTCCACCAAAGGCGGCGATAGCCACCGCCCCTGCTCCGCTGGTGTCTCGCGCATATCAATCAGCGAAATATCTGGCATTGTCGCGCCGGCGAAACGCGATGGCAGCCCGACGGCCTCGTACCGTCCTTCATCGATATTTACGACCGTCTCAAGTGACGGCGTCGCAGACGCAAGAACGACAGGAAAACCGGCACGAGCGCCGCGGGCAACGCTGAGATCACGGGCGTGGTAAATTACGCCGTCACCCTGCTTATAGGCCGCGTCGTGCTCTTCATCGACAATGATCAGCTTCAGGTTTTGAAACGGTAAAAACAGCGCCGAACGGGCGCCCACCACAAGCCGCGCCGAGGCGTCCGCGACGCGGCGCCAGGTACGCCGTCTGGCGGCGCTGGTAAGATCCGAATGCCACGGCGCCGGCGCGGCGCCAAAGCGTTCCTCAACTCGTTTGAGGAACGGCAGAGTAAGCGCAATCTCGGGGATCAGGATTAGGGCTTGAGCATCCTTATCTTTTGCCAGCACTTCTGCGACAGCCTCAAGATAAACCTCCGTTTTGCCAGACCCGGTAACGCCATCGATCAAGATCGCGGCATGGCTTCCCGCTTTTATGTGCGTACTGATTTTTCCAACAGCGCATATTTGATCGTCCGACAGATCGTGCCCCTTGCGCGAAAGGTCCGGTGGCGGGAAGGGCGGATCCGGGTCAATCTCAACCGCCCGCAGAGCGTCTGTTTCCGCAAGCCCTCGGACCACGCCGCCGCTTACCCCTGCTTTCGCGGCGAGCGTCGAGGCCGTCATCGGCGTTGGGCCGACCGCGGAAAAAACTGCTTCGCGCTGGGGGGTCATACGCGCCGGCCGGTTTTTCCCAAGCACATACCCTGTTTGCTTCGACGGTTCTGAAAGAACCTCCCCCGACCGCATCACCATACGCAAGACAGATCCGAGCGGCGACATGGTGTAGCGCGCCGTCCAGGCTATAAAATCAATCAGTTCGGGACTGAGCCCCGGCCCTGGCAGGATCTCGACGATGGTCTTCAACGTTGCCGCTGGCGCTGGATCAGCCTCGCCTTTCGGCCAGATAACACCAAAGATCTCGCGAGGACCGAACGGCGCACGCACGAACCGGCCGATCTCTGCGCCGCTTTCAAACGGCGGCAGATAGTCATAGGCCGTGAAAAGCGGCAACGGAAACAATACCTTGACCGGCTTTGCCTTGGGCCCGAATAAATCGTCAGATATTTCTGATGCGCTCATGCCTGCTCGCGCTTGATCCCAGCGTCGGTTTCGTGAGAATTACCCGTTCCTTCTTTGGTAAATTGCGAGCAAAGCGCAATGCGTTTCCTTCTGTTTTTCGTCGTTCTTTTTTCTATCAGCGCCACAGGCGCCAACGCAAAGTATAGTCTGTGCAATAAAACCAGCTATGCGCTCTCAGCAGCGGTTGGGTATATTGACGGCGACCGCCTTGCGACGCGGGGTTGGTGGCGTCTGCGCCCGGGGCAATGCAAAGTGGTTCTGACGGAACAGACCAACCCCGGCAAATACTTCGTTTATGCGGAGGCGATTCCCGGCCATAAGGGCGAATTGCGAACTTGGTCCGGCGACACATCGCTTTGTGTGGAAAATTTTGGATTTTTTAATCTGCGCAACCAGGAGGTCTGCCGCGGCGACCCCTTGCGTAAGCGCAATTTCTTTGACGTCGACGTCACCGAAACTGCTGGCGGAAATTGGCAAACCGATTTTGCCGAAGCCAGTAACTATACGGTTTACTCTGCTGAAGTCGCTGGCGTTCAGCGGCTCCTGAGCGATGCTGGCGCCACGATCCGGCGGATCGACGGCGCTATGGGCCGTGAAACACAGCGCGCGCTTGCGAATTTCCGCAAGAAAAAGGGACTGACAGAATCGACCAATATCGATGACGAACTGATCGATGCGTTGATCGAAGAGGCAAACGCCAGCGAAGCAAAGCTTGGGCTATTTTATTGCAATAAAACCGAAAGTCCGGTTTGGAGTGCTATTGCCGAGCCACGTGACCAGGAAAAATATCGCTCACGCGGTTGGTGGAAACTGGAATCCGGCGATTGTGCGAAGATTATCAAAGGTGAGCTTACAAA
>JAJFGC010000110.1 GCA_021776345.1 Hyphococcus sp. | reverse complement strand
ACCTGGGACGTGGGCATTCATTATTTAGGGGGGCTTGCCCCTGGCGAGCCGGAAAAAGACATCCTGGACTGGCTCTCGGAAACACCGATTGAGCTTGAATCCATGGGCGCGGTCTACGACACGCTGCACATCGGGAATTCGGCGCCGCTCCAGCTTTCACGCCCCTATGAAGCACAGGAGATGGATCTCAAGGAACGCTTTCCTGAGGAGGAAGAAGCGATCGAGGAATGGATTGCCGCCATGCAAAAAGGTCGCGAGGCGCTGATGACGATGATTCAGGCCCGTTCGATGCCCGCCCCCTTTGCAGCCGGTTTGAAATGGTGGAAGCGACGCGCGATCAACAAATGGTGTAATCGGACCACTGAAGAAGTTGCGCGTGATCTCACGAATAATGACGAGCTTGTCTCAACTCTTACAGCGCAATGGGCCGATTTTGGCGGACGGCCTGGCACGGCAAGCTTCGGCATGCACGCCATGGTGGTTGGGTCCTATCTCGAATGCGGCGCCTGGTATCCGGTTGGCGGGGCGTCAGTCATCGCAGATCACATCCTGCCAACAATCACGGAAACCGGCGATGCGCGCGCCTGTGTAAGATTAGATATTTTGTTAATTGAGGATGACCGCGTCGTTGGCGTTACAACCACCGATGGAGAAACAATCCGTGCTGATACGGTCATCTCTAATATCGGCGCACGTGAAACGGTGGAGTATCTTCTGCCGAATGACTGTGGCCATGATGACTGGCTAGAAGACATACGGTCGCTCGATCCGAACATCGCTCATTTCACATTGTTCCTTGGATTTGAAGGCGATGTAGAAGCCGCCGGCGCGACGAAGTCAAACCACTGGATTTATCCGACTGGGGAGGTCGATGCAGTTTGGACAGACGCGCCAGAGGGAGCGCCGCCAGGCATGTTCGTCTCCTTCGCATCACTGAAAGATCCGGCGCATAACCCCGGCCCGAACCAGAAACATGTTGGCGAAATGCTCGCCTGGACGGAATGGTCCACTGTTGAGCGTTGGGCGATGGAAGCGCTTGGTGAAAGAGGCAGTGATTATCGCGATTTCAAGCAGCGTGTTGAAGACGCCATGTTCGCGCAATTCACCGCTTATTTTCCGAAATTGGCCGAGCTCACCGTACACCGCGAACTTGCTACGCCGCTCTCCACTGTTGGCATTACCGGCCACTATCAAGGCGCCTTCTACGGCCTTGATGTTACGCCCAAGCGCGTTTTCTCAGATGCGTTGCAAATGAAGACACCAATCAAGGGTCTGTACCTTGCCGGTCAGGATGTCGCCTCGCCGGGCATTGCGGGGGCGATGTGGGGCGGGTTTCTGGCTGCGGCCAGCATCGACCCAAAAGTGTTTACGCAATTACCAAGGTAAGCGGATGGCCAACATTGATTTAGAATCAGAGCCGAATGCGAAGTCGGCGATAAAAGCCATTCATGTGTTTAATACTGGGTGGGGCGAGCAACATAAAGAGCACCGTTATGGGAGCAAACTGCCGCAAATGTGGTGGGTACTGACATCACGGAGCTGGATCAAGATACCGATTAACGCATTCCTTATTGAGCATGACGCGGGCCTTGTTCTTTTCGATACCGGGCTAGACCCGGCGATTGCGTCTGATCCGGGCTACATTAACAGCGCGATTGGCCGCTTCCTGCTTCGCAGGATCTTCCGACTTCACATCAAGCCGGAAGACAAACTAGGCAGGAAGCTTGACGGACTGGGCTTTGCCGCTCGCGATGTCGTCAAAGCGGTCTTCTCACACATGCATTTTGATCATGTCGGCGGGATCGCAGATATTCCGCAGGCAGACCTGTTAGTGAGCGAACGAGAATGGGCGCAGCTGTCAGAACCGCATCCCGAGCAAGAATGGATTCTGCGCGAACATATCGAAATCCCCGGTGCGAAATGGCGACCTATAAAGTTCTCGCAAACGGATGATCCATTGTTTGCGCCGTTCGGCGGGTGTCATGACATAATGGGCGATGGCTCTATGATATTGTTGCCGACGCCCGGACATACCCCCGGGTCGATGTCGATGTTGGTGCGTTCTGAGGGGATGCCGCCAATATTGCTTATCGGCGATCTCACCTATGAAGCCGATTTGCTTTTCAATGATCGAGTCCCCGGTACGGGAGACGCAAAGCAACTTCGCGCCTCCTTTGCGAAAGTCACGACTCTGAAAGAGAGACTTCCAGATCTTGTTATTTTGCCGTCCCATGATGAGAAGGCAATGCGCAACCTCGAAACTGCCCTGAAGAACAAGAGCGCTGCGATTGCCGCCTGATTGACAGATGTCAATGCATTCCTACCCGCTATGAAGCCTCACTGCTTGGCAAACTCGAACCATGAAGGAGTTGACATGGACAAGGTCATTCGGGACCAGATCATTTCAATCATTGACGATGTTGATGACCTTATCATCGCCACCATTCGCGAGAATGAATTTCCCTAAACGACAAACGTCAGTTACATGAATGACGGAATGACTATTTACTTCATGACGGCGTGGGATAGTCGGAAAGCCAATGATATTGCAAAGACGGACAAGTGTCTCTGACCATCTCGCGGGCGGCGTTACCGCGTGGAAGCAGGTCGGATTGCCGACTATCCAGTTTGATCTTTCAACCGGGAAATGGCGGCAGGTTACAAACGTGTGCTGAAACTCGGAGACGCATAGATGAAGTATTCAGTGGCGCGTTTGTTCCCAGCCAGTGACTGGATCACGACTTATCGGACCGAACATTTATCGGGCGACCTGACGGCTGGGATCATCACCGCGATTATGTTGGCGCCGCAGGCGATGGCCTACGCTATGCTGGCAGGGCTCCCGCCCCAAACCGGCCTATACGCCAGCATCGTTCCGCTCGTGTTTTACGCCATGTTCGGATCAAGCAGAACACTTGCCGTCGGTCCGGTAGCGCTTGTTTCTCTGCTGACTGCTAACGCCATCGGCGGCGTCGCCGAACAAGGAAGCGCAAACTATCTCGGAGCGGCGCTAACCCTTGCTGGCCTAGTAGGCGCCATGAATATTGCATTGGGCCTGTTACGCGCGGGGTTTTTAGTCAATTTTCTAAGTCATCCGGTTATCTCAGGATTTACGAGCGCTGCGGCTCTGGTCATCGGCTTCAGTCAGCTCACGCATATTCTCGGCGTCCCCTTGCCTCGGTCGCATAACCTGTTCGAAATTGTCGGCGCGGTGGCGACTGAAATTACGAAAGTTAACTTGGCGGCCGTCACTATCGCGATCTTCGCCATCGCATTTCTAGTTTTTTCCAAAACCATTCTCGGAGCGATCCTTAAAGTGTTCGGCGCGCATAGTGGTTTCATCAATACAGCCACCAAAGCGGCGCCGTTTTTTCTTGTTAGTATTTTCACGGTAATCGTTTGGGGTTTGGCGCTTGACGAAACGCAAAACATTGCTGTGGTTGGAGCCATTCCTAAAGGACTGCCGCCCTTGACGCTTCCGGAATTCAACCCTGCACTTTGGCGGACACTTGCCCCAGCCGCGCTTTTGATCACTGTCGTCGGGTTTTTGGAGAGCGTATCGGTCGCCAAAGCGCTCGCCGGCAAGCGCCGCGAAAAAATTGATCCCAATCGAGAATTTATCGGCCTCGGCGCCGCAAATCTGGGGGCGGCAGTGACTAGCGGATACCCGGTCACCGGCGGGTTCAGTCGCTCCATTGTCAACTTTCAAGCCGGGGCGGCGACCCCCCTCGCCTCCATCATTACAGCAATCCTGGTTGCACTGACTGTAATCTTCCTGACGCCGCTGTTCTTCTTTTTGCCTAAAGCAGCACTCGCGGCCATCATTGTTGTCGCTGTCTCGAGTCTCGTCGACTGGCGCACGCCACTACACTTATGGCGCTATGACCGCGCTGACGCTGCCAGCTTGATCGTCACGTTCGCCGCCGTACTAATCGCTGGCGTTGAGATCGGCATCATCGCTGGCGTTGTTTTTTCCCTTTTGGTCTTTCTTTGGCGTACAGCGCAGCCGCATATCGCTGTTATTGGCCGCATTAGCGGCACTGAGCATTTTCGAAATATTTCGCGACACACAGTCGAGACGGATCCGAATATCATCGTTATTCGCGTCGACGAAAATCTCTATTTCGCCAATAGTAATTTTCTCGAGCAATTTGTTATTCATACGATTGCTGAGAACAGATCTGCGAAACATCTTGTTATCAATTGCAACGCTATCAACTCGATTGACGGCAGCGCTCTCGATTCTCTGGAAATGCTCATCGAAAATCTCAAAGATGCTGGCGTCACTCTTCATTTTGCCGCTGTAAAAGGCCCCATCATGGACCGCCTAAAACGAACAGATTTTCTGGAACGCTTAGCGCCTGGGCATATTTTCCTTAGCACTCATGAGGCGCTGCGTACGCTTCAGGAAAGCGCAACGGACACCTCGCGAGATATAGACGGGCAGCATCAATCAAAGGCTGCCGAATAAGGCGATCTTTAAGAACGCCCAGATTAAGTACGTGCGCCGCAATGCAATACGCGCCTGCGAAATGGGTTCGCGTCGTCTATTTCGAGCAGATCGGCAAGTTGCTCGAATACTAAGGCGATATCAGCATTCTATATCGGAGCCTGCCTTGGTCGCCGGCTTAGAGATTTTTTTCCATCGGGGCCGCCACAGTCTTAACAAATGCATCCACCTTCTGGTCCAGAAGGTCGGATTGAATATCTGGTTCAGTTAGCACCATTGTGGCGATGGGCTCGTTCCCACTTGGTTTCGCTGCTTTTCCAAGCATTTTCTCACCGCCCTCACCATACTCTGTGCAAAACAGAGCCAAACGCTCAAATTTTTCTGAGTCCCGCTTGATAAAAGCGCGTATCGGCAAGGATATGTTTTGCGCCCAGACCGGACCGCCAAGAATGATGCATTCATAATCATCAACCTGATGACGGCTCTCCTTGGCTGCAGCTGGAATTTTAAAGATTGCCTCCAAGATGGTATTGAAACGCGATAGGTGTTGTCTTTCTTTTTAGGTTATCGCGGATGACTTCTATATCCACGTCCAAGCGTCTCGCGATATTTCGCGCAACCTTTTCTGTATTCCCGTCAGAGAATAATAAACGACCAGATATTTCTTCATGGTCATTGTTCTGATCGCTATGCAAGCAATCGCATTGATCAGCGTCAATACGCTGGCATCTTCCAGCGCAGCGCTTGACCTAGGTCAATTTCCAATCCGTAGAGATGATTAAGATGGCGCATTGTGGCGCTGGTATTTTTGAGTATCCGCCAGAGACACCAGCATTTGTGAAGGAGTAACCTCCGATGACCCTCAATAGACATTCCCTGGTGCGAAGCCTCTTCTTCCTTCTTGTCCTAGTCGTTTTTCTATTCGCCACCAGCGCTCTATTGGCGCAAATCCG
The DNA here is from genome assembly GCA_021776345.1 of Hyphococcus sp. Classification (GTDB taxonomy): domain Bacteria; phylum Pseudomonadota; class Alphaproteobacteria; order Caulobacterales; family Parvularculaceae; genus Hyphococcus. The sequence continues at coordinate 5,897 of JAJFGC010000110.1, read as the reverse complement.
GACGCAGTCGGACGACCTTATCGACGTCGCCGACGCGCTTTCCGACATGGCATTTTTCGCAGCAGGCGACCTCACTGTAAGCGCGAAATCAACCGATGATATCTTTGCCGCTGGCGGCGATATTTCGATCGAGGGCGCCCAAGCGGATCATATGTTAGCAGCTGGCGGCGATATCATTGTAACCGATATCTCGTTTCATGATCTTATTATAGGCGGTGGCAATCTCACACTGATGAGCGGGATTGTGACAGACGATGTTGTTGCTGCTGGCGGGGATATCAACATTAAGCCGGATTTCCTGATCAAAGGGTCGCTGATGGTTACTGGCGGGGACGTTCTTGTTGAAACGCCTGTCGGCGCAGAATTGCGTGCTGCCGCAGGGAAACTGCGGCTCATGGCCAACGTTTCTGGAGATGCGCAATTAGTTGGTGAAAACATCACTATCGGGCCCGATGTAAATATCGGAGGCGACCTGCGCTATCGGGCGGCGAATTTTAGCATGGATCCTAGCGCTGTCGTCGCCGGCGAAATCATAGAACTTGAGGCGGCTCCGCCGCCAGATATTGAGAAATGGGGGGCCAAGGCTGGTGCGGCCGTCGCTATATTTGCTTTCGCTTTTCTCATTGGCATGGCGGTATTGGTCGTCGCTATCGCTCTCTCTTTACCAAGTCTGATGAACAGCGCCGCCGCGATGATCAGGGAAAAGCCACTCTCGACATTGGGCGTTGGGTTTTTGGTTGTACTTGCGACGCCCGTTGTGATTGCGCTCCTCTTTGCGAGCGTCTTCGGCGCGCCTCTCGCCATGCTGATCGGCGTAATCTTTCTTGCCGTTGCGCCTGTCGCGTTCGCAGCATCTTCCTACTATGTCGGCATGCTTGGACGGGGCTTCATAACAAAAACGGGTGACGCCTCACCGAGCGCCGCTGCGCGGATGGGCTGGTCTCTCCTTGCAACCATTTTGCTAATTCTGGTTGGCCTCATTCCGATCGCGGGCGGGTTTTTCTGGATAGTGGCATTCGTTCTGGGGGTTGGGGCCGTCATGACCCGTGGCGGTAAAGCACTCGCATTGAAAGCATAATGTCGATGTTGCCCGCATCCAGATATCTTTCCCAGGCGTTTCAAAGTGATCACGCTTGCTTGGAACAGATCGCCAACAACTTAAAAGAAGCGCTTTGCAATCGGGATATCATCGGTGCGCGCGAGATAGCGAACGAATTGGACCGAAAAGCAGGGGCGCATATTGCTTTTGAGGAAATTGATTTCTATCCAGTGCTGACGTCCTATTTACCCGAACAACAAATCGAAAAATTATACCTTGACCATATTGCGGGCCTGGCGGCGATTGAACTCATCTTGAATAGTAACCCGCCGAACGAGATCGACCAACGACAAATTAAAACGCTTACTGCGCACGTCAACGCTTTTGAAATGCATGTTGCCGAGTGTGGAAAATTATTTTCTTCAATGGGCGCACTCTCTTCCATACGCCTGCAGGACTTATGGGAGCGCCTTGTTTACTGGCGAAGCAAGGCGCCGCGTTGGACAGAAATCGGGGAACGGCAATTGACGCCAGAACTATAGAGCGCTGCCCCAAATATTACACTTTTCCCAACCTCGATAATTGAGATTATGGATGGCGCATGATTTTACGAATTTCATCTGCGCCAATTATGGGACCGGCAACGATGCGCCCATTTTCCAAGAGAAAGGTCATCGTCAGTCCCATCTCCTTAACAGCTAACAAAGTCTGCTCAGGTATGATTGCCAAATAGGTTGTGATGTGCGTGCAATCAACATCAACAGTTTCAATCTTCATACCGCAAATGCAATTGTCTTCGAGGAGTCGGATTCGCGGATGTGTACCGTCATTTAACGATAGTTTTTTTATCGTGGACGCCATTGTAATCGGATGAACGACTTGGATTTGCAACTCATACTGATCGTCTTCTTCGTCGGAGACTAATCGTGCCGAATACTCGGTAGATCGTCGTGTTGAATCATAGGCGGAACATGTGCTTGAATTTGTGCCCGGATCGTTTGCACAGGCGGAAACCACGCTTGCCGCAAGAATCGCGCTGCAAATCCTCCAAAGTATTTTATAATACATGTGTCATTCTCCTAGATTAACAGGATCATTCTACATACTACCCACTCTCATCGTTTTGATGGAGATCAATTCCATTGGCGATCTGACGTTATGCTGGCTTGTCTTCCAACGCACGGCGCAAACGTCGTATGATAATTTGACGGGAGCGCTCATCGGCTGCATTGTCAATTTCATCCCTGATATCAAGAGATAATTGCGCTAGATCATTGTGCCAATCAAGTTGCGCAACTGCTGCGTCCTCAAGCCTTGATGCTGGCGCAACAAGCTTTTTCAACCCGTCAGATTTCAAAATATACTCATCATCAAGTTTTGGGATGATAATATCCGCCTCACCAAAATTGGCGCCGAGCAATCGATTGCGAAACGCATCCAGCGCCTTCGGATCGCCATGTGTGAGAAACAACGCCCGATGTACTGGCGCCCGTTCACGCACCCAGATTTCAAGTTCGTCAGCATCTGCGTGACCAGAATAAATATCGAGCTTCTTAATGCTGGCGAGCACCTTAATATCGTCACCCTGGATGCGAACCTTTTTCTTGCCCGCTAATAGCAATGCGCCGAGAGTTCCTGGCGCTTGGTATCCAATGATCAGAATGGTCGAATGCGGGTCCCAAAGACGCCGTTTGAGGTGATGTCTGATGCGGCCAGCCTCGCACATGCCGCTCGCTGCGACGATGATGACGCCATTTTTGTAGTTGCTGATGTTCTTGCTCTCTTCAACGCTGAGCGTAAAAACAAAATTCTTATTGTCAAACAACGCGCGGCTTCCATTCGTATCCTCCAGAACATCCGCATGTTGCGCGAAAACTTCTGTCGCACGAATAGCCATAGGGGAATCGAGAAAAACAAGTGATTCTCCAATAGACTTATCCATCATAAGGAGACTGATATCCGCAAGAAGTTCTTGCGTACGTTCAACGCTGAAGGCTGGAACAACCAGAACACCACCATCAGATTCCGTTTGGCTGATCACTTCAGCTAGGCGCTGGCGTCGCTCTTTTGGCGACAATGAAGGACGCGAGCGGTCTCCATAGGTAGACTCGCAAATGAGATAATCCAGATCTTCCGGCCCAACCGGATCAGGATGAAATAACTTATGCTCGGGTCCGATATCCCCGGAAAATAGAATGCGGATTGGCTTGACGTCCGACGCGTTTTGCGCCAACTCTAATTCAATTGATGCAGCGCCAAGTATATGCCCGGCATTCCAAAAACGAGCGCGCACACCGTCGCCAAAATTTCGCCACTCTTCATATTCGATGACGTCAAACTGCCCAATAGATTTTTCGGCTTCCTGTCGCGTGTAAATAGGCGACACTTCCTTTTTCCCGCGTTGTTGATTTCGACGATTGAGAAATGCAACCTCGCTTTCCTGAATATAGCCACTATCGGGCAGCATAAAGGAAAGAAGGTCTCGCGTACCTTCAGTCATGTGAACACGGCCAGTAAAGCCATACTTGATGAGCTTGGGAATGAGCCCGCTATGATCAATATGGGCGTGGGTTAGGAGCACAAAGTCTATGGTTGCAGGATCAAATGGAAAGGCGCTGTAATTCAACTCTTTTAGAGTTTTTGATCCCTGATACATGCCGCAATCAATGAGGAAGCTCTGTCCGTTATGGCGCAGCCAGTAGCAAGACCCTGTCACCGTTCCTGCCGCCCCGCAAAATTTTATTTTAGTTTCCATAAACGCATCCTTACAAAAGAGCTTTCGCCAGAGTCGGAATGACGCTGATTGCATTTGTCTGGTGTGGGACAGAATCCGTGCTTTGAAGACGCGCTATTCCCGAATCCTTGAATTTTTTGAGATCACTCTCACCGCATAGCGCATGAACGCTAAGTGCTTCAATGCGGGAAACGCCCCGTTGTCGCAAAACCGCCGCAGCGGCACAGAGCGTGGCGCCGGAGGAAACAATATCATCAATGATGAAGGCCTGCTTGGCCGAAAATTCTGCACTGTCGCTGATAGTGATTTCAACGTTGCGATCTCCGAATCGTTTTTTGCTCAGGATAACGAATGGAATATCTGCCTTCGCCGCAACTCTTTTCGTCCATGAATGCGCCTCCACATCCGGACCGATGAGTAAGGTATTTGATGTTGAAGCACTTTGCCCGATCAACGTCGCCAGCAGCGGCGCGGCCGAGAGAGTGGTGGTCTTAATGTTTGGAAAGAGCGAAGCAAGATTTTTTGTGCGGTGCAGGTGCGGTTCCACCGTAACGATATGATCGATCCATTGAGAAAGCAGGTTCGCAATAGCACACTGGGACACCGCCTCCCCGGTCTTAAAGGCTTTGTCCTGACGCATATAGCAGAGATAGGGCGCGACCAGCACGATTTCTCTCGCCCCCAAATCCCGAAGAGCGGACGCAGCAAAAACAAGCGGTAAAAGTTTTCCGCGCGGGTGATCCAGGCGATGAAACAAAATCACTCGCGCCGCCGCTTTTGTCGCCCGGACTTTAATTTCGCCATCTGGAAATTCATTCACATAGATCGGCGCCAGCTCGACATTCATCTGGCGCGCCAATTCGCGGGCGGACGACAGATTGTCAGGCGTCGCTGCTATGATCACATCGTTCATAGGAACGCGCCCGAGTTGCTCGGCGTTTCATCAATGGAAATGCCGCCGCCTTGCTCCGCCATTTGTAAAGCAAAATCAAAGTCGGACTGGAAGCACGAATGAATGCGGTAAAGCGGCTCTCCCTTCTTAACACCGTCGCCAATTTTTCTGAATAAATCCAGGCCGGCGCCTTTATCCATCGGCGCGCCGGCGAGGCGCGCAATCCGGCCAAGTCGATAGCAGTCCATCGCCGTGACGACGCCTGATTTATGGGCAACGATATCGACGCTAAGCTCACCCAGACAGTTTGCCGATTGAGACTTTCCTTGCGCCTCAATAATCCGTTCCATCGCCGCGAGCGCAGCGCCAGAGTCGAGGAGCTCTTGCGCACGGGCGCGACCAGCGCCGCCGCGAAGCGTTGGATCAAACTCAAGAACTTTTCCGGCCAAAAGGAGTGAACGCGCCCGGAGGTCGCCCGGCGCCGATGGGTCATTCTTCAACACAGACATTACATCGCGCGCCTCCAAGACCGGGCCGACCCCGCGCCCGACCGGTTGGCTTCCATCGGTGATGACGACCTCGAGGACAATGCCTACGCGATCTCCCACGAACTCAAACAGTTTTCTGAGGCGCACGGCTTCGCTTTGACTGCGCACCTTCGCGCTTGGTCCGACCGGAATATCAATCAGCAGATGGGTCGATCCCGCCGCCAGCTTTTTTGAAAGAATAGATGCGACCAACTGCTCTTTCGTATCGATGTGAAGCGGACGCTCAACCGAAATCAAGACATCATCGGCAGGAGAAAGATTGACATGCCCGCCCCAGGCAAGGCAGGCCTTTTCCCTTTCGACAATTTTGCGCAATTCGTCAGTTCGCAAATCGACTCTGGCGAGCACTTCCATTGTATCGGCGGTGCCCGCGGGCGAGGTAATCGCCCGCGAAGACGTTTTTGGCATATGAAGCCCGTGCGCCGCAACGATTGGCGTGACGATCATCGATGTGCGGTTGCCGGGGATGCCGCCGATGCAATGTTTGTCGACGACGATCGGAAACTCCCACTCGAGAGTGGTTCCGGCTTTGGTCATGGCGCACGTCAACGCCAATACTTCCTGCGTGGTCATGAAGCTTGCGGATGAAATCAAAAAGGCCGCGATCTCCATCGGCGAATACCGGAACGCAGCGATATCGCGAATGATCGCGTCGATTTCGGCATCTTTCATCTCCGCCCCGTT
>JAJFGC010000109.1 GCA_021776345.1 Hyphococcus sp. | reverse complement strand
GGTGACGGGCAAGGAACTCGTTACGATGGGCCACATCCAATCTGCGATTGATTTGCCGATGGCGATCGATACGCCGCCTGTGTTCGTTTCATCTCAGGCGCCCGTGCCGGTCAGCTTTAAGAAGAATCCGGGTGCCGCCGCTGCCTTACTGGGTAAAGGCATTGGGATCGGGTTCCTCGTCTTGCTCGCCGCCTTGATCATTAAGAGTGTCTTCTGGTTCACGAAAGCCAGAGGCATTGCGCGCAACATCGTCGTGCCGGTGCTCTTTATCGTGTCGGCTTATGTCGGCCTCTTGATCGCGTCCACCCTGCCGGCCGAAGCGCTCGCCCTGTGGCTGACGCTCGCCTTTGTACCGGCGACAATCTTTGCGCTCCTGCGATGGATGTGGCGGGTAACGATCTTGAAGAATTTTTCTGAGAAGTTGCGTCGGAACTGATCAGTCGCATTCAAAATCAGTTTCGGAGAGAACCTGGCATTGCGGTGGAAATCCTGCTTCGCGCCAATAAGTTACGAGACCAAGATCTTCTGTTAGCTTTTTAAACTCCGGCGTCTTGCGGAAATGCGCGTATTGCGGAAGCCAAAGGTAATTATAGTCATTATCAAACGTGCTGATATTGATCAGATTATAGGCGCGCAAGGCCAGCAGCAAATTCGTTTTATCGAGAACATCAACCTTCTTTTCCTGGCCCCACTCAAGCAAAACTTCGAGCCGTTCCTGATGATCGCTATCCGGGCGTTCAAGCGCTTCAATATAGTCTTTATGTGGAAACCCAGCACGCCAATTGACCATACGCGATGCGGCAAACGCCATCATGCGTTCGTCACGCGCCAAGAAAGTAGGGATATAAACGTCGAAACCATTAAAATAATTGGCCTCAGCGTTAACGTGCGCATCGGCCATCGCTTCGTCAACATTGCCCAGATAAAGATTGGCCAGCGATCGGTATCGGCGGCATAGCTGCCTTGCTTCATCGACCTCGAGGCACGCGCTGAACGCGCTGATTGCGTCTGTCGCGGCCCCAGTCGCAATATAATTCATCCCAATCCACTGCCAGGCGCTGGCGTTTTTCGGATCGCGTTCAATCGCTTTGTTGAGATTGTCAAAAGATTCAGCCCACGGCGTCGGGTAATGGCCGCGATAGGTCAGGCCAATCACGGCATAGGGCATCGACAGGTCTGGATCGAGCTCCAGCGCCTTCTTGTTGGCGGCAAGCGCCAGCGCAGAATAGTCCCTGTCCAGGATGCTATAGCTGGAGGCAACCCCATAGACCGCAGCGAGCCCTTCCCAGCCCTTGGCAAACTCGGGATCCATCTCAACAACTTGCTCAAATATCCGCAGGCTCTCAATCACATTGTCGCGGCCCCGCGCCGCAAATAGCTCGCGCGCCTTCAGATATGCATCATAGGCGCTCATATTATCGGTTGCGGTCTTTACTCTCACCGGCGGCGGAACATCCATGCCCAACTCGCCGCGCAATTCTTCAACCACTGACGTCGCGATTTCGTCCTGAATGCGGAAAATATCGGAAAGATGGCGATCATAAGTTTCCGACCACAAATGCCGGTCTTCATGAGCGTCTATAAGCTGTGCAGTCACCCGGATGCGGTCGCCCATTTTACGGACGCTGCCCTCAAGGATGTGATTGACCTTTAACTTTGCCGCCACTTCACCGACCGACAAGGATTTTTTTTTCAACGCAAATGAAGATGTTCGCGAGGCGACATTCAAGCCATCGACCCGCACGAGCACGTTTAATAACTCTTCCGATAATCCGTCTGCGAAATATTCCTGATTGCCCTCCGGTGACATATCCACAAATGGCAAGACGCCAATCGAAACCTCTGCCTGCGCTGGTGTCGATGATCCTGAGGCTGCCAATTCTTCCTGAGCTGCGTCATTCGAGCCGCTGCCCGTCACCATAACGGTCGCTAATCCGATAGCGGCAACGGCCAACGCGGCGGCGCCTGCCGTGTAATGAACTTCCGTTTTGATCTTGTCGATCAACGACTTTTTGAGTGGCGTTGCCGCCGCCGGCGCCTCGCCATCGGTAAGTTCGGCGACGGCGCTGAGAATGGCGTGTACTTCCGGCGCAGCAGCGTCACCCTTCCATTTTTGGAAGTCGACCATCTGATATTGGCGAAAGCCCAAAGGCGCGTCGCACTGCGACAGACAAATCGGGATCAGGATGCCCTTGTCGCGCGCATAAACGGCTTCGTCCTTGACCCAATCGGACTCATTAGCCATCGTCGACCAGGCGACAATAATCGCATCGGCTTTTTTTAATTGGGCTTCGATATCCTTGGCGAAAGAAGCGCCGCCGCGAATATGGCGATCCCACCAGACCGAATGGCCAGCCGCTTCAAGCGCCGCCGACAGCTTCTCAACCGCGTCGCGGTCAGACCTCGAATAGCTGATAAAAAGATGCGCCATCGCCTCTGCCATCCAGCCGTAGACAGCACCTGCTCGGCGCTGCAGCGACCGTTTCCGGGCTGTCTATAAAACAATTTGTCAGTAAACGCACAGGATTTGGCGGAAATGCTTGCTTATTTGCGGAAAAAAGCGCAATGGCGCGGCCATGACGCAACGCACAATCCCACTCCGAAATCTCGCCATCGTCGCCCATGTCGATCATGGCAAAACCACGCTTGTCGATGAGATGCTGCGCCAGTCCGGCGCTATCCGTGAAGGCTCGGAGATGGCCGAGCGCGCAATGGACTCAAACGACATCGAGCGAGAGCGGGGCATTACCATCCTCGCAAAATGCACCAGTGTGCTTTGGGAGGGGGCAAATGAGCCGGTTCGACTGAACATTGTCGACACGCCAGGCCACGCTGATTTCGGCGGCGAAGTCGAACGCATTCTTTCCATGGTCGATGGCTGCCTGCTTCTGATTGATGCGGCTGAGGGGCCAATGCCCCAAACCAAATTTGTCTTGTCGAAAGCTCTTGCGCTGGGGCTCAAACCTATTGTCGTCCTGAACAAAGTTGATCGCCCGTCCGCCGCGCCGGATGCTGCCCTTGATGCGACCTTTGATCTGTTCGCAGCGCTCGGCGCCAATGATGAGCAACTCGACTTCCCGACACTTTATGCCGCGGGGCGCGATGGCTGGGCGTCCAGGTCGCTAGATGATCCGCGCGAGAACTTGACGCCGCTGTTTGAGACGATCATTGAACATATTCCGGCGCCGTTCGTTGAAGAAAATGGTGCGGACGCGCCCTTTAGAATGTTGGCGACAACGCTTGAAGCGGACCCTTATCTAGGTCGTATTCTGACAGGCCGTGTCGTTTCCGGCAGGGCAAAACCTGGCGTCACGATGAAGGCGTTATCGCGCGATGGAAAACAAATTGAGCAGGCCCGCGTCACTAAAGTGCTCGCCTTTCGCGGTCTGAAACGCCAGCCGGTGGATGAGGCGGCGCCGGGCGATATTATCGCGCTTGCGGGTTATTCCCAAGCATCGGTTTCCGACACGCTTTGCGATCTCGCCGCGACGGAGCCGCTGCCCGCGCAACCGATCGATCCGCCGACCTTGTCCGTTACGCTCTCGGCCAATGACTCACCACTGGCGGGACGCGAAGGCGACAAGGTGCAATCCCGCGTCATTCGCGAACGCCTGTTGCGACAGGCGGAAGGCGACGTCGCCATCTCCGTCAGTGAAACCGAAAGCAAGGACGCTTTTGACGTCGCTGGGCGCGGCGAGCTCCAACTCGGCGTTCTGATCGAGAATATGCGACGCGAAGGATTTGAGCTTGCGGTTTCGCGGCCACGCGTCGTCACGCGCACCGATGAAGACGGCACGCTCCTTGAGCCGATTGAAGAAGTTGTCGTCGATGTCGACGATGAGTATTCCGGCGTTGTGATTGAAAAACTGTCACAGCGCAAAGCCGAGTTGGTTGAGATGAAACCGGCAGGCGCTGGCAAAACACGACTCACAATGCACGCACCCGCCCGGTCGCTGATCGGCTATCACGGTGACTTTCTCACTGATACACGCGGCACCGGCGTCATGAA
>JAJFGC010000108.1 GCA_021776345.1 Hyphococcus sp. | reverse complement strand
TTCCATGGTGCTTTCATTGGCATGCAGAAAATTCCAGCCCGCGTACACGGCGGCGCCCAAAAGCACGAAAATGACAATGGTCGTCATGATCGCAATCCAAGCCTGTTTTCCGCTGTAGACACTGAACCATTGTGAGAACAGCCCCTGATCGCCCAGCTGATCAAAAAGCTCGCGTTCCTCGGCATCGAGCGCCTCCTGAATTTGTTTGTCGAGATCAGTCATCGGATATTCCTCCTTCCAGAGCGGCGCGCATTTTGCGCCGCGCATGCAACAGGCGGGTTTTGACGGTCCCCGCCGGAACCTCCATCGTTGCAGCAATCTCTGCAACGCTGAAACCTTCTTTATAAAAAAGCGCAATCGTCGCGCGTTGATCAGCCGGCAATATAGCGATCACCTTGTTAAGCGCGCCGCCATCGGCGCTCGCTTCGATTTCTGCCCGCTGATCGACATTGTTTTCGGGCTCGGCGGCATAGGCGGCGATGATTTTGCGATCTCGTTGTTTTCGCCGTATCACGTCCGCTGCGCGGCGCGTCACAATCCGGTAGGCCCATGCGGGAAACACCGCCGCATCTTTAAGCCGCGGTAGAGCGGTCGCAATATCGCGCCAGGCCTCTTGCACCACATCACGCGCAAGCTCGCTGTCGCCGGTCAACCGATACGCATGGGCCAGCAATTTTCGTTGCCAGCGCGAAGCCAGACGACCAAACGCGCCGCGATCGCCCGCCCTTGCTGCGGCCGCCAGATACTCATCGAAAACCCGTTCAGCATCCCGGCGCATGGCCGCTTTCCTCCCGCCTATCATAAGCGTTCAGAACATAAGTCGCGCTCACACGCAAAACGGTTCAGGCGGGCAGGCAGAGTTTCAGATAAATCGGTAGCTCATTGATATAACAGCGAAATTATTGATTGCTCGCGCGAGAAATCAGGTCTGCAGACCATTTCGCCGCCTTCTCGAGAGGCTGGTCGGCCCGTTCTTTCGTCCCCGCATAAATTTGATCGACGATGTAGACCGGACGCTGCTTCACCTCAATGAAAAGGCGTGAAATATACTCGCCGAGCACACCGACGGATATCATCTGTATGCTGCCGAAAAATAGAATAAACGTCAGAAGCGAAGCGTAACCCGGCACATCGCCGCCCCTGATCAACGTATAAAGAATGATCGCCGATGCGTAGAAGAATGAGAGTACGGCAATGACACCGCCGATATAGCTCCACACTCGCAGCGGCGCGGTTGAAAAGCTGGTAATGCCGTCAATAGCAAAGTTCCAGAGACGCCAAAAATTGAACTTTGTCTCGCCGGCAGCACGCTCGGGCCGTGCATAAGCGACCCCAATCGAGCTAAATCCGACCCAGGCAAACAAGCCCTTCATAAACCGTGATCGCTCAGGCAGCGTTTTAATCGTCGCCACCACACGAGCGTCCATCAACCGATAGTCGCCGGTATTCTCCGGAATTTTGACGGCGGAAATTTTGTTGAAGAAACGGTAAAAACCTTCCGCCGTAAACCGCTTGGCAAAAGTATCAGTTTGTCGGTCATCCCGCGTTGCATAAACGACGTCATATCCCCGCCGCCACTGTTCAATAAATTCTACGATCAACTCAGGCGGGTCCTGTAGGTCCACGTCCATCACGACGACAGCATCGCCCGCTGCATGGTCTAACCCAGCCGTCAGCGCCGCTTCTTTTCCAAAATTTCGCGATAGTGAAACAACCCGAACTTCGTCATGGGCGTCAGCAAGCAATGAAAGAATTTTCAGCGTATTGTCGCTGCTGCCGTCATCGACAAACAGCAACTCATAACTTGCAACGGAAGTATCAACAGTTTCGAGGACCGTTTTGGCAAAGAGCGCAACGCTGTCCGCCTCATTATAGCAAGGCGCAACAATCGAAATCAGCGGATGGTCCGGCCGCGTCACGGGACGCGCCGGCATACGTTCCGTTGTTTCGTTTTCAACCGTCACGGTTTTCGCCCTCATCGCTTAAGGCGCGCCCTGGCCAATAAGGGCCGCCTGATCATGACCAGACCATCGCGATGAGGCGTTAAAAATGAACGAATATTTACTATAAAACAGGCGCAGATGACGGCTTTTCAACCGCCGGCGAGGCCCTGTTTCAGACCAGAAAACCGACGATTTCCTTAACTTCCTTGACGATCGGGTCCGCCACCGCGGCAGCGCGCTCGGCGCCATCGGTCAAAACTTGCTGCAAATATTGCGGATCCCCTTCAAGCCGGCGTAACTCACTGCCGATGGGCGCAATCTTTTCAACGACAAGGTCCGCAAGCGCTGGCTTGAAGACGCCAAAACCCTGACCGCCAAATTCCGTCAACACATCTGCATTGGTCTTGCCGGAGAGCGCCGCATAAATACCGACAAGGTTCGCCGCTTCTGCGCGTCCTTCCAGGCCCGCCTCCTCTGACGGCAATGATTCCGGATCGGTCTTGGCTTTTTTAATTTTCTTGGCGATGACATCCGCATCGTCGCTTAGGAAAACACATGCGTTTTCTGATGGGTCTGACTTCGACATTTTCGCCGATCCATCGCGCAACGACATAATGCGCGCGCCCGGGCCCTTGATCAGCGGCTCTGGCAACGGGAAAAAGCTCTCGACCTTGTAATCATGGTTGAACTTGCCCGCGATATCACGCGACAGCTCCAAATGTTGCTTTTGGTCCTCGCCGACCGGCACATGGGTCGCTTTGTAGACAAGAATGTCGGCTGCCTGCAGCACCGGATAAGTGTAGAGCCCGACGGAGGCGCGCTCTTTGTCTTTGCCCGCCTTGTCTTTGAATTGCGTCATCCGTTCGACCCAGCCGAGCCGGGCGACGCAATTAAATATCCAGGCAAGCTCCGCATGGGCGTGCACCGCTGACTGATGGAAAATCGCGGCGAGTTTCGGGTCAACACCGGCGGCGAGATAAGACGCTGCAATGTGAAACGTCTGCTCGCGCAGTTTCGCCGGGTCCTGCCAGACCGTGATCGCGTGCATATCAACGACACAGAAATGGCAATCATATTGGTGTTGCAAATCCACAAATTTGCGGATGGCACCGAGATAATTGCCAAGATGCATTCCGCCCGACGGTTGAATGCCGGAGAGGACACGCATGGGTCCTTGATAGCCGCTCATGATCAATCTTTCTTGTTGGTTAGGCGCTGCCGGTGATGGTCTTGTAGTCGGAAGGCCGTGCGGCGCCAAGGAGGAGCGCCAGGGCGCCATAAACGCCCATCCCCGCAACCGAGATTGCGATCACGGCAAGCCATTCACGATCCAGCAAAATTCCTGCGATCGTTTCCATATGCGTTAAAGCGTAAACGAGGAAAGCGGCAAGCCCGGCGCTGGCGGCGATGATCCGCAAGAGACGCGCTGCGAGACGCCCTTCCGGCTGGAATTGTTTGCGCAAATGAAGGCCCCGCGCCAGTAACCCAACCTGTACCCAGGCAGCTACGGCTGTTGAAAAGGCAACGGCAAGAAAACCAAATCTTGGAAACAAAATGAGCGCGAGCACAGTATTGAGCGCGATTGCGACCAGCGCATAATTCATTGGTGTTTTCGTGTCTTCGCGCGCAAAAAATGCAGGCGAGAATATCTTGTGCCAAACAAATGCCGGCAAACCCCAGCCGAAGATCGCCAATGCCGATCCAGTCATCAGCGCATCATGTTCTGTAAAAGCCGAACCGTTGACGCCAAAAATCGACAGCGCATCACTGGCAAGGCCTCGAAAAAGCGCGTCACAAATTGGCGCGCCCATAATGATAAATGCCGCCGCCGCCGGGAAACAAAGCAGTGCGGAGATTTCCAGCGAGCGATTGATCGCCCGCGCGGCGCCTTCTTCGTCGCCCTCTTTCACGCGGCGCGACAGCATCGGCAATAAGACAACGGCGAGGGCAATACCGATCACCGCCAGCGGTAGTTGATAAAGCTGGTCAGCGTTCATCAGCCAGGAAACAGCGCCAGGCTCGCGGCTGGCGATATTGGTGCCGATAATGAGATTAATCTGGACAGCGCCGGCGCTGATAAAGCCGGGGGCCCCCAGCACAAACAAGCGTTTCACGCCCGGTGTCAGTCGCGGCATCCGCAATCTTAAAAAATACCCCTGCCGCGCAGCGCCATAAGCGAGGATCGCGAATTGCACCAGGCCGCCAGCAAAGACGCCCCATGCCGCAGCCATGCCGGTGATTTCGGTGTCAGCATTCGCGTATAATAATATCGCAATAATAAGGCAGATATTGAGCGCCAACGGCGCCCCGGCGGAAGCGGCAAAGCGATTTAAAGAATTCAGCATACCGCTCATCAGCCCGACAAGCGACATCATCATCAAATAAGGAAACATGATGCGCGTATAGAGCGTCGTCAGCGCAAATTTCTCCGGGTCACCCGCAAAGCCGGCGGCGATTAGATAAACAAAGAGCGGCGCTGCAAGCTCAACCGCCGCGGTGAGCAATGTCAAAACTAAAATCAGCGCGGTCAGCACTTCTTCGGCAAACGCTTTCGCTTCCGTTTTCCCTTCGCCAACAAGCTTGCCCTGAAACAAGGGAATGAAAGCTGCGTGGAAGGCGCCTTCAGCAAAAAGCCGGCGAAACATATTCGGCAATCGAAACGCGGCCCAAAAGGCGTCCGCAACGGGATTGCCGCCAGCGCCGATGACGCCGGCAATCAGAATTTGACGCACAAACCCGAGGACGCGACTGACCATCGTCATGCCGCTGACCGTCGCCAAAGATTTGAACAGATTGCCGCTCATGAAATCCGTTATTCACCGGTCAAATTTGGTCTCAATATGTCGGGATAGAGAGGTTTATTCGCCGGAACCAGTAGAAAGAACGCCCATCAGGCGTTTCTCGATCCGATTTAAGGCCTTTGCATCGTTAATTTTTTGCTTATTGCTGTCGCAAAGATAAAAAGCATCAACCGCGCGCTCCCCGTAAGTGGCGATATGCGCGGATACAATCGACACGTTAAGATCGCACAGCGCGGCGGCAAGCTCATGGAGGAGCCCCGGCCGATCAAGCCCTTCGGTTTCGATTACGGTCGCATCACGCGATGCATCACGCTCGATCCTGACCACCGGCTCAACAGAAAAAATCGCGCGCCGATCACCCATCCGGCGGCGCAGATTAGGTGCCGTCGCTGGAGTTTCGCGCGCGGCCGTCAGGAGCGCGCCGTGAAGACGTCGCGCTTGCCCCAGATCGTCAAGCGGCATCGCGTCGGGCGATTGCATCGTGAAAATATCAAACGCTTTTCCATCTTCCGTCGTCAACGCCTGCACCGAACGCACGCTCAACCCGTTTGCCGCAACCGCGCCAGCAATATCGGCGAGAAGACCCGGCCGGTCATCAGCATAGACAATCGCTTCGAGGTCTCCGTCACGCGGCGTCACCGTCACCGCCGCATCAGCGCGATCTTTTTCCGCCGCACGTGCGAGATAGGCAAAGCGCACGATTATGTCAGGATCTAGCGAACGCAGCATTTCATCGGTTAGCCGGCCAAGGAAATTTTCTTTGTCGTCCTTGCTCCACTCGGCAAGTCGGCTTCGCGTTTCAACGCGCGCCGTCTCCGCGCGTGCGGCAAGGCGCTGTTTCAGCGCGACTTTTCCATGGTCAAACCAGGCGGCGGTCGCCTGATACAGCTCCGTCATCTGGCGTCGCGTCACCTCATCCCAGGAATGGAGACCGACCACGCGCAAATGACAAACCGAGAGGACAAGCATTAAATCAAGGCGCTCGCGCGAGCCGACAAGACCAGCAAATGTCGCAATGGCCTCAGCTTCAGTAAGATTGCGCCGCTCCGCCGTCCGCACCATCAAAAGGTGATTGGCGGCGCCCCAGCCCGCAAGCGCGGCCTGCTCAGCATCGAGCCCCAACCGCTGGGTCACGCGCTGCACGAGTTTTTCGCACTGTTCCGTCGTTTTATCTTTCAAGGTCCATCTTGATTCATGGAGAAGCAAGGCGAGGTAAACGAGCAAGGGCGTTTTCGCTTTCTTCATGATCCCCGTCGCAATTGGATGATCATCTTTAAGCTTGCCGCGCGTGATATCTGCGAGCACGCCGATGCTGCGCAAAACATGTTCGTCCAGCGTAAAGCGACGATAAAGCCCATAGTCGATCCGCCCGACAATGGCGCCAAAGCTCGGCACATATTTCCCCAATAGCCCGGCTTCCGTCATGATCCGAAGGACGCGCACAGGGTCAGCTGACTTTGTCAGTATGCCTTCAAAAAGCGCTGCAACCTTTTCGTCCTTGCGGACATGAGACGTCACCCGGGGCGCTTCGTCCGCGACGATCGCAAGGGCCTCCGGGTGAAAATCGTATTTCGGGTTTTTGGAGAACGCCCGAAACAGCCGGAAAAAGTCACGGGGATTCTTACGCGCCTTCGCGGCGCTCTCAAAATCAAGCCGGCCATTTCGTATACGCAAATTAGGTTTACCGGGCGCCTCATCAGTTTGTAACGCTTTCGGCAATAATGCTGGTATTTTCGGTATTCTCTTTGTGCGCTCCTCTTCGAGTTTCGCACACAAGACACGCGTGAGACGGCCAACATCGACGGCGGTGACAAAATAATGTTTCATCAACCGCTCTGCCGCGCTCATGCCCGGGCGATCGGCGTAGTCAAGCCTCGCTGCTATTTCAGGCTGGATATCAAATGTCAGTTGCTCATCCGGCCTTCCCCGCAAATCGTGCAGATGAACCCGAACCGACCATAAAAATCGCTCTGCTTTTTGCAGCGTGCGCCGCTCCGCCAGGTCCATGATTTTATCAATTGCTTTTGCTTCGCCGATCGCGCCGCCATAGACATATTTATAAATCCAGCGAATTGTCTGGACATCACGCAAGCCGCCTTTGCCGTCCTTAACATCCGGCTCAACAAGATACCGTGTCTCGAGGGCCGCTGTCTGGCGATCAGCCTGTTCTTTCAGCTTCGCAGCGACAAACTGGTTTTTGGTGCGTCGGCGTAATCGATCATAACCGCCATGGAAACTGTCAAACAGTTTCTTTGAGCCGCACAAAAGTCTGGCGTCGAGATAGGCCGTCCGCGCAATCATATCTTCTTTGGCAAAATCAACGGCGCTTTTTGGCATATGCACGCCATGACCGATCTTCAGCCCACTGTCCCACAGAGGGTACAGCATGAAATCCATAACGTCCTTAAGGCCCGCCTCGGCCGACGGTTTATGCAGGAATAAAAGGTCAATATCCGAGAACGGGGCAAGCTCACGCCGTCCGTACCCGCCAACGGCGCACAGGGCGAAATCGTCGACGCCGGCGGGTGAGCGTTTGAACAACGCCTTGATGATCTCATCGATATTTCGCGAGATGCGCAGGGCGACACGGTCACCGCGATTGGAATGCGCCAGCGCGTCGCGGTGAATTTGGGGAATAGTTTCCCGAAGCAGCCTGCCTGTCGCACCGTGGCTTTGGCCCGCGCGTTCCGCCTCCACCGCCTTTTCCAGCGCAATAGCAAACTCACCGCTGTCAAAGGATGCGGAAGCAGGCATTGATGCGTCTGGCGGGGTCATAGGGAAGCAGTCGCTCAGTTGTCGAACGCGCAATTGTCACCTGCGCCGGCGCCGATTTCAACTCCAACACACAGATACAAGCAAGACCGTCACGACGCGGACGAAAAGAATGCGCGATCCACGTTGTCGATCAGTCTTTTTTTGAGAGCACCTTCAAGCTGTAAAGGAGTTCAAGCGCTTCTTTCGGGCTGATCCCGTCAGGGTTGATCTCCGCAAGGGCGGCCGCGAGTTCATTTTGCTCATCGGGCTGGGCGCTCACCGCCGGAGCTGGCGACGCTGCGAAAAGCGGTAGTTCGTTCATGCTGCCGCCAGCGCTCTTTTGCGCCTCCAGCTCAGCAAGAACACCTTGAGCGCGGGCCACAACACTTTTCGGCAAACCGGCAAGGCGGGCAACTGCAACGCCATAAGATCTGTCCGCAGCGCCAGCGCCAACTTCATGCAAGAACACGACGTCGCCTTTCCATTCGCGCACTTTCATCGACATATTGACAAGGTGATGAAGCGCGCCGGAAAGGCCGGTCAACTCGTGATAATGGGTCGCGAACAGGCCGCGGCAGCGGATAATATTGTGAAGGTGCTCAACCGCCGCCCAAGCGATGGAAAGACCATCAAACGTCGAAGTGCCGCGACCAATCTCATCGAGCACAACGAGGGAACGCGCCGTTGCCTGGTTGAGGATCGCGGCAGTTTCGACCATCTCAACCATGAAGGTTGATCGCCCCCTCGCCAGATCATCCGCGGCGCCAACCCGTGAAAAGACGCGATCAACAACACCAATATGGGCTGATGCCGCGGGCACATAGGCGCCAGCCTGGGCAAGGATCGCGATCAACGCGTTCTGGCGTAGAAATGTCGACTTACCCGCCATATTCGGTCCGGTGATCAACCAGAGATGTGCGTTACCATCGAGCGCCAACCGACAATCATTGGGGACGAACGCCGCCTCGCCCGCAGCTTTGAGGGCGCGCTCAACAACAGGATGACGGCCGCCGGAAATCTCAAACGCATTGGAGCTGTCGACCATTGGCCGCACATAGTCTTCCTCGCTTGCAAGCTCACCAAGGGCGGCGCTCACATCTATGTCCGCGAGACCGGCGCCCGCCGCTGCGATTGCCTCGCGGCGTTTCAGGATATCTGAGGCGAGCGTTTCATAAAGTTCAAGCTCGCGCGCCAACGCTTCGTCGCGAGCCCGCGCGACCTTAGCGTCGAGATCCGCCAGTTCACCGGTCGTGAACCGCACCGCGCTGGCCAAGGTTTGGCGATGAATGAAGGTTTTATCATGGGGCGCGGACATTAGTTTATCGCCATGGGCTGGCGGCGTTTCGACAAAATAGCCGAGCACATTGTTGTGGCGAACTTTCAGCGCTTTGACGCCGGTCGCCTCGCGATATCGCGCCTCCAGCCCGGCGATCACCCGGCGCGACTCATCTCGCAGCACACGAACCCCATCGAGCCCCGGATCGAACCCCTTGGCGATAAATCCGCCATCGCGCGCCAGCATCGGCAGCTCATCACTAATTGCCTCGCGCAACGTCGTGATCAACGTATAAAACCCTTCGCCATCTTTATTCTCTATTGCGCAGAGGTTTTGTTTAAGCAAAGGCGGCGGCGCATTGAGATTACCGGGTGCGGCGATAGCACCGGCAATTTCGCGCGCCCTGATGAGCGCATCGCGGATCGCCGCAAGGTCTCGCGGGCCGCCGCGCTGTAGCGAAAGGCGCGAGAGCGATCGGGCAATATCCGGTGTGCTTTTTAACAACGCGCGAACATTGTCCCGCATGTCCGGCGCCGGCTCGAAAAATGCGATCGCATCAAACCGGTCATTGATTTTATCAGGGTCGGTGAGCGGCGCCGAAATCCGCGCCGCGAGGCTTCGCGCGCCGGCCCCGGTTATAGTTCGGTCAATCGCCCACAGCAGGGAGCCCTTGCGCCCGCCACTCTGGGCGTCGGTGAGTTCCAGCGACGCTCTTGTTGCAGCGTCGATTGCCATCGACTGCGCGGCGCCAACCCGCCGCGGCGTCTGCAACGCCGGCATCCGGCCAGCTTGTGTCAGCTCGACATATCCCAACAGCGCGCCAAGACTTGCGCATTCCGCCCGGTCAAAATCGCCAAAGCCGTCAAGAGACGCGACGCCATAGGCGTTCATAAGCCGGCGTTGACCGGCCGCTGAATCAAATTGCTGCGACGACAAGAGGGTGAGCCTGTCGGCGGGGCAAACGCCCTCGATCGCAGCCTTCCAATCGCCGCTTAAGTCTGGCGAGATTAATTCCTTCGGTGCGATAACGGCAATATCCGATGCAATGCTATTTTCATCGGTGGCGCGAACGCAAAGTTCGCCCGTTGAGACATCGACCCAGGCGATCGCGGCCTCTTCGCCGCCGCGCAAAATCGCCAACGCCGCAAGAAAATTATTTGACCGTGCATCAAGCAGCGCTTCTTCGATGATCGTGCCGGGTGTGATCGTTCGAACGACCTCACGGCGCACGACCGACTTATGGCCCCGCTTTTTTGCTTCAGCCGGGCTTTCCATCTGCTCGCAGATCGCAACCTTGAATCCGGCTTTGATCAACTTCGCCAGATACGACTCATAAGCGTGGAAGGGGACACCGCACATCGGGATCGGCTCGCCGCTATGTTGCCCACGCTTTGTGAGCGTAATGTCGAGCACGCCAGAGGCTGTAACGGCATCTTCAAAAAACAGCTCATAAAAGTCGCCCATCCGATAAAACAAAAGCGCATCGCCGACATTTTCCCGGATTGAAAGATATTGCGCCATCATTGGTGTTAGGCCGACGTTTTTGACTTCTTTCGTTTTCGGCGCTGTTGATTGGTCCATCAAAAAATCTCAGTTCGATAAATATTTAACAGCGAAAATTTTTCTTTTCGGTTTTTCCAAAAAGCAAATTGATCTTTTCGCAAAACCCGCGAGGATGAATTTTCAGTTCAAAGTTTTATTCATGCCGGTAGATCACATTACCAGAACCGAAATCAACATTGGCGAGCGGACCGTACCGCTGGTCGTACGGGTGAACAGACGCGCCAAGCGGTTGATTTTAAAGGTAGACCCCGTAGCTGGGGAAATTCTGGCGACGGCGCCGTCAAAAAAAACCGCGCCCGAGGCAATCGCTTTTGCCCGCGAACGCACAGCGTGGATTGCCAGCCAACTTGACGAGAAATTGCGCGCAAAGGCCTTTAAAGAAGGGTTATGCGTTCCCTATCGCGGCGTCATGCATACAATTATTCGCGGTGGCGGCCCCCGCACGCCAGTGAGTGTGGACAATGAGTTTTTGCCCGTCATCAGAGTTGGCGGCGACCCGGAGCACGTCAACCGGCGTATCATCGACTGGATGAAGCGCGAATCGCGCACATCGCTCACAAAAAAAGTTGACCATTATTGTGCGCAGCTTGGGGTCAAACGCCGCTCCATCCGCATTGGCGACACACGCACCCGTTGGGGCTCATGCTCGTCAGAAGGAACACTCGCTTTTTCCTGGCGATTGGTCATGACGCCGCCGGGCATTCTTGACTATGTCGCCGCGCATGAATGCGCGCACTTAATTCACATGAACCATTCGCCTGCCTTTTGGCGCCAGGTCGCTGGCCTTGGCGTTAATGCGCGGGCGGCGTCAAACTGGTTCAATGCAAATGGCAGCGCCTTGTTTGCTTACGGCGTCCAAGCATCCTGAGAGACTTAGCCGTCAGCTCTTAAAACATCCGCAATCGGATCGTTCATGATTGGCGTGATCGGCGCAACATATTTTGGCGGCAGCGTTCGCGCCATGACCTCACGCCAGATTATCGCAGGTGAGCGACCGCCAGTGACGCCTGGCATCGGAGAATTGTCATCGCGCCCGACCCAGACAACACAAATCAGCCCACCTGCATGACCTGCAAACCAGGCGTCCCTGCTCTTTTGCGACGTGCCGGTTTTGCCGGCTACATGATAGCCAGGGACAGCCGCTGCACCGCCTGTGCCCCAGGCGACAACGCTTTCCATCATCGCATTGGTCGTATCAATTGCGGCCTGCGACGCCGCCTGCTCGGCATAAATATTCTCACGATTGTATATAAGGTCGCCATCCGCGGTCTTGATCGAGACAATAGCGTAAGGGTCTATGCGAAACCCGCCATTGGCAAAAGGCGCGTAAACGCCTGCAAGCTCGAGCGGGGAAACGGCGTCAACACCAAGCGCGAGTGAGGGGCCGGGGGATAGATTGCTTTTCCAGCCCATCGCTCTCGTTGTTCTGCGCACCTGGCCCCGCCCAACTGCCTCCTGCACGCGGATTGTTGCGGCGTTTAGCGAGCGCGCCATCGCCTCGCGAACCGTGACATCGCCATAGAATTTGCTTTTGTAATTATCCGGCGTCCATTTGCCGATTTTCAACGGCGCGTCGAGAACGATATCATCTGCCGCAATGCCCGCTTCCGCCGCCGCCAGAAATACGAACGGCTTAAACGCCGAGCCTGGCTGACGTTTAGCCTGTGTAGCGCGGTTAAACTGACTGTCACGGTAGTCGCGCCCGCCAATCATCGCTTTGACAGCGCCATCGCCGCCAACAACGACAACCGCACTTTGCACATCCACAAGATCATCATCAGCGCTTGCAATCCCGGCAATGAGACCGATTTCAGCAGCTTCCTGCGCCCGCCGGTCAAAGGTTGTTTGCACAACAAGGTCCGCGTCTATCTCCCCAGCGAGCGCCTTAACCTGCGCCAAAATATGATCAATAAAATAGGGCGCAGCGGAGAATTTTGATGTCGATAACAAGATCGGCTGGGAAACGATTACGGTCGCTTCATCGCGGCTTAAAAACCCGGCCTCTACCATCTGATCGATGACAAGACGTCCGCGCCGGCCCGCATCTCCGGGGTTGCTTGTGGGCGCAAGCCGCGAAGGCGCCTTTAACAGTCCCGCAAGCACGGCCGCCTCCCCAAGCGACAAGGACCGCGCCGATTTACCGAAATACCGATAGCCGGCCGCGTCTATGCCATAAGCGCCGGCGCCAAAATAAACCCGGTTGAGATAGAGCGTCAGAATTTCTTCCTTGGTGAACTTGTGTTCCAACCAGAGCGCCAGCAACAACTCCTGCGCCTTGCGCTTGAGTGTTCTATCCGCGGACAGAAACACATTTTTCGCGAGCTGCTGGGTTATGGTTGAGCCGCCCTGCACAACACCACCCTCGCGCACATTAACGATCATCGCCCGCACAACCGACACCGGGTTGACGCCAAAATGATGATAGAAGTTGCGATCTTCAACGGCGAGAATAGCGTTTGGCACATGCGCCGGCAGGTCCGCCAACCGAACAGGTGCGCCGGCGCTGGCGCCGTGTACCGTCAATGGCGCGCCGCCGGCATCGAGCAAGGTGATTTGCGCCGCTCCGCCATTGCGCCACAAGACACTCGTATCGGGCAGCCCGCGGGCAACATAGGCAAACAGGACCGCCAGGCCGATCATGGCCGTCAAACAGAAGACCCCGGCATCGGCGACAAGCTGAAAATAGCCTTGAGGCTGAACGGAACGACGTTTCTTCGCCGGTTTTCGCTTTTTCTTTTGTACGCGCTTTCTTGTCATAACTCATGCATCGGCGCGGATGGTTAACAGGTCGTAAAATTGCGGGACGGGACGCATAGCGCACTATGTTCATCGTCCCTCAACCCGCCTATGATCCAAAATTACGAGGATAAAATGGCGAACCACAGGGGGCCATAATAATGACAAATCAGTCTCTTCAGCCCAGTTTGGGCGCCGATGAAAAGACCGATGCGATCGTCAAAGCCGCTCGCAAGACTTTTCTTGCGCGTGGTTTTGACGCCGCCAGCATGGACCAGATCGCGCTTACCGCCGCCGTCTCAAAGCGCACTGTCTACAATCGTTTTCGTTCAAAGGAAGAACTTTTCGGCGCTGCAATTGAGGAAACGTGCAAGCGGATATTGCCTGTGAATGTCGATGAAATCGAATCGAGTCTGCCGCCGGAGGCCCTGATACGCCAACTCAGCCGGCAGTTTTTGGAAGGCATTCTCCAACCTGAAGCTCTGTCGCTGCGCCGCATTGCTGCTTTCGAGGCAGAGCGCACGCCTTCTATCGGCAAGAGTTATCTTGAGCACGGGCCGCAATGGATGGTTGATATGTATTCGCCCATTCTTGAACGGCTGGCGGCCAAAGGGTTCTTAAAAATTGACAATTCGAAGGACGCCATCTGGCAACTTGGCGCTCTGATTACTGAGCCGTTGCACATGATGGCCCTTTTGGGCTCGCCACCAGCGGACTTACAAAAAGCGATCGACCACCAGGTCAATGGCGGGGTTACCGCCTTCCTGAAATTATATGCCGCTGGATAAGGCCAGACCGGCGATAGGAATTTCTAAGAAATTTTGAACCACATTTCCGGACGCAAAAAAACCGGCGCAGCAAGCTGCGCCGGTTTTGTTTTGGATATCTGCTTCTATTATTCGAAGGAGATAGAAACTTCCGAACGACGGTTAAGCGGCTCTCGCACGCCATCTGCCGTTGGTTTTGCCGGGTTCGATTCGCCATAAGCTTCGGTCCGGATAACATCAGCGGGCACGTCATTCGCAATCAACGCGTCGCGGACCACACGGGCGCGGCGTTCTGAAAGCTGCTGGTTATAAGCAGAGGAGCCGGACGTATCCGTGTTACCCGAAACAACAACTTCATCGATGCTATTTTGTGTTGCACGACCAGAAGCTTCTTGGATCAGCGTAGAAGCCTGCGGTGTCAGGTTTGATTTATCATAGTCAAAGTAGACCGTGAAATCGACCGGATCGAGATCAGCAGACTGATCTTCGACAACCTGTGGCGGACATGTCGTAGAGATCGGAACGCTCGAACCATCCCAGCAATCTTTGTACTGAACGGCTGGCGCCGCCGGCGCGCCAAAGTTCCAGCGCAAACCAGCAAACAAGTTGTGTGATGAAGATCCAACTTTGATGTTCGCCGGTGAGCCGTTAATCGTTCCCTCGAAAGTACGCTTCAAAGGAGCGAAGTAGCGGTAGGAAACATCAAGCGCCAAGCCTTCGGCAAGACCGATGGCAACGCCCGCTATTGCCTGACCAGCCAGCGACGTTTTGCTTTGGTCATAGGAAATGGACAACGGCGATGTTGGGTTGCCAATCGGAGTCGTCCCCGCAATGTCATGATCAACATTCGCGACACCAGCGCCGACGCCAAGGTAAGGGACGAGCCGGTCGTTGAGATCAGCAAAATCATAAATGAGATTGCCCAAAACAGCGTAAGTGCGCGTATCACCTGCGATCACGGTCGAAGGTATACCGCTGAAGCCTAACGCCGGATCAATTTGATCAATGTCATTAGTGCGATAGGAAAACTCAATCTCCGAGCGAAGGTTATTTCCCCAAGCGTAGCCAAGAGCGGCGTAGACACCGATGCCGTTATCGTAATCGGAATCGCTATCAAACTCGAATGGGCCAGAACCACTCGGTGAATCGTTGCTGACATCGTTCTCGTAACCCATGTAAGTCAGGCCAGCGCCAATTGCGCCATAAAGGCCTTCATATGCATGTGCAGCGGGTGCGATCGCGAGTGACGCAGCTGCCGCAAGTAATGTGGTCTTCAGCTTCATTTTTTCCCCTCCTCAGGTGGACCAGAATAAGCCGCCAGGGCGTTGGCCCGGCCGAATGAAATCTCTAACACGTCCTATCGGGTTTAGGTCCGTGAATACAGACATAAACAACCAATTTTCAGCGAAACAATAATATCGTGTTAATCATGTTGCAACAACGCATCGGTACAGCCTAATGCGCTTTTTTTAAGGCGTTTGGTGGCTTTACAGTAACAGTGCCGCAAACTTTGGCAGATGAAAATCCAAACCTTAATAGATCGTTAAAAGTGGCGAGGCGCACAATTCGCTCCTTTCTTGCGCTGGCTGTCTTCCAACCTCGAATAACGCCCTATTAGAACCCAAAAGACCTAAAAAAACAATAACTTAGAACACTCAGACCTCAGAGCCTGAAATGCTGTGCTGTTTTTTCCACAGGACTTCCTCAATGCCTGCCCGTCTGGCCTCATAACGGGCAGCAATGAAAAGATAGTCAGAAAGGCGATTGAGATATGCAAGCGCTGCCCCGGCCTGGTCATTTTGCCGCAAAAATCCGGCTAGAGCTCTCTCCGACCGGCGACAAACCGTTCGGGCTATATGCAACCATGAAAGCACGGGCGCGCCGCCCGGCAGGATAAATTCCTTGAGCGGCGGCAAGTCCTCGTTCAGACGGCTGGCCGCCTCATCGAGACGCAGCACATGGGCATCCGACAATAGCGGCGAGCCCGGAAACGAAAGCGCACCGCCAAGATCAAAAAGATCATGCTGCACGCCGAGCAGAGTCGCGGCGACCTCCCCTTCTGATAAGTGCGCCAGCACAACGCCAATCCAGCTATTGAGCTCATCGATCTCACCGAGAAGCTCAACATGCGGATCATCCTTGGCGATACGGGTTCCATCGCCGAGAGAAGTCTCCCCCTTATCACCGCCGCGTGTAATGATTTTCGTCAATCGGTTTGCCATGACGATCAGCCTTTGTTTGGAACCGCTATTTCTGGCGGTGCGATTTAGTTAAAGCGACAATACGGCCATCCCTGAGTGCGAGGATAGATTTTGCCAAGATGCCGTAGCGTGCCGACTAACTCACTAATAACCAAAAAGGGCGGCACACAAAACGTACCGCCCGGCTTTTGGTATAATTAACGGACGGATCCGTTCGCCATCTTTTTACTCGGCGGCGGCGGCTACCAGCGACGGATCATCGGGTGTGCCTACCGCATCAAGGCGCATCCATTTTTTGATGATCGGTGAGATCACCAGCATAAAGATTCCTATCCCCATGGCGACCCAGGCGACGTTTGTATAGACGCTCGCATATGTCGCTTTGGCGGCGGCAATGTCCGTAAGTTGACCACCAATGGTTTCTGCGCCCGTTCCCCGTGCAATCACGCCGGCGAGATAATTTGAAAGACCGGAATACAAAAACCATGAGCCCATAGCCAAACCGACAACACGTGCGGGCGCCATTTTGGTCACCGCAGACAAGCCGACTGGTGATAACATCAATTCCGCCATGGTGTGAATCCAGTAGATCAGCACAATAAACGCCATTCCGGTCAAGGCCGTTGGACCGCCTGCTTTGATGCCGGCAACAAGCGCCAGAAATCCGAGCCCAACCCCAAACACACCAAACGCAAATTTCACGGGCGTTGATGGCTCACGGTTTCGCTTTGCAAGCGCGATCCACATCCATGCAATAAGTGGCGCAAAGATGAAGATGAAGCCAGCATTTAGCGATTGAAACCACGGCGCTGGTATAGAAAACCCGAAGAAGTCGCGGTCAACCAAACGCCCGGTAAACAAGTTCAGAGATGAGCCTGCTTGTTCAAAAAGAGCCCAAAATGGAATTTGAGCAATAACGAAATAGATCGCCGCAAACATCCGTGTTCTCTCGATCCCCGCAAGTTTCATGAAGGAATAACCAACAAGGAAAATGAACACAGCGATACCGAGCGCGAGCACAAATCCATCCGGCAGCAAATGCGAGTTCATAACGAGGAACATCGAGAAGGCGATAATGCCAAGGCCTGCAAGATAGCACGCCGTCTCGACATTGATCGGGCCAAGAAAAGACTGTTTTAGCTTAGCCGCATCAGGCGGTTCAGCATGGCCGTCAAGCCATTTTTGCCCCCAAATGAAGACCACCAGCCCAGCCAGCATGCCAATCCCGGCAAGGCCAAAACCATAGCTCCAGCCATAGCGTATGCCTAAATAGCCGCAGAATAATGTGGAAAGGAATGAGCCGAGATTGATGCCCATGTAAAACAACGTAAAACCGGAGTCCCGACGCGGGTCACCAAGGCCATAAAGCGCGCCAACAATCGTCGAGATATTCGCTTTCAAATAACCAACACCTGCGATGATCAATGCGAGCGACAGGTATAGAATATTGAGATACATCTGCTCGCGTTCGATACGCGTTGTGTAATCGCTGGTCGCGATTGTCGGTGGCAATCCAACAGCAGCGGGATCTGCAATCAGCATCTGTGTCGCGCCATCGTTAAACGAAATGTATGACTGTCCGCTATTGGAGACGATGATTTGCTTCGCATCGCCGCCGCGGCCCTCAAGCGTTACCTGATATTCGCCGCCCTGATACGTTAGAATTTCTTTCGATCCCGCCCCCTCAAACGCCATGCCGAAATGGCCGAGCACAAGCAAGATAGCGCCGAAGGTCACCGCTTTTCTCTGCCCGAGATACCGGTCCGCAAGCGTCCCGCCAATAATCGTCATCACATAAACCAGCGCTGTATAAGCCCCGTACATCACTGCTGAGCGCTCGTCGGAGAAGAGGAAGTGCTGGGTCAGATAAAAGATCAGCAGGCCTCTCATTCCGTAATAAGAAAACCGCTCCCACATCTCTGTAAAAAACAGGATCGCCAGCCCTCGCGGATGGCCGAAAAAACCGCTGCCCGCTTGGGCGACGTTTGGCGTCTTGACGACGTCTATCGCTTCACTCATGTTCACTCCCTTTGGCGGCGCAAGCGCTGCGCTCGCCTCAATTCAATTTCTCGCGCCCCTCCCGGACCCGAATTGGCGCGCACTGTAGGCTGAGATTCGTTGCAAAATCCAGCCTTTAGGCAAAATCCGCCAGGCGCAGCGCGTCAGCTTTGAAATTCATCGGAAAATTAGGGCGAAAAGAAGGGATGGAATTCAATTTCCATTATCGTCGCAAGCCCGGCGGAAAACCGAGGCGCAGCTGAGTGACCAAGATGCAAATTTTCTGTGCGCACGCCAACGCTTAGCCGAAACATCTAACCTGCAATGATCGGTCCAGCGCCTTCACGCTTAATTTGTTGAACAAAATGACTGCCAACTTCAAATAAAACATCTAGATACAGCGCCAATATTGACAATGGTTCTCATTATATACTTCATTCTCACCGGGGAATTGTTGAGTATTATTCAACAACGGGGAATTCAGGGGATTTAAATGACATTCAAAACATTATTACGCGCGAGCTGTGCGGCCGTGGCGATGTGTATGGGCGCGAGCGCATTTGCGCAGGACTTCGGGGCAGACGCCCCAGAGACCTGCCTCTATCGAAATGGCCGTCCGGTCTGGCATTTTATCCCGGCCAAGCAAGTCGCGAACGATGTTCAGCAGGCGATGCGGAGGTCTACGGACTATCAAATCTTGCGCGATAGTGGAGGCAGGATCAGTCAGGAGGATTATTACAGTGGATTGGCCGGCAACTTACAGGATGCCCGCCTCAATCGAGATTTGCGAGATCAACTTCGATCAATGAGAAATGGAGGAGAGAAAAATCCGAAACTGGATGCGATTCGGAGCAGGGGTTGTCAAATAGCCGTTGCGAATGATGATGGCATAGGAACGGCGCGCGACGCGTTGATTGCAGCCGCAAAAGAGTTTGACATCACTCTAAGCCAAGAAGAAGCGCTGGCGTCGCTCCCTGATTACGGAACGCAGCTTCCCGAAGTATGCCTTCCTGAAACAACACAATCTCCGGATGAACTTATTCGATCCCTCGCGGAGGAACTCACGGAATTTTCAGATGAGTCTTCAAGTCCTGGGCCCGACCCTTCCGCGCCGATTCCCTATGGTGCTTCGCTTAATCCCGGCTGGCATTATGTCCGGGTCACTATGGTGCAATCGAACCTCGCTTATGACCGCAGGTTCTGGCGCAAATACTACCCGGCGCTCTATACCGAACTTCAGTTTGATTCCTTCGGTTCCGAAAGAAAAGCGATCGGCATCAGCGCCGAGGACGGCCATTACAAACATGACAAGAACCGCGTGCGCCGTACACTGGTAATGAACCAGGTAGTGTTGCCGCCGACGCCTTATATCGACGG
This sequence comes from Hyphococcus sp., assembly GCA_021776345.1. Lineage (GTDB taxonomy): Bacteria > Pseudomonadota > Alphaproteobacteria > Caulobacterales > Parvularculaceae > Hyphococcus. The sequence continues at coordinate 1,895 of JAJFGC010000108.1, read as the reverse complement.
TGAAATGCGGGCTGAAATCTCCATCCTCGCGGTGGAAAGTTATGATTACGGCCGCGCCTTTATCAGTTTTTTGAGCAATGTGACGAACGGCGTCAGCTCCAAACTCCTGTCGCAGGCGGAGGAAGTTTTCAAAATTCTTGATGAAGGCATCAAACAACTGGCGGGGACTGATGCGGAAAAACAGTTCCTGGAAGCCGGCGTCGCCATCGACTGGCCGCGACCGCGCACCGGATATTGGCTGCTCCTTTGGCCCAACAAGGACTTCATCGAAGCCTATGGCCGCCCGAACAGCAAAAATAGCTGCCCAAGCAAGACGCCCATGACAACGCGGTCACCCTGGTCCCGCGTCATTCAGAATCGTCAGGGCGGCAAGGAGACTTTTTCGGTCAGCAACCTTTTTCGAATCGCCAAAACCGGGCCTTCGGAAGTCACACTGCTTGCAAAAAGAACCGAAGCCGGACGCGAAGGCTCAACCGCAAAGACGGATCTTTACGAACCGCTCGACAATGCGACATGGTCGCTGATCCGCGTCGACGCGCTGTCGACCAATCCGAACTGGCAACGTATTCCCGGCCTTATCGATGCGCAACAAAACATTATCAAACGCATGCTGCAGTTTTATCTGCCCGACTTCGCGAAAAGCGGCACCTATCTTGATCTTCGGCAGATGTCCGAAGAGGAAAAGGAAAAATTAACCGATCTACAGTCGGACGCGGAACAGCAAGTCGCCATCGAGGAAGCGAAGGAAAAACTTAAAGCAGAGCTGGAAGCAAAAGAAACCGACGAAGAAAAAGAGCAGTTCTTCCTGGATGAGCTGACCAAGGATTTCCAGTTCTATTATGGTCTTTTAATGAGCTCGCCAGACTTGCTGGCGACCGACAAATACAAAATCATCGAGCGCGAACAGCTCAAATTCCAGCGCCACATCCACGTCTTGCGCACGACCGAACTTCGCGACCAACTGGTTGCCGAAGGATATAAACGTTGGCGCGAAAAAGTTCGACGCGAGGCATGTAGCCGATTGAGCGGTGAAGGGTTGACCGCAGTCAAGAAGCAGCCGGACGATATCAAAAAAACGGTATGCTCCGAGCCAAGCGATTCACGCGGCGAAGCGGGAAACGACGCCGAAGCCGAAACACCACCCGTTGAAGAAGACGATGGCGCTTCCGGCGATGACGAACCAATCGTAGAGCCGAGCGAAAATACGCAACCGCAAGACCCGCCGCCCGACCAGGAAGGTTTGACCCTCAGCCCACCGCCGGGCAATCAGTCAGCCTCACTTGACGGTGCCTTCTCCCCGCAACTTGCCGCCATGCGCGTTGACCAAAGCGCCAGCGCGATGACGCATGCGGTTGACGAATTTATGGCGACGCACCCGCACCAGGCTATGCTCGCCAGCTATCGCGGACCGGAAAGCATCGACGGCGCGATGATCGTACATGTCGCTGAGCAGGAAGGCGGTCTGCACGTGAAGCAAAAGGTCGCGGAATATCTTTCCGAAATACTGATGGAAGATTGGATCCTCGACACTTTTGGTCATCTGCCCGCTGATGAGCAGCCCTGACGCCCTTACCGTCGACCGCGCGCCAGAGCGCGCGGCCAAGACCAATGATCGATATGACCAGCCAGAAAAACTCGATTACAAACGAGGCGGCGTTAAAGGTAAAAAACAGCGAAAACAAAATGAGCCCGGCCCCGACGGCGTTTAGCGCCGGGTAAAGCGGGCGGCTGACATTCATCCGCCCGATTTGTGAGAGAAAATAGGTCGCAACAATCAGCGCGACGCCAACGAAACCGACAAGGTCTGCTGCGGTTAATTCCATTGTTTCGGTCTAGTTCATTCGCCGCAGAAGTCGAGGCGGGATCGGCGCCAAATTACGCCTGCATGGTCCAGC
>JAJFGC010000107.1 GCA_021776345.1 Hyphococcus sp. | reverse complement strand
ACGATCTCCCATCATCACAAAGCCTCCATCGATTGCTGGAAGCCAAATAGAATCACAATTCGAACGAAAAATCAGCCGAGTTTTTCAACAGAATTGGCCCTTTTCTGCCATTCAAAAATTTTGCTGTAATGTTAGAAATTTCTAGAATTCAGGCATTCACGCACACGGCGTTTTTTGTATTTGCCATGACGCGCCCAACGTAACCGCTCGGTGACGCATGCCTTTTGAGGCGTCGGCAATCACTGACTTGTTGCACCTATCAACAGGATGGAAGATCGAAGTTTGGCTTGCCCATCGCGTTTTTCGGCGGCACGATTACAAATGGAGAATCTGCGGAGATAAAGTTGAACAACGGTAATCAGTCGCAAGATAGAAAAACGCTTATATTGAAAGCGGCTACAAAAATACTCAATGAGAAGGGGCTCCAGGGGCTTTCTTTTGAAAGCGTCGCAAATGAAGCAGGTCTGTCACGCCAACTAATAAGGTATTACTTTTCTGATCTGGATATGCTGGTTTCCGAGTTATGCGACTATCTCGGAAATGTCTACCGCGAGATGATCGTGGCGGGGATTGTAGAAGTCGGTCAAGTTGAGCGCCTTCGTTTCTTTCTGGATTTTTTATTTGATCTGGCTGAAGAGTATCCCATGCCTGCTAATCTGGAGGCCTACGATGCAATGGTTGCATATGCTGTAGGCTCCGACCAGGTGAAGGAGCGCTTGTGTGCACAGTACAAATCTCTTGGTCAGGTCATCGCCCAAGAATTGGCTATTGCGCATCCTGAACTCGATGGCCCATCCTGTGAGGAACTGTCATTCCTGTTTGTCTCAATGATGCACGCGCACTGGAGTTTTGTCGCAAGTCTCGGATTTTCGCGTCAGCATAGTCGGGTTACGCGAAAGGCAATCGACAGGCTAATTGCGTCCTACATCAATGATACCCCGCCAAGCCTCCGTATAGAGAGCCCCTGGTCGCAAAAAAGCTAATTTTCAAAACGAAAAATTTTCGAGTTTTTCCGGGAAATTTTGGCCTTGTAAATTCACGTTTCCGACTTCACGTGAATATACAAACCTCCCCGGAGCAATTGGGATTCTTGGCGTATCATTGGCGTGCAAACCCAATAAGCGACCCGCATAGGATCGTATTTTCAAACCGAAAAATCGAGAAAAAATCACTTTGAAATCTAAAACGCCGAGATTACGGTTCAATAAATCAGGGGGAGTTGCGTTCTCATCACGCAAAAAGAAATCGTTGAAGCGAGAAGACGTTTTCGAATGCGCCTTTTGCTTTGACGTGCATGGGGGGAGAGCGGCGGGGTCAGGTATGCCCCGCCGTACACCCTTCTTAACATCGGATGAAACTGGGAGCGCAATGACAGCGCCCCCTTAATGACGTTTTTGCTTTCCGGGTCGCGGCTGTTCTCGGTCTTACGGTTGATGAGGTTTTTGAGCATCCGCCCCGAGAAACGTGGATAACTCTTCCAACTAGCCTAACTAGTGATACCCCCTTGCTGCGTTCGAACAGCAACAGAAATCAATGTTTACTTTATTTCGCCCTACTTCCGCTTTTGCGCGATCGCGGCATGGCGAACCGGGCCCAGCGCTAGCGCCCGTTGGCGGAAGAGGACGACTTGCTTGGCCTTTGAGATAAGCCGTTTTTGTCGCCGTTTCGCTCCCGCAATTTTTGCATTAGGATCATGATATAGGGCGGAAGGGCGCTATGGTCATGAAGATTATTCGATCACGGATCAATCCGGTCAAAAAATAAGATCGGTCAAGTAAAAACTACATCTTCATTCAAAAAAATAACTTACCCATTTGAAGCCAAAGCCAGCATTTCCTTGCGCCAATTATTGTCTTCATTCGACCATGTCGTTTCATAGTCGTAGAATACGTCTTCAACATGAGCGCCACCTGGGAAGGCTACCCAGGACTGTTTTGTTTCCGTAAAAATATGAACATCCGGCGGCAGCAGGTCCGGATTGTCTGTAGTCCCCACCCGGATAAACCGCACGCCCTTGCGGATACCACCCATGTAATAGTTGCTCCAAAGCGCGATCTGACATTGGGGACACCGAGCAATGATCTGTCCGCGGCCACTGGGTGAGGCAACTTCTATCTCGTTCACAGTGCCTGCCAGCATTTGAACACGATCAGCTTTGAAAAGCGCGTTTAGCGCAAATGCAGATCCTGTTTGCCGCTGGCAATATGTACAATGGCAACAATGCACCAATAATGGGCGGCCGTTCAGCTGGTAGCGAACGCGCCCACATGTGCAGCCGCCGGTGAAAGTATCGTTGCTTGCGGACATGCTTTTGATCTCCTTGAGCGCACAATGTCAGGAAGTGACAATGTCACCTTTAAGTCTATCAAGAAACGCAATGACTTCGCCTCTTTCCATAGCGCTAACGCCCAGCTCCCCAGCGACGCGTGACACAATTTCAATGAACCTTTGCCAATCCACCTCGGTTATCTGTAATCCCTCATGGGCAAGCGCCATTTCGCGGCCCGTATAGTACATTTGGCCACCTGTTTCTTGGACCAAATAATTTATCAGATGCTGGCGCTCGCGCGCATTCCAGTCTGCGCAACGATTAGTCCAAAACCTTCTGAGGACGCTGTCAGATTGCATCTGTGCAATGAGTTTTGTGGCAAATGTGGCAATGGTGTCATAACCACCTAAGCGTGAATAGAGAGTGGCCGGCATCGCTTGATTTCCTTAATTGCCATCTCTTGCTTGAATCAAAGTAGCCCTTGCCTGGTTAGGCCGTGTTTTTTCGAATCAGCAGGAAGCAATACTGCGTCGATCTATTCGGATGCGCCTGCATTCAGAGGAGAATGATGTTCATGGACGATTTTCCAGCCCTCGTTTGTATTCACAAACATCAATGAAAGCTGATCTTTCACAATTCCGAGGTTTTCACCGAACATTAAATGAAAGTCCGTATGCATTGTTACATTTGCAACGTCACCATAAACAGCAATTTTCATATCGTTCACATCGAACTTAATTACCTCTGTAACCGCTCCAAATACATTCCGCTCATAAGCCTCGTTTTCCTTACCATCATTTCTAACTTCACCGTCCTTGAACTCTGTGAATTTCGGTCCGTAGGCGTGATAGGAAATCAGCATGTCGACATCGCCATCCATAACGCTCTCCACGATGCCATTCATAATCTCCATGATCTCCTCTTGTGCCTCGGGAAATTCATCATTGATTAGATCAACAGCGCCGGCTTTACTGCTGGCATTATCAGCAGCACACCCGCCGAGTAATGTAATGGCTGCCAAAGAGGCGACAAAAATGTGTTTAGTTTTCAAAAAAATAGAGCGCATTGGTTTTACCTCTTAATGATTTCCCACAAGACTTTAGCTAGGTGCCAGCTGTTTCCAGCGCTTGATTTTTCGCTTGGTCAAAGCATGCATTCGTGTAAAGGTTTTGAGAACTAACGATACATCGAAAACCGTTTTGCATATTTGCACAGTGTCGGGAGAGTCAGTTGGATTGGGACGAAGTGCGGATCTTTCTTGCCTTTGCGCGTGAAGGATCTTTCAGCGCAGCGGCCAAGAGACTAGGCATACAGCACTCCACTGTCTCAAGGCGCATACAAGCGCTTGAAAAAAAACTTGCCACGCCATTGCTGGAACGGAGCGCGTCTGGCTATGAATTGACCAGAGCAGGTGAAGAACTCAGAATTTCGGCATATCGGATTGAACAGGAGTTGCTGTCCTTCGAAGCGGCGAGCGCTGGTCAGAGTAATGAAGCTGTTGGGGAGCTCCGCGTTACGGCGATTGCGAATATGGCTTCAACCATATTGATGCCGATTTTTGCGCGATTTAGCGCCGCCAATCCAAATATTGATCTGCGAATAGAGGTCACCAATGATTCTGTTCGCCTTGCGGAGCGAGAGGCGGATGTTGCACTACGCCAAACAAATGCACCGGGGGAAACACTGATAGGAACCCGACTGACAACGGTCGCCTCAGCAGTTTATGGGTCTGTCGGCTACTGCAAAGCATATAAGTCTGGTCAGTTTGATGAAAAGTGGATCGGTGTCGATTGTTGCGATTACCACAGGACATGGACAAAGCAGGCGTGTCCTACAAATGAACACGCATTTTGTGTTGACGAGACTTCGCTAACGGTTGCGGCGCTAAAGGAGGGATTAGGTGTTGGGTATTTGCCCTGTTTCCTTGGCGACGCAGAACCCACTCTTGCAAGAGCCCGAGAGCCCGAACAACAGCACGATCTGGGGCTCTGGCTGCTTTACCATCGCGACCTTCGAAATGTTAAACGTGTGACGTTGTTCCGTGAGCACATGCAGCGAGAAATCAAACAACTTGTAGACATCTTTGAAGGTAAGCAAGAAGCGATACGTTGAAAAACGAATTTCCAATATGCTTATGCCCGCTCTGAGAATATAGACGACGCAACCGACCCATCCGGATATGTCTGTTCGTGCGCGATCGCGGCATGGCGAACCGGGCCCAGCGCTAGCGCCCGTTGGCGGAAGAGGACGATTTGCCCGGCCTTTGAGATAAGCCGTTTTTGTCGCCGTTTCGCCCCCGCAATTTTTGCGCTAGGATCATGATATAGGGCGGGAGGGCGCTATGGTCATGAAGATAATTCGATATCCGTTGGTCAGGCTGATCATCGGCATTGCACTGATTATTGCAGCGCAATTTGCGGCTGGTCAGGGCGACGCTTATTTCAAAACTGTCTTTGGAATTGAAACCGACGCCGACCTCAGCTTGAGCCTTGCGATATTTATCATTCTTGCGGTTTTTATTGCCTATTGGATATTGGTGCGGATCATTGAGGGGCGGCGCGTAACAGAGCTTGCCGTCGCGCCAGCAATACCGGAATTATTCGTCGGCCTACTGATTGGCGCCGGGTTTATCAGCGCCGTTATGGCGGTCTTGTATTTTCTCGGTCATGTGGAGTTTAACGGCTTTCGCGGGCCAAGTGTGTTGGTGTTTCCGCTGATCATGGCGACCGTCAGCGGCTTTTGGGAGGAAGTGTTTTTCCGCGGCGTCTTCTTTCGCATTACCGAAGAGTGGCTCGGGAGCTGGATTGCCCTCCTGATCAGCGCCGGCATTTTCGGCGCGCTTCACCTCGGCAATGACAATGCAACGCTGCTTGCTGGCGCCGCCATCGCGATTGAAGCGGGCATTTTGCTCGGCGCCATCTATATGGTGACGCGCCGGCTCTGGGTTGCGATTGGCGTTCACGCCGGCTGGAATTTCACCCTGGGCGGAATTTATGGCGGCGCCGTTTCCGGCGGCGCCAGCGACGGCGTTTTGATCACCGAATTTTCCGGACCGGAGATGATGACCGGCGGGCCGTTCGGCGTTGAGGCGTCGCTGGTGACGGTGGTGCTCGGCGTTTTGATGGCGCTTTATTTCCTCCTTCGCGCGCATCAGAAAGGCCAGTTCGTTGCGCCGCCATGGGCGCGGGGCTGAGCCAAAGGCCTGGGCGCTGCAAAAGCTGATTGACCCATGGGGGTAATGGCCCGACCTTCTCGATAACGAGAGGGAGGCGGGCCGATGCGTACAAAGAAAATCTGGATGAGTTTTTTCCTTCTCGCGGCTTCATGCGGCGGGGAAGATGCAACGCGCGAGCCGCCCTCCGGCGCGGCAGGGGCGACCGCACCCGCCCAACAAGTCTCACCGCCAAGCCTTGCCGCCCATTCGGAAGAGTTACGCCGTGATGTCGTCGATGTCACGCAAAGCGTCGCGGTCGCGATCGGGTTTGGCCTCGGCAACTCGATCCTCATCGAAGGCGAGACTTGCGCCTTTGTCGTTGACACAACAGAAAGCCGCGAGATAGCCGGGGAGATTCTCGCCGAGTTTAAGGCGCGCACCGACAAGCCGATTGAAGCGCTGATCTATACGCATAATCATGCCGATCATGTTTTTGGCGCCGACATTTTCGCGGCCGGGCGTGGAATTGATATCTACGCCCATGAAAGGACAGCGACGGAAGTCGACAAGGCAATCAACATTATCCGCCCGATTCTTTCCGTGCGTTCCGCGCGCATGTTTGGCACCTATCTAAGCGCTGGCGATAACGGCTTTATTAACGCCGGCCTTGGTCCGGGACTCGGCGTCACAGGCCCTCATGGCGGATCGATCGGATACCTACCGCCAACCAAAACATTTGTTGACCGGCTTGAAACAGAAATTTGCGGACGCGATGTTATCCTGCAGCATGCGCCCGGCGAAACCGACGATCAGATTTATGTTTATCTGCCGGATGAAAAAATTCTTATGCCGGGCGACAATATCTATAAGGCGTTTCCCAATCTCTATACGATTCGCGGCGCCAGCTATCGCGACGTCAAGGCCTGGGCGGAAAGCCTTGATGCAATGCGCGCTGTCGGCGCTCGGCATCTTGTGCCAAGCCATACGCGTCCGATTTCCGGCGCCGACGCTGTTCAAGATGTTCTAATGACTTATGCAGACGGCATTCGTTTTGTTCACGATCAAACTCTACGCGGCATGAATATGGGGATGGACCCCGACGCCCTTGTTCAGTTTGTCGACCTGCCGCCGCATTTGAAAAACCATCCCTATCTTCAGGAACATTATGGCACGGTGCGCTGGTCAGTGCGCTCAATCTATGACGGCTATCTCGGTTGGTTCAATGGCGACGGCGCAACACTAGATCCGCCATCGCCCACAGTGCGGGCGGCGGCGCTGAACGATCTCGCACGCCGCGAAACAACATTGCTGATGGCGGCGAAAGAAGCGTTCGCCGCGGATAATTTTGCGATGGCGGCGGAACTGGCGACGCTTTCGATTGAGGCGAAGGAAGATACCCCGCGCGCGAAAGCTCTGAAGGCCGATGCGCTGTCGTCGATGGGATATCAAAGCGTTTCGCCAAATGGGCGTAACTATCTGTTGACGCAGGCGCGTGAGTTGCGTGGTGAAATCATCATTGAGGAGTTGCCCGATGAGCGCAGTCTTGCATTTACGCGCGCCGCGCCGATCGCTAATTTTATGGCAGCGTTGCCTGTGAACCTGAACGCGGCGGCGGCGCTTGATATTGAGCGCATCGCAGAGTTTCGTTTCACTGATACAGGCGATGTTTTCAGCGTTGAAGTGCGCCGCGGCGTTGCCGTGGTGACGCCTGACGCGGCTACCGCGCCGGACCTTATCATCGAGACAACAACCGAGGTTTGGATTGACCTTCTGATCGGCAGGCGAAACGCGATCCCATCAATCGCTACCGGCGCCGTTAAGTTTCCTGGCGGTATTGGCGATGTTGCCGCCTTTGGCAGTTTCATGAAACTATTCGGGTCTGCGTAGCTTGATCAGCGTGATCACATGGAGCAGCAGGAAAGCGGGAACGAAGAAAGCCGGAAAAAGGCTGAGCGGCAACACGCCAAGAAGGTCTGATGTTGGCGCGGTGTCGAACTGCAACGGCGCGCCGTCCCGCGCCAGGACGCCCGTACCGAAAGCGGCGACAAAATCGAGGAGCCCCGCCGCGGTCAGCATATAGGCGTTTCTTCGCCACCCTCTCGTGCGTCGCTCAACCGAGAGCGCAACCGCCGGCGCCGCCAGGCCAACCGCGACATCGCCAAGACCCGCCGGCAAGGCGAAAATCGGCGGCAGTTGGTCAAGGATAAGGATCGCCAGAAACGTAAAGCCGATGACCCGCCATGCCTGCAGGATGATGATCTCTGTCAGGTCGAGCCGGTCCACCCACGCCCGAAGGGGCGTATAAAAACTGTATACGGATAAAAACAAGAGAGCGGGGCCAGAGACCGCAATCAATATATTGATCGGCGGTTTCGGCGCGTCGCCCTCAAAAACGCCGTTGGCGCTCAAACCATAAATCACTACTCCCCAAACGCTAAATAGCGCCCAGACAAGCGGTGTGTGGGTGAGTTTTATCGGTATTGGTTCTGCATGTGCATGGTCGGTGTAGGCGGTCATGAGGTTTCTCCTTTTATGTGTAAATACACTTATAAATCCAAATTTTTTATTCGAGAGCGGAAACGACATTGCTCGTACATTCGTACGCGCCGTTCGCCCCCTTGGCGCCAAGAGCGGCGACGAACTCGTCCTGGATGCACCGCCAAACGGGCAGCGCTTTTTCATGGACGCGTTTTCCCTTCGGCGTCGCCGCAATCAAGCGTGTGCGCTTGTCGTCGCCCGCCTGACGTCTGATCAGCCCCTGTTTCTCCATAAGGGCGAGGTTTCGGGTTGAGGTTGTGCGCTCGGTTTCCATGGCTTTTGCGAAAGCGTTCGTTGTCAGGGGACCGGCCTTGATGAGGACGGTAAGAGCGGAAAACTGCGATGTCGTGAGCCCCAGCGGCGCCAGCGCTTCGTCGTAAATGCGGGTTGCAAGACGCGCCGCCCGGCGCAGGTTAAAGCACAGGCAATTTGTGGGGTCGGAAAAATCGGATGCGGTTTTGTTCATAAATGTGTAGATACACTTAAAATGAGGCAGTGCAAGCCCCTGTCGTTATAATCCTCTTCACGAAAGTGGGAGGGGTCAGTGCGATCTGTTTGAAAGCATCCAATACGCGCCGGCCCCGCTAATGAGCGACGGAATGGCGAGGGTGATCCAGATCAGGCGGAAGGACAGATCGTAATTGTCGGCGCCGCTGACCATCGCAAACAAGGTCGGCGCCAATAAAACCGCGCCAATGGGCGCCAGCCGTATGGCCGCATTGGCGAGAAAGCTTGTCTCCCTGGCAAAGGTCACCGCCGCAATCATTGCGCCGGCGAGCACAAAGCCCGCCATTTGTGCGATGAGATAGACCATCCGCGGCAGAAAATAGTTTTGCGCATTGGTGGCGGCGGCAAACTCGCGCGCTGCATTGCGCGCCACCCACAAATCCCAATACCGCAACAGGAAAAAAGCGACGACTGCAGCGCCAATCCCGATCAACAGCTTTTGCGTTTCCGGCGCGCGCAAGCGCTTTAAAAAAAGATGCGGCGCGGACTTTGCGGCCTGGCGCCAATACCAGGCGCGGGCATTGTCCGGAGACCGCCGCCAAAGACGGGCAAATTCCTCAGCGAGATCGCCCATCAGCGCTGAGCGATCGACCGGGTCAGCCGCCATCGCCAAAAACGAATGCGCGACTAGCGGCGGGCGAGCGTTCGGGCGATGGCCGTCCGTATCCCAATTTTCAGCGTTTCCGGCCACGTTTTTAAACCCTTTAACATGGCGCCAAGAGCGAAAATCGATTTTTCGAGTTGCGCCTGACCCTCGGCTTTTATCACATAATGGCGTTTTGCTCGCCCGCCGCGCTCAGCCGTCGCCTCGCCAATGCGCGATGCAACATAGCCCTTTTCTTCAAGACGGGAGAGGGTGGAATATAAGGCCCCGACCGACACGGAGCGGCCCGTGCGTTCTTCGATCTCCTGGCGGATCGATACGCCGTAAGCATCCGCCCCCAGACGAACAAGCGCCGCCAATACGAGTATTTCAAACTCGCCTAAATTTTTTGCCTTGCGCATTGGCGTTCTTTCAATATATCTACTACATTGTAGAATAAATTATGGAGACGTCAATGCCCCTTCATCTAGACGGCAAAGCTTTTGCCGCCCTGTCAACCTTTGGCTTTCTGGCGGCGGCATGCGCGCCGGCTGGTCAGGCGCTGGCTGAAGACCGTTACGAGATCGATGCACAGCACACCCATGTGCAGTTTTCAGTTCTTCGCTTTGGGTTCAACGATATCATCGGCACATTTCCGGGCGTCGCGGGCGTCATCACCCTTGATCAGGGAGCGCCCGAAAACAGCTCAGTTGAGGCGACCATCAGCGTGCCATCGGTGGTCAGCGGCGACGAGACCAGAGACGGTCATATTCAAGGCGCTGCGTGGCTGAACACGGAAGAATTCGCGACGATGTCTTTCACGTCCACGGCGGTTGCGTTGCATGGCGATAACGCCGCGACCGTGACGGGTGATCTAACGCTGCTTGGCGTTACCAGGCCGGTGACGCTTGACGTTACGCTCAACAAGATCGGCCCCGACCCGGCGACCAAAAAAGAAGCGGTGGGGATTTCCGCGACAGCCAGCATCAACCGCCTTGATTGGGGTATGGAGACGGCGGCGAAATTTGTCGGGACTGATGTTGCAATCCGCATAGAAGCGCTCGCGCATAAAGTCGAAGAATAAACACACTGCCGTCGGCAACCCTTCCACGTTATCGCCGGCGGCAATCAGTGCTTACTATAGTTTTTCCAGTTCCGTTTTCAGCTTGAGTAATTGTTGATTGGCGGGGAAAACCGCGAGCCCGGCCTCAACAGCTTCTCTCGCGCCGTCTGTTTGGTTTAAGGCGAGGGCGCTACGGCCTTGGCCGAGATAGGCTTCCACACGGTCTTCGTCCAATAGTCCGACAATTTCGTATAGGTATTTCGCCGGCGCATTTTCCGTCGCCTTCTCTCTATTGCCGGCTTCAACCAGCAAATCATCGACCAGCGCGGCAATATCAATTGGCTGTACCCGCGGATCTGTCGAGTATCGACTGAAGAGGATAAAAATTCCGTCCCAGCTGATCCCTTCTGCAGCGAAGTCTGAGATCAGGGCGGCAAAATTCGCCGGCGGCCTATAATTGAGCGCGGCTTCAAGCGCCGGGTCACGGCCGTTCATATAATCATCAATGGTGTAGGGGACCGGAATGTGCGGCGTGTAAGTGTCGCGATCATCAAACGCTCGCCACGAGCCCCAGTGCAACCGCGATACGCGCAAATCAAGACCGCTGTTTTCAAGCTGGATGCGTTTCGGATCGCCATAGGAATCCGGCGCCGCGCTTGTCGCTTCGCCAAAAATGACCGCGTCCGTATATTGTTCGATTTCGGTCAATAAATGCCCGGCGGCGGAAAATGTCTCGCGGCCGGTAATGACCATAAACTTTCCATATTCATTATAAGGACTTGTGACGATGGTATTGATGACGGCGTGCGCGGCGCCGCCATTGCCGCCGTGATTGTGGCGCAAGTCGAGAATGATCTTTTTTGCACGCGCGCGTTTGGCTTTCTCAATCTCGGTTTTCATAAAGTCGGCAAGGAAAACTTCCGGTACGCCGCCTTCAATCTGGTTGAGCTGGATAAAATGTGTGCGCTCTTGTTTAAGCGGCGTTGCCCATTTGGGCGGTGCAATATTGCTCAGCCATAGCGGCGATTGTGATTTTTCGGGTGCGATAAGCTCAACCGGTTCTGGTCCAAGCGGGGCAACGGCGATGATGATAGTCTTGTCGTCGCCAAAGGGACGCAATGTCAGTGCGGTTTCATCGCTGGACGCGGTAACGCCAAGAGCGGCGAGAACTTCCGGCAATCCCGCCCGGTCGCCTTGCAGCAATATGTCCGTCATCCGGTTTTCAGCATAATTGACGCTCGACAACATCGCCAAAGCGTCCGCAACCGGCGTATCGCCGAACGCGATCACTTCTGCGCCGACAAGATGCGCATATTGTTCACTGGCTTTGACGATATAGAGCCCGCCCTCCAGCACCTGGAACCGAAACGGCAGCGAGGCAAAATTCATTGCCTTATGGGTCGGTTCTTTTGGCGAAGAATGGCTGAATGAAAAGGCAAGATTGTGATGCTGGCGCGGAATGGACAGGCGCGTGTGGCCGTCACTGACGAGGGCGATGATCTTCGCCATCTCGACGATAATTTGCTTATCGGTCAGTTTGGGAATGCGTGTGTCCAGCGCCTCGACGGCGCTATTGAAATCCTCTTCACTGACATGACGATAAGGCGCTGGATGGTTTTCTTTTACTGTTGCCGCCATCTCGGCGAGATCACCGCGCCAGGCCGCATCATCAAGGAGCCGGGGTGAGGCATGGGCGCAGAGCGGCGCCAAAATCAGCAACAATAAGACACAGCTCCGGCGTAAAGATGAAATCACCTTTCCATACTCCTCAAATTTTCAGTTCTATATTATTCGGCGCCGGCGTCGCGCAGCATGGTCTCGATATCGCGCAAGCCCAATCGTTTGGCTTCGCCAAGCGGTGACCGTAAAACACCGTTTTCTGTCGTCACCGATTTGTTGACGTCCGCGCCGGCAGTGATCAACAGGCTGACGATCGTTGCGTTTCTTTGCCGCACAGCGGAGATCAAGGCGGTCTCATCATATGTCGCTGTCGCCTCAACATCGGCGCCCATGCTGACCAGTTTTTCAACATAGTCGGCCGATCCGGCATTGACTGCGGCGATCAACGGCGTGCCGTCGCCATAAAGGACCGCATTAATATCGGCGCCGGAGGCGATCAGCGCGTCAGCTGTCGCCCACTGCCTGTTGGCAATCGCATCAACCAACGCCCGGCCGAGGCTTTCCGCATCAGAGGTCGCTTCGGGCTGAACGAGATGCGATGTCGGGGTCACGGCGGCGACGACAATGCGCGGCGCCGCCGCAGCGGCGCCCACCGTCACCGCGGTCATCGCCGCGCCGGCAAGGAGCGCGCGCGTCATCGATAGCCGCGCACGTTCCCTGTAATCATCCGCCATGAGCCGCGTAATTCTGCGTTTCAGATCTGACGGGTTGCCCGTTGCAGCCAGCGCTGCATGGTGCGTGTTGCCTTCGCGAGATGCCATCGCACGCTCGGCAAACTCAACCAGCGACTGCGCATAGGCCGATGGGTCTTGCATCAGGGTGACGGCGCTGTCGTCGCAGGCCATCTCTCTTGTCTCGGTAATTTTTGTACGAAGTTTCCACATAAGAGGGTTCCACCAGAAAAGGCAGAGGACCAGCGCCTCTGCGAATGAAAAGAAAAGATCGCCGCGGTTTAAATGAGCCAGTTCGTGAGCAAGGGCGGCTTGCGCAACCGGGCTTTTGAGTTGGCGCGCATTTGCTTCAGGCAGGATGATCGCGGCCCGGAAAAGGCCAGAAGCGATCGGGACATTGATCGTCGGGTGAGAGCGTAACGAAACATGGGGCGGCAGCAACACGCCGTCTGCGCGCTCGCGCAGGGGCGCGCTTTCCCAGCGTAGCCGCGCAATCGCGAGGGCGTCATGCGCGAGGCGCGCCCCCCGCCAGACAGCGCCGGCAAACCAAATAAGGATGAGCGCGGCGGCCATGGCGTCGAGAAGGGTTGTTCTGTTCCAGGGCTCAGCCATAACGGCGCCGGCCGGCGCACCGTCATTGAGTGCTTCCGTTGGCGCTGCAGGCGTCGCGGCGTTGATTGCCGCCGGGACCGAGTTGATCGTTATACGGTCAATGCCGCCCGGTGCGAACGACACGAAGGGCGTGAACGCCGTCAGAAAAAAGGCGGCGGACCATATCACGGTGCGGGCGCTTGCATTTTCAATGGCGAATAATTTGATGGCCGCCCATGCGCTGATGGTGAAAAGCGCCGATAACCACGCGGCGTTAAACAGAAACGGAAAAATAAAAGTGTCGGGCATACTCGTCAGTCCTTTATCCGTTTTTTGCTGGTGAGCTTTTTCAGCGTCGCCAGCTCGTCTGCATCGAGGTCTTCATCTTCGAGAAGATATTGAGCAAAGGCGTTTTTCGAACCGCCAAAAAACCGCGACACAAGTTGATCGAACGCCTCCTTGCGGGCGTCGGTTTGCGTCACCGCAGGTCGATAAATATGAGCGCGGCCGTCGCGGCGAAATTTCACATATTTCTTTTTGTGCAAAATGCCGAGAATGGTGAGGACAGTGTTGTAGGCAACGCCATGGTTGTCGGAAAGATCGTCAAAAATATCGCGAACGCTGGCTTCGCCGCGCCGCCATAAGGCTTGCATGACGCGTTGTTCTGCTTCGGTTAGCGACTTAGACGACGGTCTGGCCATGGCTTAGTCCTAATTCCTTAGGAGAAGCCTATGGCCGGTGATTTCTGGTGTCAACTAATAAATTAGGAGTTCGTCGCGTGGGGCGCTCGCCTTGCCGCAGGGAATGCTCGTGTGAAAACAAAAAACGGCGCCGGCCCGTTCAAAAGACTGACGCCGTCTCGTGACACGCGAACGGTAATGATCACCGCAAGCCATTGGGAGAACGGGGCAGACCGAGCCTGCGCCGATCATCATCTGACGGTTTTTTTAAAAAAGCGCCTCACGTGCAATCATTAAAATCGCCGCCCAGGAAACCAGGTAAATCGGCGTGCGCAGACCGGGGATGGCCAGGATATAAACAACCGCATGGGCGATGCGGACGTAGAAAAAGACTTGCGCCCAGGCCCCGATAACAAGACCGGCGCTGTCGCCAATCAGATAATTGGCGCCGACAATGACGGCTATAAACGCTGGCATGGTTTCCACCATGTTGAGATGCGCGCGTTTGGCCCGTTGAGCCCACAATGGTGGTGTTGGTTCTTCGGCTGGAAATCCTTTCGGATAATTACCCAGAAAGGTGAGCGGTCCCCATACGAAGAGTCGCGCGACAATGTAGGGCGTCCATAACAGGACGGTTAAAACGCCCGAAAGCGTCAGATATAAAAAAGCAGTATCCATGAGATTGTCTCCATTATTGTGATTGAAAACATGCGGGCGCGAGGCGGCCAGTCTTAAGATCCGGCGTGAACACTGAAAAAGGAGAGATCAGTTCACGCCGCACCGGCTTCCCACGCGCCCGCCGCTCGCGACTAGAGGTCGCGCGAGGCTTTGTGTTCGATTTCTTTCCAATTCTTTTCAGCTTTGGCGATAATCCGTCTGTGTAAGAATGATTGTGCAATTAAGGCCCCATTGCCGTGTTTAACGATGGAGCGCATTTGATGGCTGCAGGATGATAGATCAATCATCGCAATGAAGATTGGGATTTAGGGCAAGCTCATTGGGACGGTTTGCAAAATTATGCGAGATTTCGTCGGTATTGCGTCGGCGACGACCCGAATTTCGCGGAAAAAGCGCGGGTAAAGGCCGCGGGGGACTGGTAGCCGGTCTTGGCTGCCGCTTGTTGCACGCTGCACCGCGAATCATCGAGTAACGCCAGCGCTTTTTGCAATCGCCATTCGCTCAAATACGCCATCGGCCCCATATCAATCAGACGGCGGAACTTTTCCGCATAGCGGCTGCGCGACATGCCGGCCTCGCCTGCGAGTTTTTGAACCGTCCAGTGTTCACTGGGTCGCTCATGCATCAGCGATAAGGTGCGCCCGATCTGTTGATCGTTGAGTGCTGCGAAAATAGACGCCATTTGCGGGCTTTGATTAACGCCGATACGCATCAGCTCGATGAACACCGCTTCCGATAATCGTGTGACCGCGGCGGTGGAGCCGGGCGTTTCGGCAAAGACGCGCCGGGTGATCAGGCGCAAGGTCTCGTCAAGCCAGGGTTCGCGCACGCGCTCCGCCGCCGTGGTAATGAGCGATTCCGGCAGGGCGCGGAGCAATGGGTGATCGGCCCCGTCGCGAAAAGTGAAATGACCACATACCAGTTGCGTCGTTGCATGGGGGTCGCCATCGCCAAGGGCGAGAACCCCGCCGCCATCATAGCCTGCATCCGCGAGCACGGTCTCAAGCGGCGGCGCGTCGCGCCCGGCGCTATCTGCAATAATATGCGTGCGCCCGCCGGGGATCAGGACAAGATCACCGGGACCAAGCAGCACTGAAGCGCCCGAGGCAAAAGTCACATGGCATTGCCCCTGAACCACAAGGTGAAACCGTGCAGCGCCGGCAAGATCGGGCACCGTCGTCGCCCATGGCGGCGAAAAATCGGTGCGAAAATAGAGCGTGCCTTTGAGGTTTAAGGCGCCCAGAATATCGTCGAGAACATCCATCTTTTGCTTATCATCCCGCAAACTTTGCAGCACGTCCCAATTGGCGCGCGTTTCGGCAAAGTATAGCGCAGGCGATCATGCGGGTGGACCCCGGACGCAATCAAAACTGCGTGCGGTCAGTCCCGGCCGTATAGCTCGCCGAAGAAATCGCCCTCATTCCAAACGGGGCGCACGTCGGCTTCGGCTGAGGCTTTGTCTTTTGTCGGTACAAGGTCAAAGTGATAAAAAGCATATGCGCCGGCAATGGCGGCAATAACGCCAAGCAAAAATCGTAACCAGAAACCCTCCCGGTCCGTAGTGGTTGCCTTGAGTGTAGCAAGCTGGAAATGCGGTGCAAATGACCTGGCTTGGGCGGATGTCACGGCTTTCAGTCCAGCGCCGCTTAACAAATACGGCGGCGGCAGTGATGCTGCGTTGCAGAATTTACTGCCGTCTCCGCCCGCGGCGTTCATTGCCGTCGCGGCGGACGCGTTCGAAGCCTCTCGAAACTTCTGTATAGAAATTAAGCAGCGTTGGTTCGGAGGCGTAGGTGACGGCGGGGTAGGCGCCGTCGATCTCGGTCATGCGCAATCCCTGATGGGCGGAGATCATAAACGCTTTCCAGATTTCCGCCGGGATCGATCCGCCGGTGACTTCTTCCATCGGCCGGTAGTCGTCATTGCCGACCCAGACGCCGGCGGTCAGCTGCGGCGTGTAGCCGACAAACCAGGCGTCGCGCCAGTCGTTTGTGGTGCCGGTTTTGCCGGCGGCGTCGCGCCGGCCGAGGCTGGCGCGTCTGCCGGTGCCTGAATGCATCACCTGATAGAGCAGGTGGTTCATGTTTTTCGCCGCTTTCTTCGACATGACGCGCGCCGGCGCCTGTCGTTCATGTTGGAATAAAACCTGGCCGTCGCGGGTCTCGATCTTTTCAATCGCGTAAGGGATTGGTTTCAAGCCGCCGGTGGCGAAGGGCAGATAGGCGCCGGTTAAATCTTCAAGCGTCACGTCAACGGCGCCGAGCGCAATCGCGCGGAACGACGGCACATCCGGTATGCCAAACTTCATCGCGGTGGCGGCGACGTTTGACGGGCCGACGCGTTCGGAAACTTGAACGGCGATGGTGTTGATCGATTTCGCCATCGCTTCGGACAGCCGGACCGGGCCAATATAGCCGTCGGTGTAGTTGGTTGGCGCCCAGCCGTCATATTCCACCGGTTGATCGACAAAGCGCGAGGAGGGCGTCAGCCCTGCTTCCATCGCGGTTGCGTAAACGAATGGTTTAAACGCGGAACCAGGCTGGCGTTTGGCTTGCACCGCGCGATTGAACTGGCTTTCCTTGTAAGACCGCCCGCCGACCATGGCGCGCAAGGCGCCGCCGATATCATAGGCGACGAGGGCTGCCTGATCGGCGCCTTTGAGGCGTCGCTCAACGGTGAGAGCAACGGAAACGGCGGTCTCCGCGTCGCGTTGAAGCTTCTGGTCAATGGTTGTCGTGACGACAATATCACCGGCGACGCCTTTTGAGACGGCCGCCGCCTTCGCCGCCACATAGTCGAAGAAATAGCCGAGATCACTATCCGTATTCTGATTAATCACCTTTGCCGGGTTTTGCCGCGCCTCGCGCGCATCAAACGGGGCGATGGCGCCAACCTCCAGCAAATTGTTTAAAACCTCCGACGCGCGGCGCTCCGCCCCTTTCGGGTTCTGCGTTGGCGCATAGGTTGACGGCGCCTTTGGCAGACCGGCGAGCATCGCCGCTTCCGCCAGCGATACATCCCGCGCCGACTTGGCGAAATAAGTCTGCGCGGCGGACTCAACGCCATAGGTCCCGGCGCCGAGATATATTCGGTTGATGTAAAGCGACAGGATCTGGTTTTTCGTGTAATGACCTTCGAGCCACAGAGCGAGCAGCGCCTCGCGCGCCTTGCGGCTGTAGGTTTGCTCGGGCGAGAGAAACAGGTTTTTCGCCAGCTGCTGTGTGATCGTTGAGCCGCCTTCGGTAACGCCGCCGGCTTTTGCGTTTGCCATTGCCGCGCGCAAGGTGCCGCGCAAATCGACGCCGTTGTGATCAAAGAACCGGCGATCCTCCGTCGATAAAATAGCCTGAACAAAGTAACCGGGCAGATCTTCCGGCTCGACCTGTTCGCCATAGCGCGCGCCGCGCGCGGCGATCTCTTCGCCATTGCGATCAAGGACAATGATCGCCGACTGGCGGTTGACGTTCCACATATCGGCGTCCGCCGGGATGCGCGGCGCCATGATGATAAAGGCGAACCAAAGCCCGGCGATGGCGCCAAGGAAGCCCAGCGACGCGCCGGCGCCAAGGAAGCTCCCCCAGAAGTCGCGCCAGGCCGTGCCCTCGCCTGGCTCTTGTGGGTATTTCACCGTCTCCGAATAAGGCGACGGTTTTCCGGATTTTTTCTTCGCCCCGCCGAAGAGACGCGCCGCATCATCGCGGATCTCAGCCGCGCCCCGCTTGAAGTCGCCCCAAAGCCCGGTGATCAACCCGTTCTTCGGGCCGGTTTCTGCTTCAGTTAGCGCCTCGTCATTATGATCTGTCTTGTCGCTCATCAGCTCTTATTATGCAGTGTTCACGCCAGAATGGGCAGTGGATGTGTCGTCGATAATCGCGGCGGGAAGGCGGCGCAAGGGAAGAGATTTCATGGCGCGGGTGACAAAGAGGTAAGCTTTTCCGTTGGGAAGGAAAACAGCCGCCCCATTCGCGCCGGGGCGGCTGCATCCTTGGCTTATGAGGGGCCGCTTTAGCCGTTTGTTTTCGGCGGCGGTGTGTTGTTGATTTTATCCTCTTCTGGAGGGGCAAATTCCATCGGAGCTGTGTGTTCCAACGGAGGCGGTTTGACTGCCCGAACTGGATATAGTGTTTCGCTATGTGTATCAGTGCTTTCGCGTCTGTTTTCCCTGTCGAATGACCAGTGATCCGTTGAACGTTCAATTGCCAGAAGCATCACTCCGCCCACAAGCAGGACGAACAAACCGACGCAGATCTCCCGAAGAATAGACGGTCGTCTAACCGGAAAATCTTCGCCTACAGCGACCCTTAATGGGGGCTCCTTTCTGAGTGCCATTTTTCCATCTCCTTATGTTCTGCTCTCTTGTTCCTCGGTGACGCCCTCGTTCGCGGTCGATCGTTGAGTTTCATTGTCGTCTCCATTTTTGACTCCTTTCTATTGCTGCAGGGGGAATCTGCCATGTTCGAATGAGCATATCTAGTAATACCCTGTTCGGTTTTTTTTATAAAAAGTGAGATAATTCTACAACATGAGCTAAAAATGAACGCATAAAACACCCATTATTATCACGTATAATATTATATAGTTGACGGCTTGTGCCGCTGCGGCGTATGCAGCAGCCCTCGATTGAACTTGAGTGTGTGAGATTTGAGCATTTTTTTCGCCGCGCAGGTCGCCGCGCCGCAATTCTCACCAAAACTCCCGCAGAGAGGATCTTTATAGATGTCCCGTCGAATGAGCTTCGTGTTTCCCGACCGATCCGTCGCCCGCTTGAATAAGATCAAAGCAGAACAAGAGCTTACCTCATATACCGACGTGGTGCGCCAGGCGCTGCGAATATATGAATGGGCGCTGGAAGCTAATAGTGAAGGAAAGGAATTTTACGTCAAAAACATAGATGGAACGGAAACCAAAGTAGATATCTTCGTTTCAGCGTAATTTCTGCACTGTCGCTAAAATCTACACAGTTTTTACACAATCTGCGCAATTTTTGCGAGACATTTGACACAACTATATTTAAGGTCCCGCGTTCACATGATCGTGAGCGGCGAGGCGGATGAGAATGACGGCACGGCGAATTAGCCAGGAGCATTGGGAAGTGATCCAGGCGCGAACCGAAAAATCATTTCAAGAATTAAAAGAATATGCGTTGCAGCAGCATCGCGACACGGACATCTATTTCCGGCCAAACACTATTGAGAATGTATTTTGCGTTGATAAAAGCGTAAATGCACAGTCGTTGCGCAGGTTAATCCGTTTACTGAAAACACTCGATTGCGTAATTGGCGAAGAATTTTTTGATACGCCACCAACGTATTCTCGCGAAAACCCATTCGCAGGAGCGCTGCGAAACGACGCTGCGCAGAATGTAAGTCGGGAAGTGCCTGTTTTTGGCCCCATTCCAAATCACGCTCTTGCACTCCAGGTCGTCAATCCAGTTGAACAGTCGCGAATCGTAAAAAACGTCTCTGGAATCTATACATTATACCGTCAGAAAGGTGATCACACGGGCCCGACATTGGAGTGGCTGATTATCGAGCGGATGCAGAAAAGCGATGAAGTATTCGTCTATTGGATAACGGCAAAGCGCCGAATTTATGTGGGACCAATTTATAAATGCGCCAATGCCGCTCATGTTACTTTTTATCGTCCACATCATATGCGTGGGTTTTCCTGTCGACAAATGATGTTGAATGTGCCGTCCGGGAATATGGGCGAAACGAAAATTAATTACCTGTCGGGGGCGCTAACGCGCACCAAGAGTTCCGACGTTTACCCAATGACATCTAATTTCATTGTTGAGCGTGTCGATAAGCTGCCTGAGCACATTGATGAAATCGCGGGTGGTGCGGCAACCTTTTTCAACAAGCGACGACGTGGCGAAATTGACGATACGGCCGCAGACCATTACGGAAAATTTCGATCGCAAATTTGCGCACCAGACTATGTTCCCGACCTCGCAGAAAGCTATTCCATTCCACCTGATCGCAACTGGATTGCCGCCGAACTGCAACCCGCAATAGAAACTTGCTCGCCAAACCAGCTAAGAGAGAAGATCACCGCCGAAATGGCGTTAAAGGAAGCGCGCGCCAAGGCCCGGTAATCCTTATTCTACCTTAAGCGGCGCGGATCATGCGACCGGAGGCCATTGCTTCAATTTTTCTGGCGAAAATAGCGGCGCTTTCTCCGGCGCTGGATATGTTGCTTGCCTGCGCATAGAGCGTCCCGCCCCAATGCATATCAAAATAGCGCGCGGTCTCGGCAAAGGGCGGCTCGAAAGCGGCGGGCGGCTTGGCGGTTCCGCCAGTCGCGATGAGAAACGCTGTTTTATTTTTGAGGGATTTGCCAACGGGTTTGTAAATTTCAGTGAGATCCGTCAGGCGGTCGAAGAAAATTTTCATCTGCCCGCTCATGGAATACCAGTAGACAGGCGAGGCAAAGACAATCGTCTTTGCCTCGCTCATCAGCGTCGCGATGTTGATAAAATCATCATGGCGATGTCGATGATGATAGTGATAGGGCGCAATCGCATAATCATTGAGGTTGATCAGTTGTGCATCCGGCAGATGCGAGAACACCGCTTGAGCCAGCGTGCTCGTATCGCCATCATTGCGGCTTGAGCCGAGAATGCCGAGGATATCTGTCGGCGTCTCGGCTTGGCTGCGTCGCTCAAAAACGCGGCGCAGCCATTCGGCTAAATCCCCTGCATCAGACATAGAGATTTCTCTCTTCAGGTTTTTCAGAAAAATATTCAATGAACTCGAATTCAAGCCCGGCGCCGTCAAGATAGTACACATTGCGGCGGTGGGGATGGTCCGATCCCCAGACCCTTGGTTCGAATCCGGCTTTTTCAAGGCGCGAGACAATGAGGTCAACGGACGCAACCTCAAAGCCGACATGGGCAAGGCCGGGCTGGCTGCTTTTGAGATCGCGCTGCTTGCCTTCGCCAAAATCATTGAGCGTTACGTAGGTTTCGTCATCGCCAAAATGCACCCAGCGCCGCGGCATGCCGTACCATTCGTCATTGCCTTCGCCGCGCAGGCGCCATTCCGGGAAGGCGCTGCTTAACAATTTCAGGGTCGGGTCGATCTCCTCAACCACCAGATTGATATGTTCAAGTTTGGGCATGTCATTTTTCTCCTGTTGCTATTAAAGAAAGTATTTTCTTTCAATAATCGCACTTGTTTTTAAAAGCAATATCTTTTAAAAATAATCCATGAGCAAAATATCGAATGCGGCTATCGAAAAAATCGATGGCGCAAAGTCCAATAATCCGGGCGAGGCCAAGACCCGTCAGGCGATCCTTGATTTGTTAAAGCGCACCGGCGAGCAATCCGCGACCGCGTTGGGCGAGGCGCTCAGCGTAACGCCGATGGCGGCGCGGCTGCAGCTTTATGACCTGCGGGACGAAGGGCTGGTGGAGGAGCGCTCGCAATCAAAAGGAAGAGGGCGGCCGGTCAAATATTGGTCGCTGACCGACGCGGCGGCGCGGCTGTTTCCTGATGCGCATCAGGGCCTTGCGGTTGAGATGATTAAATCCGTAGAGGAACTCTTTGGCGCGGAGGGGCTCGCCAAAGTCGTCAAGAAGCATGGGCAAATGCAGCGCGTCGCCTATCGCGAGAAACTCAAAACCGCAAAATCGACCGCCGACCGGGTCAAGCGTCTCGCTAAGGCGCGCTCTGATGAAGGCTATATGGCCGAAGCCAAAAAAGACGGCCGTGACTGGTTGTTGATCGAAAACCACTGCCCGATCTGTTCCGCCGCCAAAGCCTGCACCGGCCTTTGCGCCAATGAGCTGAAAGTTTTCTCCGATGTCCTGGGCAAAGACATCACCATCGCGCGCGAGGAACATATCCTCGCCGGCGCGCGGCGGTGTGCGTATCGGGTGAAGCTAAAGAACTAGCGGCTCGGTGTTTTATCGTTGTCCGAGAATGCAAATTGTTGGAATTTTGTCACCGTCTAACCTCTCGATGCGGATTGAGCTGAACCCGGTTTTTTCCATCGCGGTGCTGCATTCTTTTGCGATCGCATCCGCTTTTGCTGCGGTCGGGTTGTGGCCGCGCGGTTGATAGGTTGTTGCGATCCGTCCGCCACAGGCGAGTGCATCGTATGCCAGGGTGAAATAGCCATGCTTGTCGTCGAGAAACTGAATCACGTTCGCGCAATAGATCGCATTAAGTGTCCGATCGAAAACACGGAGCTGTTCGCCGCCGCCAAGAATGATGTTGGCTCTGTCGTCGCGGATTGCAGCACGCAGGCGCCTCCGCGACATCTCGGTCATGACCGTTGAATGATCAACCCCGGTGACAAAACCGCGGGTCGTTTTAGCTGCAGCAAGGGCCAGCGCGTAGCCTGGCCCGCATCCAAGTTCAAAAATCTGATCGGCAGGCTGAATATTTAAAAGATCGAGTGTCCACTGGTTACGTTTCTTGTTGGACGGCCGGCTTGCCATAATTAGCCCTGCGAGCCGCCCGAGTGCGCCGGTCGGGCGCTTGAACTGGGCGATCACGGTAGCGGGAAAACTGCTCATCTCGAATGCGGGTTCGATGGCGCGCGATAAAAGGCAAGACGAACCAGGCCAAGAATTGCCGCCACAGCGATAATGATCGATGCGATATCTACGAACGAGGCCGCCGGCAGCTGCAAGAGCGCGCCGCCTGCGCCGTTCCACGTCCAGTGAACGAGGATAGCGGTAATGAGTGTCGCGATCAGGAAGGTGACTGCGCGGTGTCCGCGCCGATTGCGGTTGTGGTTCATTTTCTTTCTCCTTTGGTTTGGGATTGGCTTATTGCCTCGCGTAGTGCGGTGATGGCGTCGCATGCGGCGGCAAGGTCTACGCCGGCAAGATCTTTTGTGAGGGTTTTAAGAGCGGCCTTGTCGCGCGCATGAATTTTCTCATAAAGGGCTCGTCCCTTACGCGTGAGCGCAATCAGGACAGAGCGCTTGTGCGCCGGGTTTTCCATTTGCTCGACAAGTTGTGCGTCATGCAGCAGATCGACGATGGTTTGAATATGCTGACGCGACACATTTTTGTCCCGCGCCATTGCCGGAACCGTCTGTGGTCCGCGCGCATCGATAAATTCCATGACAGCACGCATCGATGCGTTGACGCTGAGATCTCTGTAAAGATCAGCCCCATAGGCAGCGAGATCATGAAAAGCGCCGCGGATTTCGGCGATCAGGCCGGCGGCATTGGTTTGACGTGCGGGCATTGGCCTTTCCTCATAATGACAACTATATTGTCAAATAAAAAATGACAATTGAGTTGTCAAGAGGCCTGGCGAAAATACTCCAAAACCCACCGCTGATTACTCTTCCATCGGCCCATCAAAAAGTCTGGCGAAGAAGTCGCCCGCTTTCCATAAAGGGCGCTCATCCATATTGGCGACGTCCACTGCGATCTCGTAATTGACCTGGGTGAAGCGTTGCAATTGGTCAAAGTCCATCTGCTCAACTTCGTCGGATTGCGGGCATTATCGTCTGACCCGACCAGACCTTTTCTTCGGCGGTTAAGGCAACCACCATTACCGACCGGCCCGGAACGCCCCCGGGGTCCGGCCAGTGATGGTCCTAAATTCCTTCACCAGATGACTTTGATCGGCATAGCCACAGCTGTACGCTGTTTCGGTAGACGGTGCGCCGCGCCCGAGCATGCGCATTGCGCGTCGGACACGATATTCGCGCCTGTAGGCGGTGGGGGTGACGCCAAAATAGGCTTTAAACTGGCGCGACGCATGTTCGGCGGAAACGCCGCTTTCTCTGGCGAGCACGCCAATCGATGACGAAACGCCTTTGTAAGGGTCACGGCGCAGAGCCCGCGCCATTGAAATCAGCCAGTCAGGCGCCGCCATCGCTGGCGCGACTTTGGCTTGAAGTTCCTCGAGGGCGGCAAAGGCGGCGCGCGCCGCATCTGTTTGCGCCAGCGCGATGATGTTTTCGGCGCATGGGCTAAGGCACACACGATAAGCGTTGAGCACGGGCGCCGCCGCCGGAAGCGGCAGATTCAAAACAGCGGCGCCGTCAGCGCCAAACCGGTTTTCATGAAGGTGAAAGGGCGGGTGCCAGACCAGCGTAGCCGGCGGGCAAAAATATCGTCCATCAACGCTGGCTTCTTCATACGCGCCAGCAACAACGACAGCGATATATCCTTCGCCATGACGGTGTGGGGCGAGACCGCAATCAGGCGCATGGCGCGTGTTCTCAATAGTCATTGCAGAAGATTTGATCACTCGACCCGCTCACAATCCAGCTCAGCGCTATTGTTACGGTCTTATGCTTTTTCTACAACCAATATTCCACCGGTTCGTCGCAATGATAGCTCAAGGTGGCGCTTTGATGTGAAGCTGCTAGACAAGACCGATGGTCGGCGAAAAACCCTTCTGGGAAACCAAGTCCCTTACCGAGATGACGCAAGCCGAATGGGAGTCGCTCTGCGATGGCTGTGGGCGCTGCTGTATTTATATTCTCCACAATGATGAAACCGGTGATGTTTTCGAGACCGATGTCGGCTGCAAACTTTTTGACGCAAAAGCGCGCCGTTGCACCGATTATGAAAACCGGTCAAAACGCGTGCCCGATTGCGTGCGGTTAACCCCGCAAAATGCAAAATCCCTGACCTGGATGCCGAAAACCTGCGCCTATCGCCGGCTTGCCAATGATCAGGATTTGCCGGATTGGCATCCGCTGATTACCGGCGACAAGGAAAGCGTCGCCCGCGCTGGCGTCGCCGTGTCGCCGGATTTAATTCCCGAAGATGAAATCGACGACGACTTGCTTGAAAGCCGGATTACGAAAACGCGGTAAACGCCGCCCGACAATCTGAGCAAAAACCCCACGCGAATAAGTTGAATCAGCGTGCGTAAAATACAACCCTGAGAGGGTATTCTTCCATAAAACCTATATTTGGTCGAAGGTTATCGACCACCTTCCGGGAGGCCGTATCATGCCTTCCATGATGAAAAATCAACTTGAAAAATCTTTTCCGGCACAAGCATCGTATACGGATGAAAAGGCAGACTGGGCCGTGCTCTATGAGCGTATCGCCGCCATTGCCTTGCGCAAATCCGCGATGCTGATCGGCGAAGAGGACGAGGAGGAAACATTTGACCGCGGCGCCAGAGCGCTCCGGACCCTTATGGGCGCCGCTGAAATCGCCGCCCGTCTGAAACGTCAGGACGAAAAGGAACAGGACCTCGATGACGGAAAAAAACAGCCGCCGTCCTTCAACGACGAAGACTTGCGAAAAATCTATCGAGACGTCGCCGCCAAAGTCGACCGCATCGAGCGAGAAGAACAGAAAAGCGCAGCGCAAGCGAGAGACGATTGCGAAAGCGATCGCAAAAGCGCTGGAGCGCCAACAACGCGAAATCTGGGAGATGAACGCCCATGACCATCAACGAGAACCTGCGGGCGACTGGACGACCTGGCTTATTCTTGGCGGCCGCGGCGCCGGCAAAACCAGAGCCGGGGCGGAGTGGATCCGCGCCCTCGTCGCTGACGGCGCGGCCAATGAAAACTATCCCGATCGCGAACAGGCCCGTGCCATCGCGCTGGTCGCTGAAACATACGCTGATGCGAGGGAAGT
>JAJFGC010000106.1 GCA_021776345.1 Hyphococcus sp. | reverse complement strand
ATGGTCGACCTAAAAACCCTTTATGCGGAGGGTGGGCTCGAGATTGGCGCCAATGAATTGCCGGATTTCTTGCCGCTCTTTCTGGAATACCTCTCTACGCGATCAGCTAATGAGGCGCGGCAACTACTCGCCGAGCCACTGAGCGTGATCGCTGCGCTCAAAGAGCGACTTGAAAAAAGAAAAACGCCCTATGTTGCGGTTTTCCGAATTCTCGAAGCAATCGCCGAACGTGAACCTTCTGCACGCGAGCTGGATGATCTCCGCAAGGCGCCGGACGACGATCCCAATGATCTCGAAGCACTAGACGCTGCTTGGGAAGATCAACCGGTGACATTTGGTCCCGGTGAAGAGGCGTGTCCGAAGGTCAGCGAAATGTTGGATCGGATGCATGAAGGTGAAGCGCCGGGCGTAGTGATGCGCAACGTAAGGGATTGAAACCATGAAAGATTTTCTGCATCAATTCATTTTCGGTTTTTACCCGTACATCTGCCTTACCGTTCTATTCTTAGGCAGCATTCTTCGCTTTGATCACGGGCAATACTCCTGGCGATCCGGTTCAAGTCAATTGCTGCGCCGTAAGCAGCTTATGGTTGGCAGCGTCCTTTTTCATGTTGGCGTGCTGATTGTCTTCTTTGGTCATCTGGTGGGACTACTAACGCCAATTGCTTTCTTTGACTGGATGGGCGTTTCGCATCCTTTCAAGCAGTTGATCGCTATTTCAGTAGGCGGAGTCGCTGGGGTGATGGCGTTTATTGGCGCCACGATATTGATCTATCGCCGCCTTTCCGATCCGCGGATTCGCGTCACGTCAAGCTTTGGCGATCATGCGGTGATTATCTTGCTCTGGTTACAACTTGCGCTGGGTCTCGCAACCATCCTGGCGTCCATGGAGCATCTCGACGGTGCGGAAATGGTACGCTTCATGGCTTGGGCGCAGGCGATATTCACACTTGACTTTAACGCCGCAAAATATGTCGAAGGCGCCCACTGGATATATGAACTTCATATCTTCTTGGGGCTGACAATTTTTCTGGTTTTTCCTTTTACGCGCCTTGTTCACATGCTGTCGGCGCCTGTCTGGTACTTGAATCGGCGCGGCTATCAAATTGTGCGAACGCGTAAACAGGACGAAAGACCATCGGCGCCAGCGGAGTAAACATCATGCCGGAGATAACATCGAGAGGAACAATGGTTCGGGAGGCTTTGGCAGCGAGCGTTGTATTCGCCATGATAGTGACGCCGTCATATGCGGAAGCCGACGAACTGGAAAAAAACGAAAGCTCTATTATTGAAGCGATCAAGAATGGCAAGCCGATCATTGATGTTCGGTATCGCTACGAGCGGAAAACACAGGATGGATTTGCGGAAAATGCCTACGCCAATACGATCAGAACGCGGCTAGGGTTTGAGACCGGCGAGCTCTATAACTTTAAGGTGTTGGTTGAATTTGAAAATGTTGCCTCTATCGGGGATGATCATTTCAATTCAACGACGAATGGGCGAGTTCAATTTCCAGTAATCGCGGATCCTGACGCGACGGAAATCAATCGTGCGCAAGTAACCTTCACCGGGATTGAAAAAACGCCGGTCACAATCGGTCGGCAGCGTTATAATCTCAACAATCATCGCTTTGTTGGCGCAGTGGATTTTCGCCAAAACCAGCAGACATTCGATGCAGCACGGGTTTCATCCACATTGCTCGACCATGTTGCTGTGGACTACCTGTATATAAGTCGCGTCCATCGTATTTTCGGGAACGATAACCCGCTTGGCGAGTTCGATAGCGATAGTCATGTTATTTCTGCCGTATTTGATGGCGGAGAGTTTGGCGCCTTAAAAGGGTATGGGGTTATTCTTGATCTTGAAGAAGCGCCGGGCCTGTCTTCACAAAGCTGGGGCGCGCGCTATGAAAACTCTGCAGTATTGGAAGAAGACGCCGGCATCAAGGTCGGTGTTGTCGCTGAGTTTGCAACTCAGTCAGATCATGCAGCAAACCCCATCGACTATACCGAGAATTATATTCATGGCGAGGTGACATTGGGTGTCGCTGATATTAGCGGAAAAATCGGTTATGAAAAACTTGGCGGTGATGGCGTTTCGTCCTTCAAAACGCCGTTGGCGACGCTGCATAAGTTTCAGGGTTTTGCCGATGTCTTTCTCGTTACACCTGCGGCTGGGATTGAGGACATCTATGGGTCGGTGAGCTACGCCTGGAAAGACGGTCCGTTCGCAACAAACATAAAAGTATTTGCGACCTATCATCAGTTTTATACCGATACAGGCTCCTTAGATTTTGGCGATGAATTTGATGCGGGTCTCGCGGTCGCTTTTCGCAAGCATTGGTCGGCTGAACTCAAAGGCGCCGTCTATGATGGCGGCGATTTTGGCCCTGCTAATCGCAGCTTGATCTGGGCGTCGCTGCGGTTTCAGTATTAACAAGGAGTGGCGTTGTGATGATTTCTGATGAAAAACATAACCGTAGCGGCGGCGCGCCGCCCTCGGATAGTCGAGGCGGCCAAAATTTTCCAGAGCCTTGGGTAATCGAGCCGATGCCTTTGAATCTCCTTGAGGCGCCGTTAGATTTTTTCTTTGCTGATCATTATCGTCAGCGACAGGCGGCATTGATGATTCAATTGATCGCAGATGGCGAATTTGATCGCCAGGGCGTTGTCGATCTTATTGATTTCTTAGAAGTGGATTTTGTGCTTCATGTCGGGGATGAGGAGCTCGGGTTTTTTCCAATCCTGAGGCAATGCTGCAGCACAGAGGACGATATTGATTCGCTCCTCAAGCGTTTAGCCGATGAGCATAAGGCTGATGAAGCAATTGGCGATGAAGCACTGACTATACTCAAACGTCGTTTGGCGGGTGACGAATTATCCCCCGAGGATTGTCGAAGACTACGTGTTTTTGCAGAACATATTCGCCAACATCTTGCCGTCGAAAATGCAGTTCTGCTGCCAATCGCTCGCCTGCGAATGGATGCTAATTCGCTGGAAACTTTGTCGATGATATTAAAGCAACGTCATGCAAAAGACCATCACTGAATTGTTTCTGCTATAACACTCATTTTGTAGTTGCGTGTTCTCGCTTAGCGGCGCCGACTGAAATTTGTTTTCGGCTTGAAGCGGACTATGTTTACATCACGGAATTTGAAGGGGCGAAGATTCGAAACATGATCAAGGTATGGCATGCTGGCTGGAGCTTGAACCAGCTGGGATGGAGCTGAATAGGCCGAGGCGGATGACCGGCCTAGGTCAACTATGTTCGTTAGAGCCGCGGATTTCCAGTGTCAGCCTTTGCAGTTTTTCAGCGACCGCCGCGACTTCATGATTTGTCGGTAAGCGCAGCTGGCCAAAACCGGCCAGTGACGGCAACGGCCTGTGAAAGAGTAAACAACAAATCTGTCCCGGACGTGACTATCGCGGCAGCGCCTCCAGCCAATCGGATAATGCTTCGCCAATCATGTGTGGGCTCGATTCCTGAACGAAATGGGAACCTGCGCCGAGATCGACGGCCGTGATATTCTTGGCGTTCGCTATCACATAGTCAGCCGCCGGTGGTGGCAAAAGAGCCCCCGGTTGAACGTGAAAGAACAGCTTCGGCAATTCAGTTTTATAAAGCCACGCGCCATTTGCTTCGACCGTCGTCGCAACCTTTGCAGGCTCTCCGGCAATCGGGACTTCACGCGGCCATTGCAGCGTTGGAAATCGACTTTCCGGCGTCAGGAATGGGCGGCGATAATGGTCAAGCTCAGCTTTGGTCAAGCGACGCCCTGATCCGAATGTGCCCAGCACCGATTCAACAAAGAAATTGTGACGCAAAACGAGTTCTTCGCCGAAGCCAGGTGTGCGAAGCGCTTTAAACATTGTTCCGGTGAAATCGCCCATCGCTTCGTAGCTTTCAGCGGGCAACCCAGGCGGAATAATCGCTTCCATGAATGCGAGCGCCCGCACATTGTCTTCGTTCAGGCGCCCATAGCGCATGCCGATCGCAGAACCCCAATCATGGATGACGAGCGTTATGTCCTTCAGGTCGAGTGCATCGATGAAGCCGTCGACGTAAGATGCGTGCTCGTCGAATGTGTAGCCGATTTCAGGTTTGTCACTGTCGCCCATGCCGATGAGGTCGATTGCAATCGCGCGATGGTCATTGGCGACGTAAGGGATGATATTGCGCCACAAATATGAAGAGGTGGGATTGCCATGTATGAACAGCACGACAGGACCTTCCCCCTCATCGACATAAGCCATTTTTGATCCATTGACGGTGACAAATTTCTTTTCAAACGGAAATTCGGGTGAAATTACCCTGCCATTGTCGCTCGGTTCGCCTTCAGCTGCAGCGACGCTGGCAACGCCGTGGCCTGCTAAACTGAATGCTACGGTGGCAATAAACGCACGTTTCAAGAATTCTATTCCAAACATCGTTTTCTCCTTAATCGAATTGCGGCGACCTTCACGCGACGTATAAGTCGTTTGCGAACAGGATCGACAGCGCATTTGGAAAGGCTGTGACGCCATGTTTCGGCGACAGCGCTTTCCTACGCTAGCTGCCGTCTGACAGACTCATGATCGTAAGTAGTGATTTCAAGCATATTGTTGTCGGGATCATGAAAATACAAAGAGTAGGCAAGCTTGTGGTCGGTAATTCTCAATTCAAGCCCCTTGCTCTCGAGATGGATTTTCCAGGTCAGGAAATCTTCTCCGCTGGCGCCAAAAGCGATGGCGGTGGAGCCTTTGTGATCGTCACGCTCAAACAGCGCCAGATGTATATTCCCTTCCGGATCCTCGATCGTCAACGGTCCGCCTTTGACGGCCCACGGCATCAGCGCCTCGACGCGTTTAAACCCCAATGTGTCACCGTACCATTTTTCGGCGCTTTCCCAGTCGGCGACATAAACGTGAATGTGGTCAAAACCTTTTAACGCCGGTGTCATGTCATTATTCCTTTCTAAGAAGCGGCCGCTTCTTATTACTTCACGCCCGCTGCGCCTCTGTTGCGTTTTGATGACTAGGTATCAATTCTTTGATGATCTTCGCCAGTATATCCGGTTGCTCAGACGTTGATAAATGACCGCCGGACAAGACACGAATAGCCAGACCAGCTTTGCCGAGCTGTTTTTTTATGCTCGCCGACAAATCCTGCACCGTTAAATGACACAACCGTTTCCTGGTTAGGGTTTTCCGTCATGATGTCCTCCATTGTGTTGGCGCCATGTTGACGTTGCCATCATCTCCGCGCCGAGATTTTTGCGCGACGCCTTCTTAAAAACGGTTCGGCTTGTTTTCCTGAACAGGTTTGTCTCGCGTGTGCGGCTATTTTGCTTCCGCAATGCGCTCAACGGCTTCATCAGTTGACCACAACCCATTGGCGATGAATCGAAAATTGATTAGCGCCGCAAGGTAACCGTCGCCTTCGGGAAGCTTGGCGGCCGCCGTCGCATCTCGAACAACCGCGACTTCGAAACCCTGTTCTAAAAGCTCATGGAGATGTGCTTGCGTGCAGAGATTGGCGGACATGCCGGCGAGGATGACTTTGCTGACGCCGCGTTTTCTTAACTGCAGAACGAGGTCATTTTGTTCCGGCCCGTAAACTTTGTGAGGGCTTGTAATGATTGTCTTGTCGTCATGAATATAATCCCGGTATTCCGGCATAAAGTCCGAACCCGAATTTTTAAATCCCTTGAGCGTATAGGGTCCTTTGCGGTCGAACATACCGAGCCCATGCATCAATTTTTCAAGTGGACCTTCGAAACGCCAGCCATGATCGGTTGGATAGTAATGATGCGGCGAGATAAAGAGCAACATGTCGTGTTCTTTCGCGGCGCTCATAAGGCGGCCGATATTCTCAACCGTGCCGTGTTCAGTGACACTCTCGCCGACCACTTCCCAAGTCACGCCATCCGGCGACAGAAAGTCGATTTGAGGGTCAGTAATGACGATCGCAGTGTTGCCTATTTCGGCAATCACGTCGGTCTGGGGTAGGCTAGGTTGTTGGGGATCCGCATATGCTTCGCGCGGCGGCGTATAAACATTCGCCAAAGCAGGGGTGGCGGATTGCATAATTAGCGTCGCGATGAGGCTGGCGCTTATGGCTATCGCTGAGGTCGGAATTATCATTTTGGACGTCATAATGCATCTCCTGTTTTATCTGTTGATCTATTCGGGCAGCTCATCGACAATGGGACGATGTTTTACGCCAATTAACTCAGTATACGTGACAAATGCAACGGGGTCGAAGAATTGTGCGGCGCTACGCAGTCGGTTTGCCGCTTCTTTGTTTTTGGCCTTAATACCTGCGTGCTCCGGAAATCGCTGTTCCGCAGCGATCGCCATTTGCAGCGCAAGTTGATTGTCGCCGCCTTCGATCCTGCAGCCGATCGCCTTTTCAGTCTTACCGGCCGAGAGCCCGAAATAAAACTCGAGCATACGACCATACTCGATCGATGTTATTACATCGAGTCCCTCAGGCTCCTGACCGGTCACGTTTTCGCGCCATATGCCCGTCATTTTGTCGGCGACCCGCGTGATGACGCGGTCGTGCGGCGATAAATATCCGAAAAGCGATACCGGCTGGCTTTGAAGGCCCGGGGGAATGAGATTGAGGCGCTGGATTTCCTTGGCGGAATATCCGTTGAAAACATGACGCCGCGGATTAAATCGGCTAATGATATATAACGAATACGGGAATTGTTCAGTTTCCTTCAGTCCATAAACCATGATTCAATATTATCAGTGAAGCATTCGCAGTTTTCGATAACCGCATTCTATAAGTTCAGGAAACCGCCTGAAAATACATATTTTTACCGGCATTATCGTCGTCGCGATTTCGACCGCGTTTTCGTTTAGTTGACGGCCACGAGTCCAACTTTACGGCATCGCGGATGTCGGCGCACGCATCAATGATCTGCTGCAGCGCCGCTTCATCGAGGGCGCAATTGACTGAGAAGCGAAGCAGCGACCGGTTTTGCGGTGTCGCCGGAGCGCAAAAGACCGCGCCGAATATGCCTTTTTCTTCCAACGCATCTCGCAATTGCATGCTGCGATGCTCCGGTCCAGCTTCCAATGCAATGACTTGTGAATTGCTGTTATCGACATTGTACCCAAGCTCGCTCAAGCGCCGTCGCAGAAATTTCGCGTTTTTCCACATCCTGTCCCGCCGCCAGCTCTCTTGTTTGATAACTTTCAGGGTTGCAGAAAGACCGGCCAATTCGTGGGGCAAGAGTGTGGCGCTGTGATTCATGGATGGCGCCTGCTCGCGGAAGTAACTCATCACGCGCGCCGGTCCGCCCACAAAGCCCGCGCGTGTGGCGAATGCTTTAGAAAGGCTCGCGGTGCGAAAATGGTTTCTGTCCGCCAATCCCAAGCTGGCGATCAACCCTTCGCCTCTCTTGCCGTAGACGCCAAGAGAGTGGCTTTCATCAACAACCGTTATACAGCTGTATCTTTCTGCAATATCAGTTATTTCAGCCAACGGACAAACACTGCCCTCGGAGCTGTAGACGGCGTCCACCACAACGATGCCGGGACCAAAGCGCTTCGCCAGCTTCTCGAAGCTTTCGGGCCTGTTATGCCGAAAAGTATGAATCGGCGCACCAGACGCCCGCGCGCCGTCCCAAAGAGATGCGTGCACGAAAATATCTAAATAGATCGGTGTCTTCGCATCGCCGATCAGCCGCAAGATGTCAACATTCGCGCACCAACCAGATTGGCAAAGCACCACATCTTCTACATCAATAAACTCAGCAATTTCGCTTTCTACTTCTCGAAGATAAATTTCTGGATCCGGCAACGCCACTGACGTCTGCTGTCTGTCGCCGCTACTTTGCAGCATATTGATCTGGGAGCGTACGATCTTTGGGTGTCCGGAAAGAGACAGATAATCATTACTCCACAGTTCGATCACTCCTTCGCCTGGCGCTTTGCCCCGCAACGGATGGCCATGCTCAATGCGTTCAAGATATTTTTCGACCCGCGCCGAAAGCGCCGGAAGCTCCGTGAAGGAGGTTGCATTGCGCAACACAGCCACATCCCCCGCCACGTCTTTCGCCGCCCGGTCAAACTGCAACAACAGACTGGGCAAAAACAGAAAGTCAGCGACTAGGGCGAATGCCAGTATAATGGCGGTCAGAAGGCCGAGCGTGCTTGTTACCTTAAAGCCCGAAGCTGCGAGCACCAAAAAACCGACTACCAGCACCGCCGTGGTGACCATCAGCGCCGTTCCGACAGAGCGGAAGGCATAAAGAATAGCCTCCTGCGGCGCCTTGCCAAGCTCTCGCCGGCCCCTCAAATATTTGGACAGGAAGTGGATTGTATCGTCAACGACGATACCAAAGGTCATGGCGCCGACCACCGATACCGGCACGCCGGCTTCGCCGACTGTGTAACCCCACAAGCCGAAGCCCAAAATCGCCGGCACAAAATTCGGAACAAGGCTCGCAATTCCGATCTTTACGCTGCGTAGGGCGAACACTAGGATACCGGAAATCAACAACAGGGCGAATGCAGTGCTAGTAATCATTGCTCTGATATTATTTTCAGACAGATAGGCGAACATAAGCGACAGGCCGGTGCCCTTTGTTTCGACCTCGCTCGTCCTATTCGTTGCCAGCCACGCATCAATTCGATGAGCCAGCGGTCGTAATTCCTTTGACGGTAAATTGTTTCCGTCGCGATTTAATGTCACCGTTACGCGCGTGGCCGACCGATCAACGACGATCCGGTCGTTCAGATCAAGGCCATTTGGCAGTGAGAGTTCATATAACAGCAGGTATTGCGCTGCTAGCTGCCTATCTCCCGGTAAATTGTATGCTTCCGGATCGCCACCATTTAAGTCTCGATTAAGACGCTTCATCACGTCGCTTACGGACTGAACGTTGACGACATCAGGCTGGCTCCGCAGCCAAGTCGTAAATTCTTCCAGGTGCTGCAAATAGGCAGGCTCGAATATGCCGTCTTCGCTGCCGCTTGGAATCGAATATTCAAGAATATCGATACCCGTCAAATTCTGGAGAATGAATTCAGTATCCCCATTAAATTCATAGTGCTCGTCAAAATAGCCGACCCAGTCGTCATTCAATTCGATTCGCGAAATGCCGGTCGCTAGGCCGCCGATTACTGCAAGCATTGACCAGAATACGGCTCTGCGGTGCGAAACAACCTTGCCCCCCAGCCAAATCAGTAGCTTTTGAGCATGTATCCGCCGTGGCGGTTTCTTGACTTTCATCACCGCCAAAAAAGCCGGCAGGAATGTAAACGATAAGATGAACGCCGCTGTTACGCCGCTTGCTACGATATTGCCCAAATCATGAAATGGCGGTGCATCACTACCGTTCATGCTCAAAAATCCGATGACGCTGGTGACGCTGGTCAGCGCCACGGGAGACAGATTAAATTCCAAAGTGTTGCCGATCGCCTCATTCTTCGACCAGCCCAGGCCGTAATCACCAAGAAATTTGGTCACCATATGTACGCCATAAGCAAGCGCCATGGTCAAAATGATAAGCGGCGCAGTTGAAGAACCGGCATTGATGACAACACCGAACCAACCTGCTGCGCCCATGGCGATGGTCGTTGACATGATCGCGAGCAGCATAATTCCTGCCACGCCTGCAAAGGAGCGAACCAGCAACGTCATCAGGACGATGATTGCAATAATCATTATGGGAACAAGGGTTGTCAGGTCGCGTTGACTAGCCTCATCAAAAGCAGACATCAGCATGATATTGCCGGTCATATGAAGGTTGATATCGGGGTTTTCTCGCTCAATCTCGGACCGCATCCGCTTCAAAGAGGAAACGAGTTCCCGTATTGCTTCGGGCTCCTTGGTTTCAAGCCGAAAGTTAACCGCGACACCAGCCACCTTGCCATCGCCCGACACCAGCAGTCCAACGAGAGCTGGTTCCGAAAGTGCGATATTACGAACGCGATCCAGATAGCCTGCATCCATCACCGCATCTTCGGGTACAAGATCCCCAACGAACAATTCGTCGCCGACGGCCTCTGAATATTGGTAATTTGTTATGGAATCTACGCGCGAGACATGAGGCGTAATCCATAAAGACTCCGTTAGTGTACGGAGAATTTGCAACCGATCGGCAGTAAACATATCGCCGCTATTGGGCGATACCGCAATCAGCACGTCATTGCTTTGACGATATGTTGCTTCCAACGCCTCAAAGGATTTCAAGTCAGGGTTCGCCGGTCCAAAGAAAACTCGGTTATCGGGCGTGGTTCTTAAATGAACGGCGCCCATACCGATTGCGGCGCAAAGGAGAAGGCTTGCGATGATGACCGGCCACCGGTAACGCAGTAAGATGGCGTTATAGCGTTCCATAGTTTTGTTGAGGGACATCAAAGGACCGCCCTCCGTCCCAACGCAAGTCGCCGATCGGCAGAATTGCTATGAAAACCCAGTGGCAGCGCTTCCATTGCGCGCGGCAGGTTATGTATGTCTTTGTTTGGTCTGCGCATCCCGGCGTGCCTATGCCCTTTGTCTAGCGTCTGCACTTTGCCGCTGAGTGCGGGTGCGTGCACAAATGTCGACTATGCCTTCGATGTCTTCTGCGCTTAACGAAGAGTTCACTGACAGGCGAACAAACGAGTTCGTTACGGACCCGTCTGGCGTATTAATAACTGTGCTGAGAAGGTTGTTGCGCGCGAGCGCAGCGCAGAACTCAGCTGCATCGCCATCAACGCCGGCGAGAATAGGGATTATCTGCGAGCCATCCGGCAAGACATCAAAATCCGAATTCGCCAGTTGCGCGCGCAGCGACAATGTATTCGCACGCAGACGCTCCCGCCGCCAGTCTTCCTCTTGTATCACATTCAACGCGGCCGCAAGGCCGGCGATCTCATATTGCAGGACGGCGGAGCTAAAAATCGCGGGTCGCGATTCATAGCGAAAGAAATCGATGATGCGGGCCGGGCCAGCCACCATGCCGGCGCGAGTAACCATAGCCTTCGACAGGCTGAAGTTTCGATAGCTGACTTTTTCTGAAAGCCCGAGGGCGGAAACTAGGCCTTCGCCGTGGCGCCCATGAACGCCTATCGTATGGGACTCATCGACAGCAAGTTCGCAGCCGTGCCGCACAGCGATGTCAGCAACATCAGCAAGCGGACATACCAACCCGTTTCCTGGATAGATCGACGACACCACGATGACGCCCACACCATGCTCTTTTATCAGATCTTCGAGATGTTGCGGGTTGTTGTGTCGAAAAGGGTGTATTGATGAGCCGGTGCTGCGTGCGCCGTCCCACATTCCTGCATGAACAAATTGGTCTAAGTAAACATGTGTATGCTGATCCGTGATTGCATGCATCAAGCCAACATTCGCACACCATCCGGACTGGCACAGCACCGCATCCTCGGTCCCGAGAAAAGCCGCCGTCTTTCGCTCAACGGCGCGTTGCATCGTCGACTCGCTCAAAAATGCCGCGGACATGTAAATGTTGTCGCCGCCGCCTTTCAGTTCGGCGATTTGAGCATCTATAATGCTGGGGTGGCCGCTCAACGATATATAATCGTTGCGCCGAAGATCGATGACATCCGGGTTCCGCTGGTGGTTGGGCCGCGACTGTCGTGGCGCTGCCCCGCTGAGGAAATGCTCAACCCTTCGGGTTAGCGAGGGTGGCTCGCCCCAATTTGAGTCGGCCCGCATGGAGAGTTGTTGTGTTCCTGGCTTACTCATTTTCTACTGACGCCGAAAGCTGCGCGCTGCCCCTATACGTTGATGCGACTGGCCGGAAGAGTTACGACCGCGGTGGTTCCGATACTGGGTTCGCTTTCCAGTCGGAACTCTCCGCCATGAAGCTGCACCAGCGCCTTTACCAACGGCAGGCCAAGCCCGGTTCCGTCGATACCGCGAGACAGAGATGTATCGGCCTGCTCGAAAGGCAAGAGCGCAGTCGGTATCTCTTCAGCCGCCATGCCGATGCCGTTATCGCGAATGATCAACAGGAAATCTCCGCTGACAGAATGTTTTACGTCAACTGTGACTGTCCCGCCGAGTGGCGTGAACTTTACCGCATTGGATAGGAGATTAGCTAATATCTGTTTCAGTAACCGCCGGTCCGCGATTATCTCTTCCGGTCTGTCGGGTGACTCTGCATATCTTAGCGAGACACCCGCCTTTTCAGCGCTGTCTTTGAACAGGTTTAGGGCTGAGTGTACTGTTTTATCGACGTCGAGAACTTCTTCTTCCAGTGTCATGTCGCCGGTTTCGAGTTTCGACATTTCCAAGATGTCATTGACGATCTCAAGTAGACGTGTGCCGCTGTCGTGAATATTCTGCGCGTAGCCCAGATATTCTTCATTGCTGATTGGGCCGCAAGCCTGATCCTTGATGATTCCTGAGAAACCATTGATTGAGTTCAACGGCGTGCGAAGCTCATGACTCATATTGGCAACGAATTCGGACCGGGACCGCTGTGCGGCGGCGGCGGCTTCGCAGGCAGCGTCCAGCTCGGTCCGCAATCGCGCTTGCTCAGCATGCAAACGTCTCGTTTCGCTGGCCATCAAGACCATCCCCGAAAACAAAATCGTTGCGACCGACAACGCCGTCGTCAGTTCAACTTGTCCGCTAAGCGAAACGCTCAAGATGCCGACGGAAAATGTCAGCAACAGGTAGATCATTACCGCTGGCGGATATCGCGCCACTAACATGGTTACGATGCCGACCACTACGGTAATGGCCGCGACGAGAACCACCGCATGTGGACCAGACTCGTGCGGCCACATGAAAAACAGGCCGCTGGCCCACACTGCGCCCATCAGGCTTGTGGAAAGACTTGCAGTCAGCCCCCATTCCTGCAACCGTTCGTC
This sequence comes from Hyphococcus sp., assembly GCA_021776345.1. Taxonomy (GTDB): domain Bacteria; phylum Pseudomonadota; class Alphaproteobacteria; order Caulobacterales; family Parvularculaceae; genus Hyphococcus. The sequence goes on along the minus strand of JAJFGC010000106.1, from coordinate 15,491 downwards.
AGATGGCGCGGCGTGGGCTACTTGCATGCTCAGCAAGGCGCGCAATCCCGCGCCGACCCAAACCAGAATAAGCCAGAGGCATACTTGCCGGCTGTCGATATTGCTCCAGAGCACGGTGCTTATCAGCAGCGAAGCGATCGGTTCGAGGAGAAGCGACGTTCGGCGTTGTTCGAGAAAGCCGCTAATGCGCTCCAGCTGTTCACGCGAACGAAAAGTCCCCTCCGCCTCGAGCAAATCTACAGTCGTCATCTACACAGGCCCCTGCGTGTCCATTCCCCCTTTGCGTCACCGACTGACGAGTAATTACCGGCCGCCAGTAATTGGCAGAGCTTCCATGATCGCGATTAAGAAAGACCTAAACAATTGAAAATATTGTGCTAACGGCAATAACCGCCAGACGGCAGGCAATAGTATGGTAAATGAATCCTGTCGCTTCAGCGAATGCGCCGAAGTGTTCCTAATTGAAACTCGTTGTCCGATACGCCACTGTTGAACTGATAATCTTTCCAGAGAAGGCGGGTGCTCTTGCCGCTCTGAATATTTGACATCAGCATTTTGTCAGCGCGCCAGTAATTATCATTATACAGTTGATAACCGTTTATCGTCAGCACTTTCAACGGGTCGCCCTTGCGGTCAAAAAATTCGATCCTGATGATCCTGAGCTCCGCCGTGTCGTACCAGACGAGTTGGCGCGAATATCCTGAATTTTTGTAATTCGGAATGCGCTCGACGACATGCGCCGGAACTCCGTCCAACGTCTCGTCGCGAAGCCAGCGGCAATCATACTTCTCGACCTCGGGCCAAACCATGTCCTCATAGGCGAATTCGCTGCCGACAAAAGGGCCCGACCTGTTTGTTGAACTAATACGTTTGACCCGCTTCAGCGCCGGCAAAAAGATCCACTGGTCGTCGTTCTTCATCTTGTGGGAGAACGTCAGCAAGGCAGTCCCGTCAATGTCGCGCGGGCGGTCGAAAATAACCAGACTTTTGTCGCCGTCCCCGGCGACTTCCAGAACATTGATGCTTAATTGACGACGGCTTTCGGTTCCCTGCTTGTTGTTCAGGATCATCTCGACTTCAGCTGAAAAGTCGCCGAAACCGGTGTCGCGCGCAGCGGCCTCCTCGGCTATAGCGTGCCCTCTTTCCATGCGGGAGTCCGGGACTGAATCATTTGCCTGGGCGGCGCACCCATATGCGGCGACGGCCAGTAAAAGGAAATGCACAATAATTTTCGTCCAGTCCGATTTCATCATAACAATACTGCTTTCTTGCTTACAAAGATCACGCAGGCTATCGCGCCCCTGTGCGCGCCGAACTGGATCGACCTCAGTCACAACTATCGGCCGGCGCGCACTCATTCCGCGGCCATCCTCGCCGCTGGCTGCGGCAGGGTAATTGTAATTTCAGTGTGCTGACCACGAACCGATTGAATCTTCACAGAGCCTGAAAATGAATAGATTGCACGCCGCACAAATTCCAATGCAGGACCCGTCCCGCTTTCAGAATTAAGCATCGACGACCCGTCAAAAAATCTGGAATAACGGCCGCTGGCGACGGCGGCGCCGCTCGTGTCGAGAATACGCAGGCAGTTATGGTGCGGTGTATTTTCCAGCGCCAGCGTCACTTCGCCCTTATTTTGCTGGGCGACCGAGATAAGAACATTCTTCAGAAGCGATAAAATGACGTAAACCATAGCGCTCTCAGATCCGTAGAAACTGAAATCAGAGGCCAGTTGCACCTTGACCAGTTTGCGTTCCTTTTCGGATTTGAAAGGATAACGCACGAGTGCCGTTTTCACGCAATCGGCCATGGAAGATACACTGAATTCCGCTGAGTCAATTGTTACGCCGCCGGAATTCCGCAGCAACATTTCAACGACCGTATTTGCGTGCAACGTTTCTTCTTGCAAACGATCCAAGCAGTGCTTCAGCACATTTCGATGCGCTTTCGGAATGTCGCCGACCGGCAGTCCGCGCTCCTCGGCCAGCTCGTAAGTTTGAAGTAGTAAAGGCAAATATTGGCCAAGGCTCATCGTGCTGGTGCGTATGCCCAATAGTGGTGATCTGAGTTCATGGGACAGATTGCGACCGGCCGTCAGCATGGCGTCCATGCGCTCCTGCTTCAGCATTTCAGTGCGATAGCCAAACACCGTGCCAACTACCAGCACGAAGAAAACGATCGGCATCAACTGCAGATAAACTGTCGGATCGCTGACAGAGCCGCCGGCCAGAGTGAAGGCCGCCCAACCCAACACCATCCCGAAGACTGTCAAAAATATCAGGTTTAACCAGTCAACCAGAAAAACAAGCAGCAATAGCGCCGCAATAAATGACGCCAGCCATACGGCTGAAAAATCATTTTTCAGCGTCATGAACGTAAAAAAGAATGGCAGCACATAGAGGATCGTCGCATACCAGAATATTGGGGCGTATCGGCGCAAGGTTTCCGGCCAGTAATCCTTGAGCAGAAATGGCAAACATAACCCGGCGCCGACAAGACGCAGCGGTAAATTTTCATATGGTTGCGGAAACAGGTCGTGCCAAATGAAATAGTACAGCGGCATGCCAACAGCACCACATGCGCTGATCGCAATCAGATTGCGTTCGACCAGATGATAGCTGCGTCCAATGATTTTCGACAGCTGGATCAGAACAGCTTTCGTCGATTGTAGGTCAGCAGTATTCGGATGGATTAACGCCATTCGCGTCATACCCCTTTTGATGCAAATTTCCCTATTCGCCGTTAATTTTTTGATAACGAAATCACTCCGACTTCAGGTGGATCAGTGACCCAACATCGGGCTGGTTTCACAGTCAGCTAAGGCAGCTTTTCGCCAATATGCGACTCTCGACTTCTATTGCCGGATGACTGGAATGCGCGCTTAAACCGCCATTCAATTTGTCGCAATCTTATCCATCACTTAAATATCTAAAATATTGACCGAACTCGAATACGATTATTGTTTTCGGTCTTCAATTGCCCCAGGTAATTTAAAGAGTGCAGCGTTGGAAGAATTAGTCGATCCGAAACAGGTCAGACGACAAGAAAACTCAAGCCAAAAGGGCGTCATCGTTATCGGATTTCTCCTCGTGAGCCCATTTATCGAGAGTCTCATCCAGTATTTGTTTGCGCACCGGTTTGGTAATAAAGTCATCCATCCCTGCTTCCCGGCACTTTGCACGATCCTCGGGTAATACATGCGCTGTTGCCGCGATAATAGGCGTGCTTGCTAACCCTTTTTCTTTCTCGAAGGTTCTGATTTTTCGCGATGCCTCATGTCCATCCATGATCGGCATCGAAACGTCCATGATAACTAATTGCGGTTTTATCTGTTGGAATTTTTCGACTGCAATCACGCCATTTTCGGCGATCGTAATGTCGTATCGCGCCGGGTCCATGATGTTTTTGAAAACAAACTGATTCACGACATTATCTTCGGCAATTAGAACTTTGATGCGGTGATTTTGCGTATCGCTCAAACTGACGCTTTCTTCCGGCCCGGCATCGCATAGCGGCTTGCCGCCCTCAGGCGCTGATTGCTTCATTGTATTTGCGGCATTTTTTAATTTAGCTGTCGAATGGTCATTCAGGACACGCGCCAGCACGTCCATAAGGCGCGAAGCCTTGATTGGTTTGGGCATCCAGGCGGCGTAGGTCGCTCGACACTCATTACCCTTGAGTTGAGCCAGATCGACGGACGAAAGCATGATGATGGGAATGTTCCGGAATTTTTCATCAGCTTGAACCTGCGCGGCAAACTCGTCACCGTCCTGGTCTGGCATTTGATAATCCGTAAGGATAACATGATAACGATCACACTCGCGAACCGATCGCGCAAGCGCAGCACTTGCTTCAGGGCCGGATCCGACAATGTCAGCGCGCATGCCCCAGCCCTCGGTTAATTCCGAAAGAAGCTTGCGATTGACCGGATTATCATCAACTGCCAACAATCTCACACTATCAAAAAACGTCTCATTGACAATTGGAAGCCCTTGAATGGTGTCGTCAGCCGGCAGGCGTAGCGTAATCAGGAATGTGGAGCCCTTGTTCAATTCACTTTCTGCACATATTTCCCCGCCCATTAATTCCACAAGGTCTTTGCTGATCGCAAGACCGAGTCCGGTCCCTTCGAATTTTCGTGCTTTTGTTCCGTCAGCCTGTTCAAATTTCTGAAACATTCTGGGGATCTGATCCGCCGCCATGCCAACGCCGGTGTCCGTGATTTCAATACGAAGATCAATCTCGTTACCACGTCTTTCGCCTGAGACATCAAGATACACATGACCCTGCGGCGTAAATTTAATTGCGTTTCCAACAATGTTTCCGATGACTTGCCGCAATCGTCCTTCGTCACCCACTACGCCCTCAGTCAGGTCGGGGGCATATCGTACGATTAGTTCAACATCCTTTTTCACCGCGCTCGCCTGCATCATCAATCCAACCTCAGTCACCATTTGACGCAAGTTGAATCCATCCAGCGACAGATTTAATTTTCCCGCTTCCAACTTTGAAAAATCAAGAATGTCGTTAATGACGCGCATCAAACCATTACCTGACGATACAATGATTGATGTCAATTCGCTCTGATGCTGATCAAGTTCTGTTTTGAGTAATACTCCCGCCATTCCAACAACACCGTTCATCGGCGTTCTGATCTCATGGCTCATGTTGGCGAGAAATTCGGACTTTGCGCGTGTGGCCGCCTCAGCTGCTACGAGAGCGTCGGCAAGTTCTTTTGTTCGTTCCTCGACGCGCTCTTCGAGTTGTTCATGGGATTCTCTGACGCGCCCCATTAATCGGTCGAATGAACGATAAAGGATACCGATTTCATCTTTTCGGCTCGCGAGTTTTTCGTCGCCCTTAACGGCGCCGGATCGCTGGCGTTCGATGAAGCTTGTTAGACCCTCAATTGGCGACAAAGCGAGAAAGCGCAGCAGAAAAACGACAATCAAGATACAAGTGGAGATTGCGATCAGCAAATAACCAAATGCGGCCTTTACGGTTTCAGCGCCGATAGCAGATATTTCTCGAGGCGAGTTAACGGACAGTCTTGCAACGGGGAGCCCGTCCACACCAACCAACGACTTTGATAATGTGATAGTGTCGTCATTCTTGCGTATTTCCGCTGAGTTATTCGTGTTTGATCGATCCAGAAGAGAACGATTTAATTTGTCAGAAGTAATGTCATTGTCCAGCTCAACAAGGCTCAATGTAACCCGTGCTTGCGCCTGAAGTGACTCTATTAGAGTTCGATCAAGCAACCGTCCAGTCAAGATATGCCCGACATAATCACCAGTTTGGGCTGTCTTGGTGATCGGCGCAGATGAAACCATCATTAGCCCCTGGTTAGTTTTCACCAGACCGCGAAATTTGCCGTCTTCTCCTCGCGACTTGATAAATGGGTGCCATGGTTCCAGCTTGGCTTGGCTAAATGCTGTGTAAGGAAGAGCTTTACCACGCTCCAAATCTACCGCTTCACCGCCAGCTATCGTTAAATCCGGCCGTATAAAGAGAAACAAACTGATATTGGCGTCAACCAGAGTTTTCACGCTAAAATGTTGATCGATAAACGCGTCATAGTCGCCCGTCATAAAGGCGTAAGTATCGTCCCATTCACCATAGTCCGTACGAAATGCATCCAGATGCTGAAGCTCACGTTCAATCGCGTTCTCTGCCCGCTCGTAATTCTCCCATGCCTTGGAAAGCTCCAAATCCTGAAAGCGCGGAAATACGGTTTGATAAAGCGCCACCCAAGCCGATGCAGACAGCACCGCGAAGACGAGGCATAGCGCGATTGTAATCTTTAATGTAATCCGCATACCCCCCCCCCAACTTTGCGGTTAAATCATAGGTAATGAACAGTTTACGGCGGATTAAGATGGCGCGACCGAGACTTATCGCCATTGTCTACAAATTTACCTTTCCGAAATAACCCTGTCGAAAACCTTTATATGCGTCAGGAAATTTTTATCCATGCAAAAGAATTTGAGTTCACATCCGCAACGCAAACCGGTGCGCCACGGAGGCCTCGTTGGCGCCGTGATGTTAACGTCGCTTTTGTCTGTGGTCCCGTCGATCGCGCAAGAATCCGAATCTTTAACTAATGCCGCCGCTGATGTTATCATCGTCACGGCGCAAAAACGGCCCAAAAACGTATCGGATGTGGCGCTTTCAGTTTCAGTTATTGACAATGACGCCCTCAAAGCGGCAGGCGTAACCAATATTTTCGATACGATTGATCTGGCGCCCGGCGTCACTGGCGTGAACCCCAGCAACGAGCTGACACAGGTTTCAGTGCGTGGCATTCAGACCAACGACTACGGCATTGGTTCCGATCCCGCGATCGGCGTTTTCCTCGACGATGTGTATCTTGGCAGGAACGAAAACACGGCAACGACCTTCATTGATCTTGAGCGAATTGAAATCGTACGCGGGCCGCAGGGGGCTCTCTTTGGCCGCGCAACGCCTGGCGGCGCAATAAGCTTGGTAACGAAAAAACCGAGTGGTGAAGAGTCGCTGGACGGTTTTGCTTCATTCGGAACACGTAACCGTCAAAAAGCGTATATTGTCGGCAATACGCCCGTCACCGATAGTTTATCGCTTCGCGGATCATTTTATTATGATCACGAAGACGGCTTCATCAGCAATATTGCGACAGGCCAGGAAATTGGCGCAGAAGAGAGGGTCAACGGAAGGCTTTCCGTCCTTCATGATGATTTCTTGGGCGGCGAGCTACAACTTACAGGATGGTTTGAACAGTTTCGCGGCGACGCGTTGACCTATCGCAATGTGGATGAAACATTCCCGGGCGAGGAAGACGATGTTACGGGGCCGATCGATAGCGATTTAGTGGACCCAACGGAAGACCGAAATATCTTTGGCGCTATCGCTCGATATGAAACGCCCTTGAGCGCCGGTGTCCTGGTGTCGATCACGTCGCTTGTGGGTTATGAACTGGACTATCTGGAGGATTTTGACGGAACGCCTGATTTCCTCTTCAATTACGGCCAATATGATGAGCAGCATCTGCTGTCGCAAGAGCTGCGATTTGTCTCCGGCGACGACGGACCGCTGAGTTGGTTCGCCGGCGTTATCGGTTACCGGGAGAAAATTGGCTCAACAATCGTCCAGAGTTATGACGATGGCGATCTTTGTGTGTTTTACGAGATTGATGATGAAGTAAATTGTGCGCCATTTGCCGGGTCTGTTACCGACACATTCATATTTGCCGACGCCCGAAATTCTGGCGCCGCCGTTTATGGTGAAGCGACTTACGCATTCACTGATCAATTTTCCATGAGCGCAGGCCTCAGATACACTTATGATGACAAACATTTTGTTGTGAACTCTCCTGTTCCCGGCGGTAATCTTGATCCGGATGATATCGGATATATAATCGACACGGGCGGTACGGATGTCACGCGCGACGCTTCATTTCACTCAGTACAACCGCGCGTTGCCGCCACCTATGATTTCGGCAGCGGGTTATCGGCCTTTGCAGTCATTTCTCGCGGCGACAAGCCTGGCGGATTTGATACATTTGATCCATTTGCTCCAGCGTTTAACGAAGAAACGGTTTGGAATTATGAAATCGGCAGTCGCGGCGCCGCCTTTGATAAGGCTCTGCGCTGGGCGTTGTCGGCTTTCTATTATCGCTATAACGACCTTCAGGTTCTGACGACGGTCGGCCCGCGGGATATTGTTCAAAACGCCGGTAGCGCGCGCGGCGTCGGTGTGGAAGCGGAAGTCACGGTGGCGCCGACGCCTTTCATCGACCTTCAGCTATCCGCCGCCTATGTTGACGCCAAATATGTTGACTTTGTAGAAGCAGGCGACGACTTCTCCGGCAATCGGCTGTCTTATACGCCTGAGCTCGCTCTAGCGGGCCTCTTGTCCATGCAGCACCCCATTACCGGCGGAATTGAGGCTTTCTTTAACTCGCAGGCGAGTTATCAAACCCGGCAACATTTCTCGCCCGTCAACTCAATGTTTGCATCTCAAACAGCTTATGCACTGGCTGATTTGGAGTTGGGTTTCCGCGCCCTAGACGACGGGTGGAGCGTTTCCGCCTTTGTCGAAAATGTCGCCGATCAAGGCTATATCGGATTTGCGCAGGAAGGCGATGAAGATGAAAATTTCGGAGCGTATGTGGCGCTGCCAGGTAGGCCGCGCGTGATTGGCGTTAATCTGGCCGGCGAATTTTAGACCGCAAGAGCGCAGCCATATGGCTTGCAAAAAACGATATTTGCGCCGGAGAGCACAAGCAGCCTGGTTTCTTGCGGCCGCCGCCGGCTATTTCTTCTTAGCGCCGGTAGCTACCAAAGCAAATAATATTCAACTCTATAGCGGCTACATGTCGTCTTATATTTTTCGCGGTAATCTGTTGGCGGAAGACTCTGTGTCCGCCTCTGCAAACTGGGAGAACGCGGACTTTTACGCCGATGCATCCATAATTGCTCCAATCGGCGATGCGCAATCCTTATACGGCGCTGAATATGGCGTTGTGGTCGGCGTTCCCGTCATCAAACAGAGTGAATGGCGCGTTACGACAGACATTGCCGCCTATGTTTACAGCGGCGGTGATCCCATAGCGGTTTCTGACAACACCGTTGAGCTAACTGTCCGTACACAATATGGCGGCGAAAGATACATTAATACAGCCGTTACTCTGGACGTTTTATCGGGCGATATTTTTACAGATTTAGGCGGCGGGTTCGAATATCTCTTTGCCCCGGACTGGGCGTTGTCCGGTTCTGGATTAATCGGCGCTGGCATGTATGAGAATAATGTTTGGTATTTTTATCAGGAAGCCAAGCTATCTATGTCATATAAATTCAATACGCATGCGTCGATCAACCTCTCGATAGGAGCCGCGCATTCAAGCATGGATACGTTATCCGATTTTGACGCTTTATCGCCGCAGAAAGAACGATTGTGGATGACAACCGGGATAAATTTCGACTTTTGACGAACGCACTATTGCATTCCGGGCAACGCGCGCAGCGAAACAGCAGGCATAATCCAAAGAATTGTGGACCACAAATATTGGCCGCAGATTTCATCATTTCGTCTAACGTATTTTCCGCATTGCCTTGGCATTGAGACCAAAACGACGTCGGATTGACCCAGATCTGTGACTTGTAATGTGAAAGATTATTACATCCAGATAATACCGCTTACGCAATCCTCTCGTCCCAGATCAATAATTTCTTTTATGTCCGCAATGAGAATTTTCTATCATTCAAAAGAATTGATCAAATACTAGGTTGGCAATCTGGTAATTCAGCCCGAATAAGGCGACGCTATATTAGTAGAAAAGCGGTGGTCATTTCTGCGATTGAACGAATGCGTCGTGAAAATGCAAAAAAGAATTGACTAGCGTTCGGGTAAATTGTGGACCATCACAGCAGGCAATGGGACCGCTGGGATGTTCATACTATTGCCCTCGATATTATTATTCGCCTTTGGAAATGCAATGATTGCATACTCCGATTATGCAACGATTCGGGGCTGGCCTGTTGGCGCTACATATCGGCGCGATGGGGCGTGGTTATCTTTTCTAGCTATCGGCGCAATGATAGCGGCTGTTGTACTCGCCCTTCTTGTTCACAAGTGGTGGGGAGCAATTCTAACAATACCTTTGGGCTATGTGCTCGCCGTGTGCATGACCAACTTCGCGCGGCAATGGATTCAAGTCATTGCGCCGATAGCTATCTTTTGCCTCTACGCATTTTCTATATTCATCATGCCGAGGCTGCATTAAACGCATACGTCCAAAAACGGAACATAGCTGTAAACGGCCTGTAAACGGTTCAATCCGCGATGTGCTAAGCCATTGATTTAATGGCGCACCGGAGCGGGTGAAAAACAGTACTGGTCGGCCAGGAGAGCGAGGCCACGAAAACACTCATAACCAAAGGCTTTCACGACACCCTTTCCGGTGGAAAGTTGTTCGCTCAACTTTACCGCGACGAACAATTCCTATACCCGATCCGTAATAGCTGTACTCTTTCGCTAGGGGTTGGATAAAGGGGCGATGCGCCCATAGCGTGAAGTGTAGACGCGAGGGCTGATAAATCGCGTTCAGGATGCCCGGCTAACGCAAATGCGCAGCCTGCGATTTTGTCTGCTGTCACTTCACGCTGTTTATAGTCTACATTTCCGGGATTATTATTGTAATCGATAATATGCCCGAGTTCATGCGCCAATATCCCCACCGTCGAAAGCGGCCCGTATCTATTGTACACCTGGGTCATGAAATTCGAACTGTAACGAATCGTGTATCCATTTTGATCGGTTGACGCCATTGCATTGGAAATGGTCGGATTTTGAAAATACCGAAAATTTGGACAGCTGTAGCGACTACACAAATATTGTCGAACCGACTGCATTTGTTGCTCCGCAGTTGGGTTCGGTCGATAATCATAACGTGTGTCATGGCCCGCTGGCGCCAGGGCACAAAGAGGTCCTGCCATTGCTGTTGTGAAGGAAAATCCAAACAGCGCGGCGACTGCAACTGCCGCCGAAGCTTTCGATCCGCCTGTAAACATTTCTTACCTCCATGTTTATGGTTTCACCGTTTCGTAAATTGTTTTAATTCGTACAAAATCTGGATCATTTCGTAATGCTTCACCTTCTGTCGCCACGTTGCTATGTGCGAGCGCTACGACAACCAGTTTCACAAAATTATCCACATTAAAGTAAGCAGTGTGGATCAACTCTTTCCATGTTAAAAGCTCAGCCATTTCCGATTCGAGCGGCACCCCGGAAGCATTTGATTGGGAAGACACAAAACTACGAATCCGTCGGATAGCGTCCAATGCGTACTGCTCAGTGAATAGCTCAATTTCATTGGCCAAATCTTCAGGCAGCGGTTTCCATGCTGATTTATCGTCAACATTCGAAAAACGATCATGAACCCCAGATACCGTCTCTCCCAGTGTGTCATTGCCATATGCGATATCGCGAAGTCGTTGAGCCAAACCGCTATTGGCGATGAAAACGCCGGCGCGAACTAAGGTATTCGAAACTACGAATGCAATGCCCCAGGCCAATACGCCCAAATAAACAAACATACCCGGGCCTGACAGCAGCTTTACGACCGTCATTGTGAACGGGCCAGCAGGTGTGCCTGGCTCCCTTCGGGGAAACTGATACGCATGCTGTGTGATTAGCCTATCCATCATGCCCGGAAGGATAAGGAGGCGTTCCCAAGTCTTTAGTGGGGCTAATGACAGTTCCTGTCCGCTGGGAATAAAATGAACCGGATCATCACGACTGATCCGTTTGCACGGTGCTAGTCTTGGTTGGGCATTGCTTTGTTCATATCCCACCCAACTGAGAACCGAGCGCCTCGCAGTGTCCACATGATAAAACATTCGGCCACGCCATTCGACAAAACATGTGGAGTCGTCCTCGTTGCTGTTCGGCAGCGTAATTTCTTTTCCCGCAGGGTGCAGTCCTATTTCATAGGCCACAGAGCTTCTCGATACGAAATGTGCGGTCGCAAGCAGCGCTGAGAAAAATAACAGCGTATTACGGAGTGAATTCCTGGCGGCGGCAAACGGGATAATTTTCGGCTCAATATTTTTAGCGCCGCTCAACGCGCTGATCGCTTCGTCGCCCGGATGAAACAGCGCGGCGAAGCGCGGCATATATTCAGCAAAAAATCGTGCTTGATATTTCTGGGACGATCGCTTCCGCGCACGCGCCGTGTACGAGCGGACGATGAATAATGCGCCCAATACGATCGCGAGGCTGATCAACGGCGGAATCAGCAAATTTAAGGTGCTGAATAACTGGAAATTCGCTGCGCCTGAAAAAATCTCTCCGTAGGTAGAGAGGTTGGCATTTCGAAGCCCAACATTAAAGGCGTCAACTACGCCGATAAGCGCGGCAATTGTTGCAAAGAAAGTGATCTGGCCGATAATATTGTATCGGCTAAGAAAGAATGACGTACGGTCAAATGCAATAAATGGCGTCCCTACCGTTATCCAGCTTTTCAACCCCTTTAATAGTTTGCGTTTGGCGAAAGCTGAGAAGAGCGCATGATGAATAACCGAACCACCATGAGAATGGCCAATTAAGGCATAGTCTTCGCCGTTTTTTTCAAGCTGCAGAAGTTTGCGTCGCAAATCATTCCCGGCTTTTCGGCGTTCAAACTCAGAATTTTCTCCATTCCAATGGAATGGACTGAATTGCAAGTCTTCCGCGTCTACATACCCGCTAAGCTTGGACTGGAATTCACTGTGCAACTGCCACCACTGGTCGCCCGTGTCGCGCTTATCACCAGCATTCGTGCCGTGAACTGTTATGATTGTCGTCATGTCCTAAAACCCTATGATTCACAAAAGTCATTAGGCTAGCGTGGAAGTTATCGACATTGGCAACCGCACTGTGACGGAAGGATCCGTATTCTATTTAAGCCTGTCTGAACGCTCTCGACTAAGCATCTTGCTTTGTTCATTAATGACCTTAGTTCGAACGATTCCTATTGTCCGGCACCATCCCATCATTCAATTCTGTGGAAACCTGTTCAAACTCAGCGCTCAGCGTAGCTCCAATAAATAAAGGTAAAAATGATACGTTGACTATCAAAACTCCTACTAATACCGCAAGTAGTATTCCGTCACGGTTGAAATCGGTGACGAATCTTTTCTTAAATTGTGCATCGCCAGAAATCCAATTACCAATATTGGAGATTAGCTGCTTGTCTTTATAGAAACCGTTATGGCGTAGCCCACCTCCCTTCCTGCCAGCCGCATTCAGGTATTCCACTGTTCCGTCGATCGTTGACGGCCACTTACTTACTGTAATGCTTGTTATCCAATTTGCTGTTAGCGATTCCCAACCAAATCCAAACGGATGTGAACGCAAAAATAGAGGTGCAATTAAGTTGATAAGCTGTGTTATGGCCCATCCGAGCATAGCTATAATGATGCCCAAGGGGATCGAAACAAGAAAGTAGGTGTAAAGAAAGCCATAGTTGTCAGCAATAAACCTTGCCAGTTCAAACTCTGCGCCGCCAGAAAGGGAAATTGTTTGATCAGGATACAAATAAAACCCAGCCCAAACCGAAAACCAATATAGCGCTAACAAAGGCATAGTTATTGAAGCTGCGCCTAATTGAAGAAAGGCGCGTGAAATAAAGGGTGGGATACGAGAAAAACCATCAAGCATACCCAAGTATCTACCGGCTTCATCTCCAGGCACCATAGCAACTAGTACTCTATCGGACGAAAGAGATGTTTGGTAAAGGGAATTGTATGATTTATTTTGCCTCAATCGGATCCAATGCCGCAATGGTAGAAGCACGAAATAGAAACCAATGTAACCTGCAAATGGCAACAGCCATAGAAAGAAGTTACTAGAAGAAAGAATCTGTACTAAAATGGAAGTTCCAAACAAAAATGAACCAAGATAAAGTTCAATCGCATACGCAAACATCATGAAGAACAGAACCAGCAAATAATAAATCTCATCTATTCGACGTTTTCCAATGTGAATGAAAGGGGTTCCAAGCGTAACGATGCGATCGATTATCGCATTAGTTTTCGGATCACGCATGGAATACAGTGCAATATTGCCGCCGTGACTATGTCCAACTAAATATTGTTTGGCGTCGGGATTCTCTTCCTTTAGCCTTTTGATGTGTTTAGATAGCCCCTCGCCAGCAACAAGGCGAGAAGAGTGCGTATTTTTCCCGGACCACTGAAACGTCTCGAATTGAATCTTTTCCTCCAACGTTTTTTGGAGCTCACTACAAAAAACAGAATCTTGCTTGACCCATTCTGTGTCTGTAGCGAATGTACCGTGGATAAGTGTAATTATTTTCAAGCGCCGCTCCTATCAACTTCTTATGACAAACAAATATTTCTGCGAGTCATTTTTATTTAATGGCCTTCAGCCATGCATGAAATTTTTCATATTCGGGGTCAGTAAGGAACTGCTCTGACGGCGTGACAACGCCTATATCAATTAGCACCGTAGCCATGAGCTTCACAAAATTGTCTATGTCGAAATAAGCCGTGTGAATTAATTCCTTCCAAGAGAGCTGATCCGACAGTGCATCACCGAGCGTCAATTCAGCCGACATCGCATTAACGCCAAGCAGTTTCCGTACACGGTTGAGCGTGTCCATGGCGAAGGATTGGGTATAGGTTTCAATCTCATTGCCGAGCTCGTCCGGCAGCGGTTGCCATGCCAGTGCAGGGTTATTGTGATCGTCTAAACGTGCGAATTCGGATACTTCTCGCAACTTCTCGCCATATGCGTCATTGCCGTACGCTATATTTCGGATTTGCCCGGATAAACCGCGGTTGAGCAACCAGACAGATGGCTTCAGAACGATGAATGACACTATCCAACCCATTGCCCACGCAATCCCGGCGAAAATAAAATAGAACGTATAATTGCTGAGTTGAAATAGCGTGGCCTGCCCATGCCAGAGTAATCTTTGCATGAGTGGACTTAATGACAACCAGCTTTCATCAAGTTCCTCATCATCATAGTCATCACCTGATAATGAAGTGTATTTTTCATCCAACTTTAGCCCGTCTTCACCGGCCAGGGCATGAAACCATTCCCAAAATTGGTAAGCAGCGAGAAGTGGATACTCAAATATACGGAGTTTTTCGTATTCTCCAATTGCGTAATAGTTGTCAAAAGATGAGTCATTATATTTGATAGAGTTCTCAGGTTTGCTCTCCCAAATATCTGAGTATGATGACAATTTTTGAAGATATCGTGTTTCGACTTTCTCGCCGCTTCCATTGGAGTGCAGCTTGCCTTTTTGTTTGGCTGAGGGGGTTTCAAATAATGCGCCAACAACTTGTTCATCGACTAGCTGAAAACTTCCTTTTGTGTCTTCCACAATCAATGTTTCTTCGAAATTGTCAGTAGCGATCAGGATGTTATTTCCATCGGGTGACAATAGTCGTTGCGCGATACCAGAAAACTCACCTTCTGCTAACTGGTCTGCGTATTTTCTCAACAATCGCTGCTCGTTGGCGCTCCAAAGCTCTGTACGTTTTGTGGTTGAGATCAATAACTTTTCTCCAGCTTGATCCCAGCTGGCGCCAATAAGTCGTTCTCCATCTACATTCATACGGATAGTGAACGCTAGCGTCGCATCGGAAATAAGTCCGCCGTCAGCATATTCGATATTCCAAACAACGATTTGCCCAAATCTGTCAGTAGTGAGGAGTTTTGAGCCGTCGCCTGTGAATTGAAGAGACTCAATTCGTAGATTGAGCTTTTCGGATTCGTTGTTCGATACTACCGGGTGTAAACGTCCGTGTAAAAACGCTCCGCTATTTGCGTCCCAAAATCCCACACCACCAACACTTGAGTGTCCGTCATCAAATAACATGAGACCACAGAGTTTATTCAGTAAGGGAGTCTCTGGCTCATCTGTTGTTTCATTTTAAGCGGCAGCTTTTGCATGTTGCAAGCGCCGATGTTCGAATGTTTTCCGTTTAATCCTTTCTCGT
>JAJFGC010000105.1 GCA_021776345.1 Hyphococcus sp. | reverse complement strand
CCCGGTCTTGGCGATATCGTCGTTGGCGGCGAGAAACCGCTCAAAGGTCTCGACGCCTTCCCCGCAAATGAGCGCCCGCCGGTCTTTTTGACGTTCTGGGGCTTTCGTCTGATGGTCGGCGCCGGGCTTATCATGTTGATGCTTGGTTGGTGGGGCTTGTGGCTATGGCGCAGTGACAAGCTCGACAAGCCCGGTCTTTATCATTGGATCGCGGTTCCTTCGGGCGCCCTCGGCTTTGTCGCGGTTATTTCCGGCTGGATCGTCGCCGAAGTCGGCCGTCAACCTTATACCGTATACGGAGTGTTGCGCACGGCGGACAGCGTCTCGCCGGTGAGCGCCGGTCAGGTTGCGTTCTCGCTGCTCGTTTTCATGGTCGTCTATGCGATTATTTTCACCGCCGGCGCCGTCTATATGGCGCGCATCGCGACGCGCGGTTTTGACGATGAGCCAAACGATCCGCCGGACAAAGAACGCCGGGCGCCAGGCACCCCGCTGGGCGCTGTCGATGACCCGGCCGAGACCTCGTCAGATGCTGGCGGGCCGACACCCGCACCGGCGGAATAGGAGGAAAATCATGGACTTGCCCCTAACCTGGTCATTCCTTATCGCCACCGCCGTGATGCTCTATGTCCTTCTCGACGGGTTCGATCTCGGCGTCGGCATTCTTACCATTTTCGCCGACAATGATGCTGAGCGGAACATGATCACCGCCTCAATAGAGCCGGTCTGGGACGGCAATGAGACGTGGCTTATTCTCGGCGGCGGTGGTCTGTTTGCCGCCTTCCCGCTCGCCTATGCGATCTTGATGCCGGCCTTTTATATCCCTGTACTGATGATGTTGGCGGCGTTGATTTTTCGCGGCGTTGCCTTCGAGTTTCGCCACAAGGCTGTGCGCCCCCTTACGAAAAAATTCTGGAACGGCGCTTTCTTTGGCGGGTCTTTTATCGCCGCGTTTTCACAAGGCATAATTCTCGGCGCCTTCGTCCAGGGCGTTAGCGTAGAGGCGCGCGCCTTTTCCGGCGCTGTTTTCGATTGGCTGACGCCGTTTACGTTATTGGTCGGCGCATCGGTGGTGGTCGGATATGTGCTGCTTGGCGCATGCTGGCTAATCCTCAAAACCGAAGGCGCAACCCAAAATGGCGCGCGCAAATGGGCGCGGCGCGCGCTCTTTGGCGTTGGTGTCGGCATGGCGCTGGTCTCGCTTGCCACGCTCTCGATTGACCCCCGCATTACCGAGCGCTGGGGCTTTACGATGGCGGCGGTTGATTTTTCAAAATTCTGGCGCCTTGCACCCATTCCATTGGCTGGCGCCGCGCTTTTTTACGCCCTTTGGCGGGATATCGAGATGAAGCCTGACGCCGCCCCCGACTGGCGGCCATTTCTCCTCGCCGCCGGCCTCTTCCTTGCCGGCTATCTTGGTCTTGGGGTCTCGATTTTCCCGTATCTCATCCCGTTTGAGCGCACCATCTGGGAGACCGCCGCTCATGATAATGCGCTGGGCTTTCTGCTGGTCGGCGCGAGTGTCATGCTGCCGACGATCCTGGTCTATACGGCCTATGTCTACAAACTTTTCTGGGGCAAGGTGAAACCGGGAGACGGCTATCATGGCTGACCGGTTCACGCCCGTTGGTCCGCCCTCGGATGATGAGACGTCCGAGCCGGGCGCCAAGCTGGTCTGGTTTGTCGTCATCGCCCTGGCAAGTATGATTAGCGTCGCCGTCGTCGCTTATGTTCTAAAGGCGATGCTGTTTATCGGCTGACCGCTGCACGGCTTAAAGCGCAAAAGCGCGCCGCGCATTGCCGGCCAGAAACGCTTCTTTGGTTGCGTCATCAAGGCCGAGGCTGTCGAGCTGCTTAAGGCAGCGCGACGGCGTCAACATCGGGTAGTTGGTGCCGAACATAATACGCTCGCGGCCACCGCCTTTCATCAGCGAAACAAACGCCGGTGGCAGCCGGTGCAATACATAAGCGCTTGTATCTACATAGAAATTAGGGAATTTATGGATGAGAGAGGTTAGCTCGTCGATCCATGGAAAGCCAACATGCCCGCCGACAACAACAAGCTCCGGAAAGTCTAAAAGCACATCTTCAAGATAGGGGATAAGACGGCCGGTTTCTGATCGTTTCAGCGGGCCGGTATGACCGATCTGTGTACAAAACGGCAGACCGGCATCGACGCAGGCTGCGTAGATCGGATAGTAGCGCCGGTCATTGGGCGGCAAATCCCATAGCCATGGAACAATCCGCACACCAATAAACTTACCCGACCTGGAGCGCGCCCTTATCTCCCGAACGGCGCCCATCGGATCGTTGAGATCGACCGACATCAGACCCTTAAAACGGTCCGGCGCGGCGTCGATGGCCGCTTCAACCTCGTCATTGGTGATCAGATCCCCGGCCGGTCCCCGCCAGGCGGACAGAAACGCGAGGCTGACGCCGCTTGCATCCATCTCTTTGATCAAATCCGCTGGCGTCGGCAGCGGCAGCCCTTCGGTCTGACCGGTCCAGTGCAAGAGCGTGGCGAGCCATGGCTCACGGGCAAAACGCGCGGTCACAAGCTGCGCCCAGACGTCGATGATTTCCATATGACCCTCGGATATCCGCTACCGGGTCAGTCTCCGCCTCAAAGGGCTTTTGAGGCAAATCTATTTATCAGTCGGCGCTGCTTTTTTATGTATTCATCGAGTCGAAGAAGTCCTGATTGGTCTTGGTCTGCTTGAGTTTGTCAATCAGGAACTCGATTGCATCGGAAACGCCCATTGGCGACAAGATGCGGCGCAGCACGAAGATTTTCTGCATTTCCGATGCCGGCGTAATGAGGTCTTCTTTCCGCGTCCCGGACTTGGCGATATCGATCGCCGGATAGGTCCGTTTGTCGGCAACTTTGCGGTCGAGAATAAGCTCGGAGTTGCCGGTGCCTTTAAACTCTTCGAAGATCACTTCGTCCATTTTCGAACCGGTCTCGATCAGTGCGGTCGCTATAATGGTGAGGGAGCCGCCTTCTTCGATATTCCGCGCCGCGCCGAAAAACCGTTTTGGCCGCTGCAGCGCATTGGCGTCGACACCGCCGGTCAGCACCTTGCCGGAGCTTGGCACAACTGTGTTGTAGGCCCGACCAAGACGGGTGATGGAATCGAGAAGGATGACCACATCCCGGCCATGCTCGACCAGGCGCTTGGCTTTCTCGATCACCATTTCAGCCACCGCAACGTGGCGGGTTGCCGGCTCATCAAAGGTCGAGGAGACAACCTCACCCTTCACCGAGCGCTGCATATCCGTCACCTCTTCCGGCCGCTCATCGATCAAGAGCACGATGAGGTATACCTCCGGGTGATTAGCGGCGACGGAATGGGCAATGTTCTGGAGGATGACGGTCTTACCGGTCCGCGGCGGCGCCGTGATCAGCGCCCGCTGGCCTTTGCCGAGGGGCGCGACAAGGTCGATCACCCGCGCGGTGAGGTCCTTGGTTTCCTCGTTATCAATTTCCATTTTGAGCCGCTCATCCGGGTAGAGCGGGGTTAGGTTGTCAAAATGGACCTTGTGGCGCGTCTTTTCCGGGTTTTCAAAATTGATGGTCGCGACCTGAAGCAACGCAAAATAGCGCTCTCCGTCTTTGGGGCTGCGGATTTCACCAATGACCGTGTCGCCCGTGCGCAAGGCAAAACGGCGAATCTGGCTTGGAGAAACATAAATATCGTCCGGGCCGGCAAGGTAATTCGCCTCCGGAGAACGCAAAAACCCAAAGCCGTCGCTGAGCACCTCGAGAACGCCGCCGCCAGAGATTTCGACATCGTGGTCCGCCAGCTCTTTCAAGATTGCGAACAACATATCCTGCTTGCGCATGGTCGATGCATTCTCGACCTCGAGCTCTTCGGCAAACGTCAAAAGCTCTGCAGGGGTTTTTTTCTTGAGTTCTTCAAGAGACATTTTTTCGGGCAGCATAGGGGGCCTCAATGGCAAGGACGCGCGCGCAAACGGGCGGGCAGCGAGAACAACATGGAAAATGGCAATGGGTGCGAAGCGCCGGACGGCTAATATTGCACCGCGAAAAGGAACGTTACGCTACATATAGCCCGCAATTGCCGCTCGTCAATGCGGTACGGCCAAGAAGGATCGCTAAAACGGTTTAACAATCACCATGATAACAATAATGATCAGTCCGATGAAGGGCGCCTCGTTCATGATCCGCCAGAATTTTTCGGTGCGGGGGCGTTCGCCCGCTTCAAATTTCCGCCTGGCGCCTGCGTAGTACCCGTGAATAGCCGAGATTGCGATCACCATCGCCAGCTTAACGTGGAACCACCCCTGCGAGAGGATCTCGCGGTTGGCGATCAGCATCAAGATACCGAGCACCCAGACGGCAATCATTGACGGGTTGATGATGCCCTTCAGCAATCGTCGCTGCATCTGGATAAAGTAGCGCTCGGCCTCGCCGCCTTTTTCCGAGCGGTGGTGATACACGAACAGCCGCGGCAAATACATCATCCCCGCCATCCAGGCGATGACAAAGATCAGGTGGATGGCCTTAATCCAGAGATAATACTCAGCAAGAAATGCACTCATGCGCCACCCTTCCGGATGAAGTCAATCAGGGCGGCAACATGTTCCGGCGGGGTTGCAGGAATGAACCCGTGACCGAGATTAAAGACATAAGGCACATCATGAAACAGCTTCAAAAAGGGTGTCGCCGCCTTCGTCATCTGGTCGCCGCCAGCAACCACAATCAGCGGGTCGAGCCCGCCCTGAACAACGGTATGGCCGCTTAAATTCGCCCGCGCCCAGGCTGGGTCCATGCCATAGTCGATGCCGATGCCATCGCAAGTTGCTAGCATCGCATATTCCACCGCCTTCTCGCCGACACCCTTCGGAAACAGAATAATCGGTATTTCCGGATGTGCGCTTTTTACGCCTTTCGCAATCCGGTCGAGCGGCCCTACCGATACCGCATCCAACACCGGCCAGGGCAGACCACCCGCCCACGTGTCGAACAGCTGCACCGCATCGGCGCCCGCCTCGATCTGCGCATTGAGATACTCAACCGTGTGATCGACGAGGAGATCGATCAGCGCAGTGACGAAAGACCGGTCACGGTAATACCATTGACGCAGCGCCGCCGGATCACGGCTCGATCGGCCGGCCAGCATGTAAGTAGCGACCGTCCATGGCGCCCCGGCAAAACCGATCAGAGCCTTATCATCTTCGAGACCCGCTCTGGTTTTTCGCACTGTCTCAAACACCGGCGAGAGCGTTTCGAGAATATCCCGCCGCCGAAACGTATCAATGTTTTGAGGGGTGATGACCGGGTCAAGCCTTGGGCCTTCGCCTTCTTCAAAGGTCAGCTTTTGGCCCATCGCATACGGGATCAGGAGGATGTCGGCAAATAAAATCGCCGCATCAAGATCGAACCGCCGGATCGGCTGCAAGGTTACCTCGCTGGCAAGATCTGAATCAAAACACAGATCGAGAAAAGATCCTGCCTGTGCCCTCAGCTGCCGATATTCTGGCAAGTACCGGCCAGCCTGACGCATAAACCAGATGGGTGGTATGGCCTGAACCTCACCACTAAGGGCCTGGAGGAACGTTGATTGTCGTTTCATAGGCGCGAAGCTCTACCTGTTAACTTTCTATAAAGGAAACTTAATAAAGGATTAATTTAAGGATACCCTATGGATTTAGGGGAGAAGGATAATCGCAACGGCTCTCCACATATTTTCGTCAACTTAACCACAGGAATTTATGCAGGGAAGATAATTTCAAGTGATTGGTGGAAACGCGGCCAAGCCATACTAAAATCAATAACGCAGCCCAACAAGGCTGTGTTGAAAGTTGATTTTTACAGATGACTGCGGCTTCTTTTTGGAACCAAATTGCACAGGGTAACTTATCAAATTTCCATGGGCGCCAAAAAAGTATGACTCGCGAGTTTTGAGGGTGCAAAATTCTCTGCTCGCGAATGGCGACGACTTTCCCCTATACTTCCCCAATGTCTGAACAGGTGGAAAACGCTCAATCAGAAGATGAGCCGCCAGCGCGGCCGCCGCCGCTGGCGACGTATTTTCATGTTCATCTTGTCTCGGACTCCACCGGCGAAACCCTGAATGCAATGTTGAAGGCGACCGCGTCGCAATTTGCGGCGGCCAAACCGCTCGAACATATTTATGCGCTAACCCGCTCGCGCAAGCAGATGGAAAAAACCCTGGCCGAAATTGAAGCCTCGCCGGGGATCGTGCTTTACACGATTATCAATCCGGCGCTGCGCCGCCTGCTGGAGATACGCTGCAGCGAACTTCAAACGCCGGCGGTTTCGGTGCTTGATCCATTACTAGACGCCTTCACCGATTATCTTGGACTGCAACAATCTCAGCGCCCTGGCGCCCAGCACCAGCTTGATGAGGATTATTTCAGACGCATTGCCGCGCTCGATTACACCCTGTCCCATGATGACGGGCAGATGGTCTGGGACCTTGAACCGGCGGATGTGGTGGTGATCGGCGTCAGCCGCACCTCAAAAACCCCGACCTGCATGTATCTGGCGAACCGCGGCATTAAAGCCGCCAATGTTCCGCTCGTGCCGACCTCTGATCCGCCGCCGGAACTTTTTGGCCTAAAAAAACCAATGGTCGTCGGGCTGATCGCAAGCCCGGAGCGACTGGCGCAGATCCGTGAAAGCCGTCTCGGCGGACTGAATGCAACGGGAACAGTCGAAGAATATTCCGACCTGGATATTATCCGAAAGGAAGTTCTTCGCGCGAAAAGACTCTGCGCGAAAAATAAATGGCCGGTGATTGATGTCACGCGGAAATCCGTTGAGGAAACGGCCGCCGCCATCATCACCAAACTTTCAGCCCAGCAGAACCGGTAATGACAAGACCAAAGATTATCCTGGCGTCCGGAAGCGCCATCCGACGGGAGATATTATCGGCCGCCGGCATTGCATTTGACGTTATGCGTCCGGATGTCGATGAAGATTTCCTCAAAAAAGAAGCGGCGGCGCGAAATCTCGACCTTGAAGAGACAGCTATGCGCCTCGCGGAAGCCAAGTGTCTGGCGGTGAGCGACGCCGATAGTGATCTTGTCATTGGCTCGGATCAAATTCTGGAATTTAAGGGCGCCGCTTTCGACAAGCCAAAGGATATGGCTGAGGCCCGGGCCCGGCTGGCAAAATTGTCGGGCCAAAAACACACCCTGATCAACGCGGTGGCCGTGGCCCGTAACGGCGAGATTGTCTGGCGTCATATCGATCGGCCAGCGCTTTTTATGCGTGACTTATCAGATGAAGAGCTGGACGCCTATTTCGAGACTGCGGGCGATGACATTCTCTCCAGCGTCGGCGCCTACCAAATCGAAAAACTTGGCAGCCGGCTGTTTGAAAATATCGACGGCAGCCATTTCGCTGTTCTCGGCCTGTCGCTGTTTCCGCTGCTCGGCTTTCTTCGCCGAGAGGGCGCGGTGGCGTTTTAAGATGCGCCAGGTTCCAATCCTTGCGGGCATCATCGGCTCGCCGGTCTCCCACTCACTGTCGCCGCTGATCCATACGATCTGGGCGCATCGTGCGAAGATTGATGGTTATTACATCCCGGTTGAAGTTGCACCTGATTATGACGACTTCACGCGTGCAATTGAAGGCTTGCGAAAAATCGGGTTTGCCGGTGTCAATGTCACAATCCCCCATAAGGAACACGCCCTTGCCTGCGCCGACGAAGTGAGCGAGGCGGCGCGCGTCGCAGGCGCCGCCAACATGCTAACTTTCTCTGGTAATAATATCTATGCGGATAATTCTGACATGGCAGGTTTTGAAAGCGCGGTTCGGGATATTGCTGGCGTTCCCGCCGGCGCCCGCGCGCTGGTCCTCGGCGCCGGCGGCGCGTCTCGCGGCGTTGTTCTGGCGTTGCAGAAGCTGGGCGTTAAGGCAATTACCATCACAAACCGCACCGAAGAAAAAGCCGAAACCGTTGCGGCGGCGTTTTCGTTAAAGACCGCTCCGTGGGCGGATAGAAGCGACGCGATCGCCGAGGCGGATATTATCGTCAATACGACGAGCCTCGGCATGGAAGGCCAACCGCCGCTGGCGCTGGATATATCCGGTCTGAAACCAGCGGCAATTATCGCCGACATTGTTTACGCGCCATTGGCAACACCATTATTGGCGGCGGCAAAAGCCAAAGGAAATCAAACGGTTGACGGGCTTTCCATGTTGATGCATCAGGCTGCCCCCGGGTTTGTGGCGTGGTTTGGCGGTAAGGCTAAGGTCGACGCTAAATTGCGGGCCGAACTCGTCGCAGAACTGGAAAGACGAAAGACATGATCAAGATCGGCCTCACCGGTTCTATCGGCATGGGAAAGTCAACGGTCGCAAAAATGTTTGCCGATCTCGGCGCCGCCGTCTGGGATGCGGACGATGCGGTTCACCGAATGTATGGCAAAGACGGCGCTGCGATTGAACCGATCCGGGCGCTGTTTCCGGCGGCAGTTTTGGATGGCGTGATCGACCGGCAACGGCTTGCCGCAATTGTTCTTTCAGATCCGGCGGCGCTTCAAAAACTTGAAGCCGTGGTGCACCCGCTGGTTGCGTCTGACCGTGAAGAGTTTATTGCGGCCGCGGCGCATGCGGGTGTTGAGGCGGCAGTGTTTGATATTCCGCTGCTTTTTGAAAACGGGTCGGAGCAATTTTTTGATGTCGTCATTGTCGTCTCGGCGCCCGCAGCGGTGCAGGAGGCCCGCGTGCTTGAGCGACCGGGCATGACCAGGCAAAAACTAGACGCTATCTTGAGCGAGCAATTGCCAGATGCGCAAAAGCGAGAGCGTGCTGATTATATTGTCTCAACCGATCGCCCGCTCGCAGAAACGCGCAGCGCGGTCGAGGCGATATTTAAGGAAATTATTCGCCGACGCTCTGATTAAGGCGGCCTAAAAACGCTTCATATTGGGTTTTCGCATCCTCCAGCGCTTCTGGATTGTGCCAGTGATGCCATTCTTGTTCGATAAACGGGTCGTCGAATGCATGTTCCGTCTCCGGATAAACCGTAACTTCGACCGGACGATCCGCATTCTTTTGTCTGTCAAAAAATTTGATGCATTCATCAGCATTGACGACCGTGTCGGCGCCGGCAATGAGGGCGAGAGTTTGTGGTTGTTGCGCCCAGTCATGGATGCGCGAGCGTGTGCCCAAACCACAATAGGGGTAAAATAAAATTACGCCCTCGACCTCGGTTGGTTTTTCATCTTCGGGATTAATCCCAGCCGGCCAGCGCTTGTCAAAATCCATGGTGAGGTAGTCCATCACCGACCAGCCGCCATGGGACCAGCCGGCGAGCACGATATGATTGGCGTCGAGGGCGGGGTTGTCCTCGGCAAGCTTGATCGCCGCCAGAATATCGCCGGCGCGTTCCTGCCCGAGCAACGCTTTGCCCTGACAAACGACCTCAAGCGCCTTGACGCGGGAATAGCCGCGCGGGGCCGTGCTATTGACGATCATGGCCGCATAACCGGCGCCGTTTGCGATGTCGGCCCATTGTTCCTGAAACGGTTTTCGAACGCCGGCGCACCCGTGAAACTGTAAGACAACCGGAAAGGGGCCTTCGCCAGCTTGCGGCAGACGAATATCGATCGCATCCCCGATCAGTTTTTTGCGTTCTGCGACATCGGTTTTTTCAACTTTTGATGCAGCAAACCCAAGCATCAGCGGCTCACGCTTTAGATACAAAATGCCCGCGATGATGACGCTAACGATCAGTGCTGCATGCCAAAGTTTCATAAGGCTCCCTGCCGTAAAAGAATGTTACCGGCGACGATGACGTAAAAGCAGCGACTTGAAAACAGCCGTCTACAGAAGCTTGTGGTTTTCCGCGAGGCTGAGCAGCGATTGTGACGGCCGGGCGCCGAAATGGCTGATGACCTCGCTGGCGGCGAGAGACCCGAGCGTACCAGCGCGCGTCAGATCAAACCCGCGGGCAAGACCAAATAAAAGCCCCGCCGCATAAGCATCGCCCGCGCCGGTGGTGTCTTCAAGGGCGGCGGGTTTGATCGCAGGAACCTCGACGATATCGCCGTCACGGGGAATGAGGATCGAGCCATGTTCGGACCGCGTCATCGCGGTCAGGGGGCTAAGCGCGCGCGCCTTTTCGCTGATGACGCCGAGATCTTCACTGCCAAAAAGCGCCGCCGCCTCAACATCATTGGCGAGAAGAATATGGACATGGTCTTTAATAAAGTTCCGAAGAACATCCTGCTGGCGCTCGACCACGCTGGCGTCCGACAGGGTGAGCGCCGTTCGATTGCCATTGGCGTTGGCGATGGCGCAGGCGGCGATAAAGCCCTCGCGCGCATTTGGTTGTTCAAAGAGATAACCCTCACAAAAAGTAATCGCGGCGCGCTTGATCTGTTCTTCGTCGATATCGTCGGGGGCGACATAGCCGGCAGCGCCGAGAAAGGTCGACATGGAGCGTTGAGCGTCAGCCGTTACATTAATCAGGCAGCGCCCGGTTTCAGGTCCGTCAATCAACGGCATTGTATCAAATTCAACGCCCATGGCGCGCAGATCGTGGCGGAAGATATCGCCGAGGGCGTCGTCAGCGACCTTGCCGATAAACCCGCCATTGCCGCCGAGCGAAGCAATACAGGCGATAGAATTGGCCGCTGATCCGCCGGAAACCTCAACCGCCGCCGCCATACCCGAATAGATCGATTTGGCGCGATCCTCATCAATCAGGATCATCCCGCCCTTGGGAATATCGTGGGCTTTTAGAAAGGCGTCGTCGGCCTTGGCCAGTACATCGACAATGGCGTTGCCGACGCCGATGACGTCGAGAGAGGGTCCTGTCATGAAATTTCCCTGTCGGCGGCGGAGCGCCGTGAAAAGCTGATAAAGCAGGGCTTATAGAAAGCGCCAATGCTGTGCGCAAGGCGAGGGCTCCGACGGCGCGGCGCTATCGGATTTGTAACCCTTTCATGGTGTTGATGGTCGCGCCGGGTGAGCCTATCGTCCGCCGCCAGTGAGAATGGGACGCAGCATGAGCGCTATGAAAAACAATTGGTCGAGAAAACCGGCGGTGATGGCGGCGCTTTTGCTGCTTGGCGCTTGCGCAACGACCAATAGCGATGTGGCTGGTGAAGCGGCCGCGCCGCAACCGCCGTCGGCGCCGGTTTTTGCCCTTGGCGATATTCTCGGCGCTGAGCCGGCGGAGCTTCAAGCCGCCCTCGGCGAGCCGGATCTTGCACGTCGCGAGGGTAATGGCGAGTTCCGCCGGTATAGTCTTTCAACCTGTACGCTGATAATTATTCTGTATCCGGATGATACCGGTGTGCAGAAGACGGCGCATGTCGATGCGGCCGCCCTCAGATCAGACGACGGAAAACCTGATTTGGACGCCTGCCTCGCAGCGGGATAGAGCCCTTATTCGGGTGCTGCTTTAAGCCGCGACTGGCGTATCCACTCAAGGCCGGACGCCACAACGGCGACAAGACCAAGCGCTGCCGTCAAGTAAAATACATAGGCAAAGCCGCGAATCTCAACCAACTCACCAACGGCGCCGCGACCAAGCGAGCCGAGGAGAAAGCCGAGCGAGGCGAGCAATGCATATTGCACGGCGGCATATTTTTTGTTCACGATCGATGAAAGATAAACAACGATGGCTGCGCTGGCGAAACCAACGGCGAGGTTTTCTGCGGCGATGACCATCATCAGCTGGGCGAGTTTGTCATTGACGGTAACATCAAGGCTTAAGAAGTTTGCCAGCGGCTGCATGAAGCCGAAAAGACTGTATAGCCCCGTAGCGCTCATAAAGGCGTCAGTGTTGGCGCCGCCCAAAGCCAGATCTGCAAACAGAAGATTGGTCGCCGCGGCGATGACGGCGCCGGCAAAAAGGCACGGCATGCGGCCGATTTTCAAAATTGCCGCGCCGCCGACGCCAATGCCGACAAAGGTCATCAGCGCGCCGAATAGTTTTGAGGCGATCGCGACCTCATCCAGCGTGTGGCCAAGCGCGCCATAGTTTTCGCCAAGATAAAATGGATAGGCAAAGGCGCCCCAGATAAGATCGGTAAAGCGATAAGACAAAACCAGCACGAGAACGAGAATGGCGGCGAACCGTAAGCGGCCGATAATGTCGGCAAGGGGCGTCAGGACCGAGCCGTAAAGCGCATCAAAGATTTTCTGGCCCGGCCAGGGTTTAAACGCCTTGGGACCGGGGCTGCCCTTGCCGGTGACGTAAAGCATGATGGCGGCGGCGATGGCCGGCGCGACAATCGACGCGAGAATAATCAAAGGCCCGGTCTGGCGGGTAAAGACACGCGCATTCGCCTGATCCGGGGCGTTAAGGGCGAACGCCATAAACCCGAACAGCGCCGCGAAGGACCAGGCCCAGCCAAGAATAACCGGCGTCAGCGCAAGGTTACGCCAAAGCGGCGGCGGCGCATCGCCAAGCGTGCGGTCGCGCTCTGCAATCGTGCTGTCGGCGGCGATAAAAACACCGCTGACGGCAGCGGCCATTAAAAACGTCAGCGCAACGAAGGTCGAGTTCCAGCCCAGGCGCGCGGCAAGGATCAGGGCGCCGGCGCCGCCAAGAATAACCGATGTGCGATAGCCGAGCTGATAAACCGCCGATAAAAGATCGACGGTGATCTCTTCATCGGCGACTTCAATGCGCCAAGCATCAATCAACACATCCTGAGACGCGGATGCAAACGTACAAAGGACCGCGGCGATCGCAATGTAGCCCATCTGCGTCGCCGGACTGATCGTGGAAATGGTAAACAGGCAAAGCAGAATAACCGCCTGCAATACGAGGATGGTCGCGCGCCGTTGCCCCATATTGAAAAATTTCGGGGTCGGCGCTCTGTCGACCGCCGGCGACCACAAGAACTTAAAACTGTAGATGATGATGATCCAGGAGAAAACGCCAATTGTCGCAACCGAGATATTCTCTTCGGTGAACCAGGCGTTGAGCGTGCCGGTGATCAAAACGTAAGGAAGACCGGCGGCAAAACCGAGTACAAACATGGCGCCGGTTTTGCGTTTACCGAGCGCGCGAAAAAGATCGCCCCAGCTATATTTTTTTGCCGCCGACATGGGTTCCGCCTCGTTTCAACAAGCCAATGACGCTAGGTGCGTTTTCTGTCGGAATAAAGGCGAATTAGGAGGCTTGCGAGAACTCGCTCTTGGACCCTGCCCATTTGGCGATCATGTCGGTGAGATCATCAGGTTCGAACGGCTTGGAAATAAAATCATCCATGCCCGCAGCGATACATTTCTGGCGATCTGACGCCATTGCGTTGGCCGTGAGCGCGACAATGGGGATGGTTGCTGCGTCACTCTCGAGCTTGCGGATGCGCCGGGCGGCGGTGATGCCGTCAACGTCCGGCATATGCATGTCCATGAGGATTAAATCAAATGTTTTGGACTTTACCGCGTCGATCGCCTCTGCGCCATTGATCGCGGTTTCTACTTGGTGGCCGGCACGCTTGATAATGGCCGTCGCGAGAACGGCGTTGATCCGATTGTCTTCGGCAAGCAGCACCCTGAAAGACGGTTTCGTATCGGTTTTGTGTTTCGCCGTCCCGGCCGTTTGTGGTTGATGCGTTGTATTGGCGTCGCCGGTTTTGCGGCGCTTTGAAAGCTGTTCATGCAGCGATGATTGGCGGATCGGTTTGA
>JAJFGC010000104.1 GCA_021776345.1 Hyphococcus sp. | reverse complement strand
TCCGGCGATTGTTGATCGGCCCGACGTTAAAAAGCTGAGCAAAGATGCTCCGGCAGAACGTTAAGATCGATTGAGCGCGCGGCGGCCTTGCCGTTTTCAACAGAGACATCGTGAGAGTCCGCCTTCGCGCCATCACCACTCGTCAGTATTGATTTGTCTTGCAACCATAAAGGCAGCGACCCGATGATCAATTACGAAAATAATTTCGAGACCGCCGTCGCAGCCGTGAAGGCGGAAGGACGATACCGAGTATTTGCAGATATTGAACGCATAAAAGGGGCGTTTCCTCAGGCCCTTTATCATGGCGATGGCGCCGCGCGTGAAATTACCGTTTGGTGTTCCAATGACTATCTCGGCATGGGGCAGCATCCGCAGGTGACGAGCGCAATGCATTCGGCTGTTGACAAGGTCGGCGCAGGCGCGGGCGGGACGCGTAATATCGCCGGCACCACGCATTTCCATGTTCTCCTTGAACAAGAACTGGCGTCTATGCATGGCAAAGAAAAGGCCCTTCTTTTCACCTCCGGCTATGTATCCAACGAAGCAACGCTTTCTACGATTTCGCGTGTCCTCCCAGACTGCGTGATATTATCGGACGAGTGCAACCACGCATCAATGATCGAAGGCATCCGCGCAGGCCGCGGTTCCAAACTGATCTGGCGTCACAATGATCTTGATCATCTCGAAGAGTTGTTGAGTGATATACCGATTGATAGGCCAAAAGTTATCGCTTTTGAATCCGTTTATTCCATGGACGCTGATATCGCGCCGCTCAGTGAAATCTGTGATCTTGCAGACAAGTACAACGCCTTCACTTACCTGGACGAAGTTCATGCTGTAGGGCTTTACGGCGCACAAGGCGGAGGAATCGCGCAACGTGATGGCGTAGCTGATCGAATAGACGTGATCGAAGGTACACTCGGTAAAGCCTTTGGCGTTATGGGGGGGTATGTTGCTTCGACATCGTCTTTTGTCGACGCCATCAGATCATATGCATCCGGTTTCATATTCACCACGGCGTTATCGCCCGTGCTCGTTGCTGGTGCGCTTGCGAGTGTAAGACATTTACGCGGCGCAAACGATCTACGCACACGGCACCAGGAACGAGCCGCCAAATTGAAATCAATGCTCAGTGCGGCTGAGCTGCCTGTGATGAAATCCCCTAGCCATATAGTACCGCTTCTGATTGGCGATCCGATACGATGCAGAGACGTCACGGATTTTCTGCTTCACCAGCACGATATTTACGTGCAGCCTATCAATTACCCAACGGTGCCGAAAGGCACTGAACGGCTCCGTTTGACGCCGTCCCCGCTGCATACCGACCATCACATGAACGAGCTTACCAATGCGTTGCGCGAGGCGTGGGCGACATTGAAGTTATCCCGAGCGGCGTGATTTTTTACACCGTAACTGCTCAATATTTTGAGCTCTTAAAGTGCAACCAAGAAAAGGAGTAACCCATGACCGATCAATTAGCGAGACTGGAAACAGATGTGAATAATCTAACCATGCAGGGAAAGATCATCGACTCGATCGATAAGCATTACGCTGAAAATTGTACCTTCACGGAAGGCGATGGATCGTCACGTCAGTCAAAAATAGAGCAAAGAAAATATCTGACCGCGTTTTTTGACGGACTTAAAAGTTTTGACGGCGCGAGTTTACATGGTCAGTCAGTTGGTGACGACGTTTCCATGAGTGAATGGACTTTCAATATGACTGATGGGAATGGCGAGAAGATTGTCTGGAATGAAGTCCTGGTAAGGCGTTGGAACGACGGAAAAATTGTCGCTGAAAAATATTACTCCGCGTGAGACCGCGGCGGCGTCCGGCTTGAATTGCCAACGCGAGTTGCTTTGTGCTATTGTCCGAATACGGAAAAGCGACCGGATTTGTTGTCACCTGACTACATTAAGCACCGAGTCCAGCCGGCCCATATCAGTTGCGTTCTATCAAAGAGTTTGCGCCATGCGCGAACGTAACGCACGTACAACGGACATTGAGTCTTAGCAGCGGCTTGCACCTGCATTCAATAGAATTTGTTGCGCCCTTAATTTTGGAGGAAGTTATGAAGATAAATAATACATACAGATTTTTGCTACTACCACTGGCCGGTTCATTGCTGGTTGCTGCATGCGGCAACTCGCAGAATGAAGCGGCCGTTGATGGAAGCGCCGCTAAAGCCAAAGTCGCGCATAATGCGGCCTATACTGATGACGGCCACCTGATCACGCCAGATGGCTGGCGTGAATGGATATACATTGGGACACCGGTCACGCCAAACGGGCTTAATGGCGGCGCAGCGCCTTTTCCGGAAGTTCATTCTGTCTATATCGATCCGACGAGTTGGGAACACTGGAAGGAAACTGGAACATTTCGAGAAGGAACAATGCTCGCAAAGGAACTTTCCATGATCTTGAGTGAGGGTGCGTATGAAGACGGTTCAACTAGCCAGGTCTCGGGGCGCGGATATTTTCAGTCCGATGTATTTTCCGGACTTGAATTTGCGATCAAGGATTCAACTCGGTACCCGGATGAACCAGGCAACTGGGCCTATTACAGCACCGGCCACGCCCCCGGCATCGAATATCCTGCAACGATGACAGCTGAGCCGGCGCAGTCCTGCAATACCTGTCACGAGGTCAATGCCAGCGATGATTGGGTTTTCATGCAATTCTACCCAGTCCTGAAAGAGGCCAAAGGCGGCTCGTAGAGTCATACCGAATAAGGCGGCGGCGCAGGATAAGAATTCCTGCGCCGCCATCTGAAACACAACATTCGGTGGAAGGGTATGAAGGTGAAATTAATCGGTGCTTTGGCAGTATCGTTGATTGTGGCGACGTTCTTGTCTGTCTTCGGCTTTGCGGCCGCAAAAGACGAGGGGACCTCAAACGCACAATTACAGAAAGTCGATTACCCAACAGGTTATCGACATTGGACTCACGTAAAATCGATGAACCTTCTGGACAATCATCCTATTGCAGACATTTTCGGCGGCCTACATCACATCTATGCGAACGACCTTGCGCTTGAAGCGATGGAAAAAGGAACACCATATCCCGACGGTGCTGTCCTGGTGTTTGATTTGCTTGAAGTTAGCACAGATGCAGAAGAAACGGCGACCGTCGAAGGCGCGCGCATCAGATTGGATGTGATGCAGAAAAACGAGAAGCTTTGGCCTGACACAAGCGGATGGGGATATGAGACGTTTAAGGGGACGAACAATGAGCGCATCATCTCAGACCCAATTGCGTCGTGTCACGGTTGCCATGCTTCAAAGGTGGACAGCGATTTCGTTTTCAGCAACTTTCGAGAGTGAAGAATTAGTGCAAAAAGGGGCGGGCAGAAGCCAAAAAAAGAAATGCGTATGTCATGAAAAGCGACGTTGGGCAAAGCCGATAAAACGCGATGCTCTCTCAAATAGGTGAACATTATGCAATTGAATATTCAAATGAGCCATAACGGTTACACAAGCGTCTTCGCATTTGCTTTCTGTGTGCTCGCTGGCGGCTGTACGCAGGAAACAATCAGCGCCCAACCGCAGAATGAACCGGAAGCCCTCGCAAATGCATTTGAACTTCATGTGGACAGGCAGGGAAATGTTTCGCTGCCTGATAATTTTGTTATGGATTGGACTCACTTAGGCTCATGGGCGGTCGCCGCGGACGGCGGAGTCGAAGGTTTGCATAGCGTTTATGCGCCCAAAAGCGAAGTCGAATATTACAGGGCGAATGGCAGATTCGCAGACGGCGCAACAATGATAAAGGAAGTCCGAAAAGCGCGTGGCGCTGCACACACAACTGGCGATGCGCATTGGGCAGAAGGCGTCCAAGTTTGGTTCGTCATGGTGAAAGACACTGAAGGCCGCTTCAAAGATAACCCACTTTGGGGCGACGGTTGGGGTTGGGCGCTTTTTAATGGTGACGATCCCGCCAAACAGGTTGCTACAGACTACAAAAAAGATTGCCTCGGCTGTCATATTCCGGCGAAAGAATCTGATTGGACCTATGTTTATGGATATCCAATTCTTGGATCGACTGTTGCTCAGTATATTCCTGAAGAAGAGGTCGCCGCGAGTGCTGCGGCGGTGGCGATGACATCAATGGCGACTGCTTCTGGCGACACTATGGAGGGTAAAAAAGTATTCGCTCGCTGTGCTTCATGTCACAGCTTAACTCCAGGTCAACATGGCGTTGGTCCTTCTTTGGCTGGAATTTCGGGGCGTAAAGCAGGGTCGGCTGACGGATATAATTATTCACCCGCTTTGCGTGATTCCGATATTGTGTGGACAGCAGAAACTTTGGACGCTCATCTCTCTGATGTGCGCGGATTTATCCCTGGTAACCGCATGGGGAATCTCTTCCCCGCAGGCGTTCAAGATGAAGAGGAAAGAGCTAACGTCATCGCCTATCTTATTGATGCGGAAACTCCGTGAGTGCTCAAAGAATATAAACAAATTGTTTGTATGCGATCGAAGTTGTCCCCTTGCGCCATCAAACTGCTGACCACACTCTTGGGGACGTTTTAAAATTATCAGAAAGATAAAATCAAAAAGGCGCGTCTTTCAAAACCCCACGCCAACGATCGAACTCATCGAGACTAGGTTCTTTGGTTTCAGTCGAAAATAAGGACATGCAATCCAATGCTACATAAAATTCTGGCGGCATTTTTGGGATTACTACTCATTGCTTTTGCGACGCTTGGAATTGGGGCCGCGGTTTTTCACTTTATGCGACCGCCTTACAATGAAGGGTTTGAGCACTATCCGCTTATTGTAAAATCTCATGTTGTTTTAGGCGCACTTTACTTATTTTTTGGCGTGTTTCAGTTTGTTCCTGCTATTCGTAATAATTGGATCAGCTATCACCGAGCGGCAGGACGTCTGCTGGTGGCGATAGCATTAATCATCGGCGTCACAGCGCTCTTTATGGGGCTGATCATTCCTTTTTCGGGGTTACCTGAACAAGTGGTCATGGGATTTTTTGGAACGTTCTTTCTCATTTCTATTATCACCGGATTTACGCATGTTCGTGCTGGGCGTATCGCCATGCACCGCGAATGGATGATCCGCGCTTACGCTCTGGGGGCGGCGATTGTAACGATGCGCCTGATCTTCATTCCGTTGTTGATCATCAACAAGGTAACTTCAAACGAAATCACAGCGCTTTATTCAATCGGCTCATTTACAGTCGCATTTGTTATTCATGCACTGATCGCGGAGCTTTGGATTCGCTCAACACGCTCAGGCTCGCCGAGAGCGTCGAATTGTGAGGCTGTTGCGCCTAGCCGGTGATAAATAGCGACGTCATTAAAGTCCGCTCCGAGGATTTTTCTGACATCACTAATACTTTTTTTAGGGGTGTCCGCTCCTGTGCCTAAGCTGTAGTCACTGTTTTATGGCTCATTCGAAAGAGTTTTCGCTGATTTTCCCAATCCACCGGTAAAGTGGAAAGTCGTTTTAGCGTTTCGGCGTTGATTTCAATCGGCGCAGTGCCGTCCATGAACGCTTCAACGATATCCGGCGCCAGGAACGCCAGTTTTATGGTCCGGTGGCTTGTGGTCGTGTCGGCAAACTCGCGACCTAGGATCGTCTTCAATTCATTTTCTGGATCGGCGCACCAATCGGTCTTCCATCGATATGCGCGCGCAAGCATTTTGACGATCGTCTCATCGGGCGCGTTACCGGTTTCGCAACCACCGAGGATGAGCCGCAACTCCTGACCGTGTCGCTTTAGGGCAAGGCTAGATCGAATGACGGTCTCCTCTTGCAGTACGTCAGCAAGACCAACGTCTTCAATGAGCGATTGAGGCTGCAACACGATAGCAATATCGGTTTCCGACAAATCAATCCTTCTGATACAGGGAACGAGGCGCTCAAGCGCAGTGTCTTCTCGCAGCGCCATCGCGGTTTCGTCACAGAAAGTCTGGCGGGCCACCGACAATTATGCAAGCTTACTTAGGAATTCGGTTTTCCGTAAGGACAGCAGGTAGTAAAGTCCGTGTGAGGCAGAGATCACAGTTTTGAATTTAGTCGGGACCGCCGCGCACGAAATAATTATGTTTTCCAGCATCCCAGGACGCGATGTTGGCTAGGCTGCATTTTGGAACATCGCCATTGGTCAGGTTGAGATCAATAATAGATGTTGATGCATCTTAAAACTTTGCCTTGTTCAAGGAAACCTTTTTAGGCCCAGTAGGGTTGCGGCAGCTCGCCATCAACGGCGTGTTGCGCAACTGCAAACAACGTGTCTAGCGCCTGCTTCATGATTGCTGGAGACGAGAAGTTATCCTGGTAGACGACATAAGCTGGATACGAGAAGCTCGGAACTTTGGGGACCAAGGACAACAGCCCCTTGTCAATATGCGGCTGAACAATTCGCTCTGGAAAGTAAGCGGCGCCGCCTTTATTGAGCAAAAGGTTGACGCCAAGCGCACCGAGATCAAGGGTCAATCTGGGCGTGTGTAGATTGGGAAAAGCGGCGGCGTGCATTTCTCTAAACGCGTCGCCCCAGTCCGTGAAGATATAATGCTCTACAAAAGAAAGATTGGAATCTGTTGTAACAAGCACCAATCTGTCTTCAAGGAGTTGCTCTACAATCATGCCGGGTCGGTGTTCTGGCTGATAAATCAACGCAAGATCCATGACGCCTTCAACCATCTCGCGCACCAGGCTCTGCGGCATGCCAATTTCACAGCGGACGGCGACGTGCGGCGCAATTTTTAGAAACTCCGGAACCCACCGCAAGAGCAGCCGGTTCCACAAACTATACTGTCCGCCCACGATCAGCGTGTCTTCAAAACCTTCAGGCACCGCAACATGGTGTTTGGCTTCCTCCCAAACGCGAACAAGGGAACGGGCGTAGCGATAGAACTGATGTCCCGCAGGCGTAAGATTACAGCCCGCTTTGGTGCGAGTGAATAGAAGTTTGCCGAGCTCGTTTTCAAGTGACTTTATACGTGCGCTGACCGTCGATTGGGTGACGTTTACCCGCTTTGACGCGGCCATAAAATTTCCGCCCTCGACAATCGCCAGAAATGTTTTCGCCTGGGTAATATCCATCTTTTTAATTCGTAATATTCGATGTTATGAAGCGATTATATTCGTTTGAACAATTGATAGAGACTTCCAATCTAAAGAGCAACGGGAATCCCCCCGCTCTTTACAGGCAAGGAAATCCGCCATGAAAACAGGATTGTTCACAACCGCCGCGATGGCGCTGATTCTCTCAACCATGAGCGTAACGGGCGCAGCCGCTGGCAAAACAGAAGATATCATCGCACCCGTCGGGATTTCGAGCAGCGCCTCTCCGATAGCGAATGAGCTATCAACCGTCTGGGTCGATGGCCGTCGTCAGGAACTGGCCGGTCTTGCTCAAATTAAAGACGGTGAAAAGCAGATCAAGAAAGCACAAAAGAGCAAAAGCAAGGCGAATGAAAAGCTAACGAAATCGCGTGCTTTATCCGATGATCAACGCGCGGCGTATTCACGCCTCGTCACGGGCTTCGGGGTGGCGGCGACGCCATACGTGGTTGAAACCGAAGCTAAGTCGCTGAAAAAGGCCGCAGACGAGTGGAAAGACGCTTATCAGAATGTTGAAAAGGCCGAGACCAATCTAAAAGAAGCGCAAACCGAACTTGCGGCGGGGCAATCGGCGGTTCGCGCCGGCAATGAATTGATTGTCGCAGGGAGTGTAAAAATGCGCCGCGCCGAAGTCGAAAGCGCGCCTGGCTATGTCCCGCCTGTAGCTAATGAAGCATTAGAAACTATCACCGCGCAGTAATCGTATCGCGCTTGGTGAAGGCGCTGCGGAGCGGGAGCCTCGACGTAGAGACTTCCCTTCGCAGTGCCGGCCTTATCGTTGCCCCAATTGCAGAAAGACGTTTTGATCATGGTCGGCCAGTTTTGCTCCAGCGATATCACCAGTTGATGATTAAAGAACGGCTTTGGAGGTGTCTCTCCCCGGTCTCCAAAGCTGGTCTGCGTGAGGGTTTATTTGACGGAAGTCGGATCGGCGATTTCGCCGTTCGTCTTTCATTGCTTCATCGCAAACCAATTGATGGCGCTCAGAAGTGGCCGCCATCAACCACGATCAACTCTTGCCTTGTTGTGTACTCAATTGGAGCCAGCGCGAACTTAGCGCCGGAAAACCAGAATATTCAATTTAGCTAGGAGAAAGTAAAAAATGAAAATTGCTCTTTTATGCCGCAATGAGAATCTTTATTCGCACAAGCGCCTCGTTGAAGCTGCAAAACAACGTGATCATGAAATAGATGTCGTGGATCATCTGCGGTGTTACATCAACATCACGTCAAGCAGACCGACAGTCCGATATCGCGGCGAAGTGTTGCCCAATTACGAGGCTGTTATACCGCGGATCGGTGCGTCGGTGACTTTCTACGGTACGGCCGTCCTGCGCCAGTTTGAAATGATGGGTGTATATCCGGTCAATGAGTCAGTCGCAATCACACGATCCCGCGATAAACTACGCAGTATGCAATTACTGTCACGCAAAGACCTTGGCATGCCTATCACAGTTTTTGCCCATAAAACATCGCGGGCGGAAGAAGTCATTGAGATGGCTGGCGGCGTTCCGGTGATCATCAAGCTGCTCGAAGGTACACAAGGCATCGGCGTTGTATTAGGCGAAACACAAAAAGCCGCAGAAAGCATTATTCAAGCCTTCGGTGGCGTGAACACGAACATTCTGGTCCAGGAATTTATCAAAGAGGCTGGCGGGTCGGACCTTCGATGCCTTGTGATTGGCGAGAAAGTTGTGGCGACGATGATGCGCACCGGCGTAGAAGGCGACTTCCGGTCCAATCTGCATCGCGGCGGCACGGCGCAATCCATTAAGATCAGTCCTGAAGAGCGCAGGACAGCGGTTACGGCGGCAAAAGCCATGGGGCTCAATGTCTGCGGCGTAGACATGTTGCGCTCTAATCGCGGTCCGGTCGTGATGGAAGTCAATTCCTCACCGGGCCTTGAAGGCATCGAAAAAGCGACTGGAATCGATGTCGCCGGCAAGATCATCGAGTTTATCGAGGCAAACGCCAAACCAAACAAAACCAAAACACGCGGCAAGGGATAAACCGTGCGCGAAGACTTTCAACTCAATGGCGACGCTGTAGAAGCGGGCGAGCGCCGAACAATCGACATTCCCTTAAGTCGCCTTTCAGATCACACGCGGATTAACCTTACGACGCATGTGATTCACGGGAAAAAAGACGGCCCGGTGATGTTCGTTAGCGCCGCCATTCACGGTGACGAGATCATCGGTGTAGAGATCATCCGGCGCCTGGCGTCTTTAAAAGTGCTCACCCGACTACGAGGAACCCTGATCCTCGTGCCGGTAGTGAATGCCTATGGGTTTGTCGGCCTGTCGCGGTATTTGCCGGACCGGCGCGACCTTAACCGGTCCTTTCCCGGCAGTGAGAAGGGGTCGCTTGCGTCGCAGCTCGCTTACACTTTCATGAGTGAAATAGTGGCGCCCGCACAATATGGTATCGACCTTCACTCGGGCGCCGTACACCGCGCTAACCTGCCGCAAATCCGTGCTGATCTTGATGATCCGGAAGTGAACGCGATGGCTCGTGCGTTTGGCGCCTCAATTATGCTGAATGCAAACTTGCGTGATGGTTCATTACGTTCTGCCGCAGATGATGTCGGGTGCAAAATTCTTCTCTATGAAGCGGGAGAAGCCTTGCGGTTTGATGAAGTTGCGGTGCGCGTCGGCGTCAATGGCGTTCTTGGCGTTTTGCGTCACGCCGGGATGCTACCGTCGTCAAAAACGAGCGGCGGTAAGTTGGAGCCGGTGCGATCTGATTCCAGTCACTGGCTGCGTGCGCCGATTGGTGGATTGATGCGCGCCAAGAAAAAGCTGGGCGACCGCGTCGAAGCGGGTGAAGAAATCGCGTTGATTTCGGATCCTCTCGGATTTGCAGAGGAGGCGGTAATGGCGCGGGCTTCCGGTGTCGTTATCGGCCGAACGAATTTACCTGTCGTCAATCGCGGCGATGGTTTGTTTCATATAGCAAAAGTCAGGAATTTGACTAAGGCGGAAGAAACAGTCGAACTGGTTGAAGCTGACGTCGATTCCGACCCGCTATTTGACGACGATATCATTGTTTAAGGTAGCACAACAATCGTCACAGACACTTTTAGATAAATAATGATTGGAGCAGAGATGAATGATTCAGATATGTCTTGGGTCGCTTTACTGGAAGACCAGAGTGTTGGGGCCCTCACGAGCATCATCAACACATTGCCATCATTACTCGCCGCCGCGATCATCTTCATCGCAGGATGGTTGATCGCTACCGTCTTACGGGGGTTTGTGCGACGGCTCTCGAATGTCATCAATCGAATGCTGGAACGCATTTTCCGCAAAGGAAGTTTAGCAAGCGTTCGGTTATCTACTCCGGCCATTGCCGTCATTGCCGAAATTGCGTTCTGGATAATTATTTTCCTAGCGGCTACCAGTGCTGCGCGTGTCGCGGGCCTTACTTTTATCTCGGGTTGGCTAAATCAAATTGTCAGCCATCTGCCCAATCTTATAGTCGGCGCCGTAATCATCACATTCGGCTATTTCGCCAGTGTCTACGTGAGCAGACTTGTCGCGCCACGCGATGGAGATAAAAAGGCCGGGGAGCGGTTATTGCTTGGTCGGTTGATTCAAGTCTTCATCTTTGTGACGGCCCTGATCATCGGTCTCGACCAGGTTGGGATTAAGGTAACATTCCTTGTAACCCTACTGACAGTCGCCGCCGGCGCGATACTCGCCGGTTTCGCTGTCGCCTTTGGGCTAGGCGCGCGCGATCACGTAAGTAACTTAATCGCAGCGCGAACAGCGCAGAACGCACTTCACGCCGGCCTAAAAATTCGCATTGGCGATATTGAAGGCGATATTCTGGAAGTAACGCCCAGTCACATTGCCCTTGATACTTCGGCTGGACGCGCGCTGGTCCCTGCACGGATTATTGACGAAAAAATGATCGAAATCCTGACCTCTACCGAGGAACAGGCGAATGGTTAAACACTCTCCTTTAACGCTCGCCTTTCTTGATCAAAAACCTGCTGCGGCAGGCCGCGAGCTTGCGACGATGGCAGTGGATGAGGCCGCTGTGTTTCTTGATGCAGTCCCGACTAGATTTGCTGCCCCTGCACTGGCGGCGATGGGGCCCTGGTCTGCGGCTTCGGTTGCCAGCAAAATGAGTCCGGTAAGCGCGGCCGCCTCGTTGCGCGCCATTGACTATCGCGACGCGTCGGCAATCTTGCGAATTATTCCACGCAGTGATCGCGCACGCATCTTGGGAGAGCTTCCGGAGAAACTGCAGCGCGACCTCGAGACATCTCTAACATTTCCGGACGATACCGTCGGCGCTCATATGACGACTGCAATATTAACGCTGACCGAACAGCACAACGTCGCTGACGCCATTGAGCTTATGCGGAAGCCAAAAAAAAGCAAAGCGGATATTGTCTTTATCGTCGATGGCGAGCGCAAATTCGCCGGAGCCGTAGCTGCTTCCGATTTGTTGCGACATCCAAGAGAGACACCGCTTGGCGAGATCATGGATCGCGGGGTTATTCCGATATCGGCCCGCGCGACATTGGCGTCATGCGGCGACCTTTCCTCTTGGAACACCTGCATGGTGTTGCCTGTACTAAGTCGTCAGAAGCTTGTGATCGGCGCTTTGCCGCGGAAAGCGGTTACGCACACAGAAAACAGAAAACGCCCGAGCGCTGTAGAACCCATCAGATCTATCCCGCTTTCGATTCTGGACGCATATCTTGTAAGCGTGTTCGGGCTTGTGAGGCTCATGGCCGGCGGCGAACAATTTCTGTCCACCCTTAAGGAACGCCGACCATGACCGAACAAATGACGCGCGCCGCAGACAATTTGAACCGCCGATTTTTCATTGACTACCCTTTTGAAGCGGCAAAAATAATCGAGGAGCTTCCGGCCATCGAAATTGTCGATGCGCTGACACGCCAGCCCGCAAAAGTGCTAATCCCTGCTGTACGCAAACTGACGCCTGATACCACCGCTAGATTGTTAAGGGCGCTTCCAGATGCATTATCTGATGAACTGCTCGGTGAATTGCCGCCGTCCGAGGCGGTGCGCGTTCTCGGGCACCTGGATGAACAAGAGAAAGCAGCCCGCTTGGCGCGTCTGGACGAAGCGATCCGCAAAGAGCTCGAAACGCTGATGTCTTATCCAGCCGAAACGGCAGGACGACTGATGAATACAAGCGTTCGAACGTTCCGCCGGGATACCGAAATTGGCGATGTTTTGAAGCGGTTGCGAAAAAGCGGCATGAAAACCGCTAGGAGCCTCTTTCTTGTTGATGACAATATGCGCCTTACAGGCAAGGTTTCAATACAGGATGCCGCTCTAGCGACGCCGGACACGTTATTGGAGTCGCTAGAAGTGCCAATCAGCATTGCCGTTCGACCAATTGATCCGCTCAGTGTTGTGTCACAAGCCTTCGAAAGCCGAGATGTACTCGATCTCCCGGTTACCGATCTTGATGGCGTTTTCCTCGGCGCTGTCACACATGAAGATATCGCCGGTACTATTCAAAAGGATGCAACCGCCGGCTTGCAAACCATGGTTGGCGCGAGCAGCGAGGAACGGGCATTATCCAGTCCCATCTTTACAGTCAAAAAACGTATGCCCTGGCTTCAGGTTAATCTTGTAACAGCTTTCATGGCAGCAGCCGTCGTTGGCATATTCGAAGGTACGATTGCGCAGGTAACGGCGCTTGCCGTTTTGCTGCCTGTCGTTGCCGGTCAATCCGGCAATACCGGCGCGCAAGCGCTCGCCGTTACGATGCGCGGCCTCGCCCTGCGCGAAATTACCGTTCGTCAATGGGCGCGGGTCATGCGTAAGGAAGTCATTGCCGGTTTTCTGAATGGTATTGCTGTCGCCATCACTTGCGGCATTGGCGTATTCATCTGGAGCCAGTCTATCGGCCTCGTCGCCGTTATCATGTCGTCGATGGTGCTCGCGATGATCGCGGCTGGGTTTGCTGGCGCCTTGATCCCGATAATGCTCACACGCCTCGGTCAGGACCCCGCAACCTCATCATCTATTCTCTTAACAACGGTCACAGATATCGCTGGCTTTTTTGCATTTCTCGGGATCGCAACGCTGATGATGCAGTATCTGTAAATTAGGTACCCGGTAGAGAACGTTCTATACATTTAGACTGACGTTGCGCCCAGCGGATGTGATGTTGGCAGTTCGTTCTCCATCAGGGACAACAAATTGATCACTCACGAACTATCATTCATAGGGTTCTAGTTTGACAAATATATTTGCCGATCCTGCATTAATGACTGCAACAAAGTGGATCGGAATCCTTTTTTGTATCAGCCAGTCAGCAATGTTTTCTGGCCTTAACCTTGCTTATTTCAGTATCAGCCGACTAAGGCTTGAGGTCGAGGCGACTGCTGGCAACAAAGCCGTGTTGCCCATTCTTAAAATGCGCGAGGATTCCAACTTCCTGCTTACGACTATTCTTTGGGGAAATGTCGGTATCAATGTGCTTTTAACGCTGCTTTCAAATTCGGTCATGGCCGGTGTCGCGGCTTTCATGTTTTCAACTATCTTCATTACACTCTTTGGCGAAATTTTACCGCAGGCGTATTTTTCGCGAAATGCGCTGCGCGTGGGCGCGCTTCTGGCGCCGGTGCTGAGATTGTATCAAATCCTGCTATATCCGGTTGCTAAGCCGATTGCGATGCTTCTGGATAAATGGCTCGGCAAGGAGGGCATTCAATATCTACGTGAGCGCGACATGCGTGAAATGATCCGAAAACATATGACTTCGGAAGAAACAGATCTCGGGCGAATCGAAGGGCTGGGCGCGCTCAACTTTCTTTCAATCGATGATGTGCTGGCGACTCAGGAAGGAGAACCCATTGATCCGCGAAGCATCATCGCAATGCCTTTTGATGACGACCGCGTAAGGTTTCCAATAGATGCGAAAGATGCGGACAGTGAATTCCTTAGGGCTCTTCAAATCTCGGGCAAAAAATGGGTTGTGTTGACCGATTTGAATGGCGCGCCTCACCTAGTGGTTGATACGGATAGTTATCTACGCAGCGCTCTATTTGAACAGCACGATTTCAACCCTGAACGCCATTGCCATAGCCCGATGATTATTCACGACGCATCCGTCCGTCTCGGTCATATCCTGCAACGTTTTGAGGTGCAGCCAGGGTACAAGGGCGACAATGTCATTGACAGAGATGTGGTGCTGTTATGGACGGGCGAACCACGGGTGATTACTGGCGCGGACATACTGGGACGACTGCTATCCGGAATTTCAAAAAACACGCAAAAGTAAACAATGACGATTAATCCGTACTGCTATCCCTACCGTCTA
Source organism: Hyphococcus sp. (assembly GCA_021776345.1). Lineage (GTDB taxonomy): Bacteria > Pseudomonadota > Alphaproteobacteria > Caulobacterales > Parvularculaceae > Hyphococcus. Next base: position 2,955 of record JAJFGC010000104.1, on the reverse strand, counting down.
TTCGATTCTGACATAGTCATGGTGAAGTCCGCCAAGATGTGGAAACGGTTCTATCTTTCCTGATCGCTGGATCGGTCTTGGAATGTGTGCGTTTTTCGCCAGGCTGAGATGCGTTCGGCTGCGATTATAATAGTGAACGTAGGCTTTCAGAACGCAGCGCAAGTGAGCCTCATCGCGAATGATTATGTGGTCATGACACTCGCGTTTTATTGAACCGATTATGCGTTCCACAAAGCCGCTTTGCCAAGGGCTTCTGAGCGCCGTCGGGCCATCACGGATATTCAAGGCGGCGAGCTGCTTCTTGAATGCAGCTCCGTAGATGGAGCCATGGTCACGGATTTCCTTTGAGACTTTCGGTCTGCCGAAACGCGGCCGAGACTTCGAGCGCGGCAAAGCCTTAAATCCCATGCGATGCCAGCGGATTACCGTTGCTGGGCGCAGGATTTGCATCGCGCGCAACAGTTCGGATCAGATGCGGTATATTAAGTTGAGAGCGATGCGATCGATATGAGATAGTGGGATCCGATTTGGTGATTTTCGCCGCAATGCCGCAAGCTGATGCCGCAATAATATAATTTCAGCCTCAAGGGCGGCCCGGCTCCGGAAAAGATCCCGAAGACTAAGAGCAATTACCTTCAAGACATCCAGCACAATCCCAAACGATCATGAGTCGCTGGTTGCTGCGAATCCGCTGCAGATGAAGTTTTCGGTAGGAACACCATCCAGAAGGGCGGATCGACAAAGATCACGTGGGCGAGGGCGGATGCGACCGCCGCGAGTGCTGTAAATGTTCGAATATGTCCGACTCTCGCAATCAGATTCGGAGCAAAGCGGCAGCCAGCTATAAATCCGGCAAAATAAAATGACATCAGCAGGCCGATCATCGTCAATGCGAAACCGACAATGTTCGCGCGGATTGAGAACAACGCGGTCTGCAAGCCGTTTCCTGCAAGGAAAATAGCTGCGGCGAGCAATAAGGAAGCGATGATCAATAACGTTTGCGCATGATGAGTGAAAAAGAACTCTAGTATGTTTAACGTAGTGCGAGCCTAATCATATACCTAAAGGCGGCAAAAAGTTGAATCGGACATATGGCGGAAATTGAGCAACGAGAGAACCGGCGATTTCGGATTCGTGTACGGCGAAAAGAGGCGCTGCTGCCGCTCGCCGGGCCGGCCGATTATAATCGTGCTCGTTACGTAATGGAAAAGACCGAAACTGTCAGTGGCGATCCATTCCTCGCATTCACTGGCGATAAACGATTTTTCTGGAGCGATAGTGGTGAGACATTTTTGATGTTCGCGCCAACAGGCCGGGCATGGATAGCCCTGGGTGAGCCAGTTGGCCGAAGCGATGAATTCGGTTCAGTTGGTTTAAAGTTTGTACAGACGGCGCATGGCGCTCACGCTTGGCCGGCTTTTTTCGACGTGGGCGAAGCTTTTGCCGAAGTGATGGCGCAACATCGATTTCACGCAGAAAAAACAGGCGAACGTGGACTCGTCGATCTTCCCTTGTTTACGGTTTCGGGCAAGGGCAAAAAGGACCTGCGGTTCGCGCGCAATCTCGCCCATAAAAATAACTGCCGTTTCGAGGTTCGCCCGCCGGGCGCCCTTGGTTCCCTTGAACCGTCATTGCATCGCGTATCTGAGGGGTGGTTGAAATGGCGCGGCGGCGTTGAAAAATCGTTTTCGCTTGGGCGGTTTGATCCGGACTATCTGGCGCGCTTTTCCCTAGCGCTTGTATATCGCGGCAACGAGATTGTCGCCTTTTCTAACCTATGGACACACAAAACGTATGCCACCATGGATCTGATGCGCTACGCCGATAATGAACCCGGCGGCGGCATGGACTATCTGTTTACGGAGCTTTGCCTGTGGGCGCAGGAGAAAGGCTTCCGTATACTCGATCTCGGTCTCGCCCCGCTTGCCAATCTCGCGGAGCAGGACCGGCCGTCAACGGTCGCCCGTCTTGGCGGCCTCGTTTATGCGCGCGGCGAGAAATTCTATGGGTTCGAAGGGCTCCGGGCATTTAAGGATAAATTCGATCCAAGATGGGTTCCAGCCTACATCCTTGCCGGAAACGCATGGCGTGCAGGGGCGGCGGCAGTTGCCGTTGCATCGCTTACAGGCGGTGGGGTCAGAAAATTGCTAAGCCAAACGCGGAAGTTTTGAGACCCTATTATCGTATATAGTTCAGCGAACATCGCTGAAAATCTAATCTGTTGCCGTGGACGGCTGGCTGGTTTCGCAGGCCTCTGCGGAGCTCGCCTCCTTGGAGCGGGTTTTCGCCTAGCAACGATGCTTTGGGGGGAGCTATCGGCCCAGGGTCGACCACCGTTCGGCGCTTTCAACATCGCAAGGCAGCCGCTTAAATTGAAACAACGAATGAACCGGAGACTCCGCTACTGAATACGATCCATGGTCTCAAGTTATTTGATGACGGACAATCTTGCAAAATTCCAGCTTCAAATGTCCCAGCTTTTGGGCAGCACGTTAGCCGTCGGGACCAACGAAAGTGGAGGATTCGAAGAACTGCGATCATCTTACTCAGCCCGGTGATTGAAATAACTGCGTCCTGAGACGTTTTTCTCTGATAATGTTGCCTGAGAGTCGGGGAAAGCTCCAACAATCCGCCCTGTGGACTTAGAGGCCCTGCAAGCTTAACTACATGCCTGCGGAACCGGTGGTCGCACGAGGCGCCAACCGCCATCCGAAATCGCGATCTATTGAAACTCGAGCCCTATCGGAGCTACCTGATGACATTCCGGGTCCTCACCGCCGAACTCGCGCATGAGACCAACACCTTCAGTCGCCGTGTAACTGACGCACAGTCGTTCAAGGACCGTTATGTTTTGATGGGCCCCGACGCCATCAGCGCGCGAGGCGACGTGAACACGGAACTGGCCGGTTTCACTGATGCCGGCAAGGAGTATGGCTGGAAAATTGATCATGTACT
>JAJFGC010000103.1 GCA_021776345.1 Hyphococcus sp. | reverse complement strand
GAAATGACCCGCCACGACATTGCCATGACATCCCTCGGCCAATGGCTGAAACGCGCCCGGCGCGCTGGTCACGCCTTTGCCGAAGTCTCTCAATTGCATCGCAATAAGCCAGAGCAAATCTGGGCGCGCGAGACGCTGCGCGCTTTTTTCTGGACCGGCCTCGGGCTTGTTGGCGTGATCGGCGGCCTGGTTTTTCATCCCGCGCTATTCGCGATCCTGTTGGCCTATCCTTTCCAAATCCTGCGGATGGGGTTGCGTGGTCAGGGCGGCCAGCATCGCTGGGCCTATGCGGCGCTGATCATGGTGCAAAAGCCCTGGGAGGCGGTCGGCGCAGCCCAATATTGGTTTGGCCGGATCACCGGCGCCAATCAGCGCCTGATCGAATACAAAAAATCGGATTAGTCTTGCGGCGCCCAATTGAGCGGGCGTGCGCTGACCCGCTCTTTGAACGTCGCGCAGGAGAGATCTTCGCCAAGCATGGTCCCCAGTATTTTCAAGTCCGCGTCAAAGACCGCCTCAAGCACGGCCTCCGTGTCGGCCGACAAGCTTGGCCGCTCGCGCATCTGCAGCTTTGACTTTACCCAGTTTCGCAAGGCTTTTGGAGCTATGGCTCTGCGCAACGCTGTCGCCGGGGCGCTATCCACCAGCACATTGTAAAGCGGAAAGCGCCTGATCCGTTCACGCGAAACATTTTGGGCGCCAAAATCATGGCGCCATGAAATCTCAGCCGGCCCGCCAAGAAACGCAGCAACACGTTTTAGTTCCTCATCAGGAAATGCATTCATCCGTTCAAGGAACAGGGGCAAAATATTCGCCTCGCCATACCGGTCAAGGTAAGGCGCAAGCTGCTTTGAATATTCGCTATAGGTAACAAAGGCAGATCCGGCCTGCGCTGCCGCATCGATGTCGCCTGACACGGCGCCCATGGTCCATTCATGGATGTAATGCGAAACTAACCGATCGATCGGATGACGCATCAGATAAATCAATTTTGCCCCCGGCGCCGCCGCATGAAGCCTTGCGGCGGCGTCAGGGTGGGTCGGCAGCTTTGTATAATGGGTGCTCGCCTCGCCTTTGAGGTCACCGGCCATAGCGCCCTCAAATAAAGCCGCATACCAACCCATGCCTCGCCCATAGATCTCGTCGTCGCTGAAGAAGTTTGGCTCTTTTGGCGTCGTCATAAAAATACCGGCTTGCGCGGCAAGCTGCGCTTGCAACGTCGAGGTGCCGCATTTCATCGCGCCAATGATTATGAAATCCGGCAGGCTCACGCGGTATCCTCCGGCGCCTTGCTGTCCCCCAGCGGATCGCACCAATTGGTCCAGATATCCGCCGCCTGATTTTCACAAGCTGGCCGCAAAGGCTTACCAAACACCGGGCGCAGACGCGCGATGGCGCGACCCAAAAGCCACATGAAATTGGCAATATATAGGCCGAAAGGACCATAAACCTTGCGGTAATAGCGCGTGCGCGACGCATAAAAATAAGCTGGCGGGCGCCCACCTTGCGCCATCGCCTTTTTCACTGGCGACGACCCGCCGCGCAAATGAACAACCCGTGCGGTTGGATCATAGACGGTCTGATAGCCCGCACGTGCAAGCTGGCGGCAATAATCAGCGTCCTCAAAATACATGAAAAACCCATCATCCATCGGTCCCGCCGCCTCGATCGCCTCCCGGCGCAACAAGATGCAGGCAAAGCTCGCCCAGTCGCAGACCAGTGGCGTATCGGACGCGGGCAACGAGGTCCCGAACTGGCCCAACAGTTTCGCAATTAGCCGTGACGAGGAACTTTCCAGAAGTTCGCCAAAAGGGTTCATAAACCGAAAAGCGCTATGCTGACCTGTACCGTCCGGGTCTTCCAGCCGCGGCGCAATGGCGCCGGCGCCGGGGTGGCGGTGCGCAGCGGCAAGCAGATCCGCCAATGCGCCGTCTCGCAACAGCGTATCACTGTTGAGCAGCAGAAAAAACTCCGCATCGACCGCCGCCATGCCGATATTATTACCACCAGAGAATCCAGTATTGATCTTTGAGCAGATCAATTTTGCGCGGCCAGCAATCGACGAGGTCGCGAGCCAATCGCCGATCTTTTCTGCGGACCCGTCTTCTGATGCGTTATCGACAACGACAACACGCCCCTCGACGGCAATCAATTCAGCGCCAAGCGACTGGAGGCAATTGATGGTTAAATCCGGCGTACGGTAATTGATGATAACGACGCCAAGCTTGACGCGCTCCTCTTGTCGTAAACTATTTGCTGTGTCGTCTTGCAAGAGATCGCCTGCCGTTTTGACCCATTGGTAGGGGGATTTGATCTTCAGGGGGTTAACGTGATCCGGCGGCGAAGAAAATCAGTCTTGTTCGCCATCGGCTTGGCAGCCTGGAAACAACCCGTCAAAATTCCAGATCTTTTCATCGGCAAGGTGGGACAGGCGCACATTCTGCATGGCGCGAAACATGACCTCGCGGCGACCAGGGTGGCGTCGCTCCCAGTCGTTCAACATATCCTTCATCAACGCCCGCTGCAGGCCCTCTTGTGAACCGCAAAGATTGCAAGGGATAATCGGAAACGCCATCGCAGTAGAGAATTTCTCAATATCGGCTTCGCCGCTGAGGATTAACGGGCGCAGAACCAAAACATCGCCCTCATCATTCAGGAGCTTCGGCGGCATCGCCGCCAGCCGTCCGCCATGGAACAAGTTAAGCATGAACGTCTCAAGCGCATCATCGCGGTGATGGCCCAAAACGATTGCGTCGCAGCCTTCTTCCCGCGCAACCCGATAAAGAATACCCCGGCGCAGACGCGAGCAGAGCGCGCAATAGGTTTTGTTCTCCGGCACCTTGTCGGTAACGATCGAATAGGTGTCTTCGGTGATGATCCGGTGATCAACGCCAAGCCCCTTCAGATAGTCCGGCAAAATGTGCTTTGGAAAACCGGGCTGGCCCTGGTCGAGATTGCAGGCGACAAGCTCTGCTTTCAGCGCGCCTTGCCATTTTAAATCCATCAGCGCGGCCAGCAGGGTGTAGCTGTCCTTACCGCCTGACAAACAAACCAGCCATTTTTGCGGGTCGCCGTTTTGCCTGGGCGCGTCCATACCATAACGACGGATCGCTTCCTGGGTCTGGCGCAATAACCGTTTTCGAAGTTTCTTGAACGCGACGCTTTGTGGCGCGCCGCGATAAATCGCAGGAAGCATCTCCCCCGCCTTGAAACCTTGCTCAATGTCAGCGCCGTCAGCCATTATTTTCTCCGCTAGCCGGGCGCATGATGAACCATGGGCGCCCGTCATTGTCACGGAATAAAAAAAGGCCGCGGGCGCAATTTGCACAGCGCCCGCAACCTTTAGACGCGACGCGGGGGGAGGAGTGCGTCGCAGGGGATAAGATAGATACGGACGCGCGCCATGGCTGGATCAAGGTCGGCGGTAAAATTCGCAAATTTTGGGTATTTTCTGGCGGAACTCAGAAATGCGCATCGAGAAACTCAAGGAATGCAGGCCAGTCTTCCTTTACAACGCCGTGCGTACCCGGCCGGATCCAGAAGGCAAGATCGGCCGCGGGCGACCATTTGCTCAGACGCTTCTGCTGAAGCCCTTGCGACCCATAGAGCTCATAAACCGGATCAGCGCCAAGCGCCGCACGAAACGCGCCATTAGGATCAGACCAGACATCGCGGCGTGCATTACCTAAAAGCACCGGGCGCGGCGCAATCAACGCCAGCAAGTGATGCTGGTCTACCGACATCTCTTCTTCTCTGCCGGCAAACTGCTTGTATGCCGGGGCAAACCAGTGCGGGTAACTCTCGGTAATCGCCTCGACACTTTCGCCCTTCTTTTGCCGATTGAGAGAGGCGCCGCCAGTGCCGGACTGGTGAGCGATGACACCGCTGACCCGCTCGTCAAAAGCAGCCGCGAGAAGCGCGGACTTGCCATATCGCGAATGCCCCCAGGTGATATAATCGCGCTCAGCGTCATTATCTTGCGCAAGGGCGTCAATCATCAGGGAATAGCCCCAGGCCCAGGCGGCAATCGCACCCCATCGCTGCTTTTGGGCCGGCATGCCGGCAGACATTTCTTTCAACACTGCAAGTCCGCGCTCGCTGGAATCTGGGGCAAACTCGCTTGGGAAAATCGTCGCGACGGCATAACCACGCGCCAGGATCATCTCGACCGGCGGTGTCGCGATGTAGCGTCCGAAAACATACTTCATAATGCCCGTTGCCGCACCGCCACTGCAGCCGTCTGCATCTTCAGGGCGGTAGACCGCGGGATGCGGGATCGTATCCCAGCGCGGGCAGAAAGTCTGTATCAGGATCACTGGCGCATTATTACGCCCGACAGGCGAGACGACATTCATATAGAATGCTTGCGTTTCATTGACCTCATCGCCGAAGGTGAGGCTGGCCTGAAGCTTATATTCTTCGAGTTTTCCGGCGCCATTATAAGCCTCGCCGTCGAGCACCTCGCGGCTCAGCACTGTCAGCTTATAGGCGTCGGGAAAATAGCCATAAATATTTTCCTGAAGCGCTTCCTTCACTATTGGTGCGCGCTCGCTTTTCCAGGCCTCAAGCGTTTCGATTGATCCTTGCCCCTGGAAATCGCCAAGCACCGGCGGCGCAGCCTGCGGCCCGTCTGGCTTTAGATCAGCCCAGGCGAGCGTGATCTTTGCGCAGGACGTAAGCCCGAGCGCGGCGACGAGCAGAAGGATAAAGGGCAATCGGTTCATGGCGACAGTGTTGAGAGGATGGGGAAGTTGTGCAAGTCACAAGACGGTAAGGAGGCGCTTATTTGCGGCGAAAGATCAAATAGGCGGGGCGCCGGCCTTCACGCAAAGCCTTGGCCTCATATCTGGTTTGGGGCCAGTCGGCGGGCCGGTCGGTCCAATCGGCGGCGCATTCAGCGGTCCATTCAAAACCACCCGCGCGTTGCCAGTGCATCAGCGTCCAGCGGATATAATCCGGAATATCGGAGGCGACCCGCAACTCGCCGCCGGGCCGCAACAGCCTCGCCGCCTCGCCAAAAAACCACGGGCTGATCATCCGGCGCTTTTGATGGCGCCGTTTCGGCCAGGGGTCCGGATGCAACACAAATAACCGGGTGAGCGCGCCATCCGGCAGCGCCTCAATCAAAGGCCGGACATCGCCATGGTGAATACGGGCGTTTTGAAGGCCTTGATCATCGATCTGCACCAACGCCTTGGCGACACCATTGAGAAACGGCTCGGCCCCGATAATTCCCACCGCCGGGTTATGCGCGGCCTGCCAGGCAAGGTGTTCGCCGCCGCCAAAACCAACCTCAAGCCAAACTTCCTCCGCCTGCGGAAAAAGCGCCTTCAGATTAAGGCGCCCCACCTCCGGGTCCGGGATCGCCAGCTTGGGCAACAGCGTTTCCATCAGCTGCGCCTGGCGCGGCTTTAGTGGCTTGTCCTGCAGGCGACCATAAAGTCGGGGGATATATTTCATGTCGCTCATAACCCCCTATAGACTTTCACTAGTCGCCTCTAATGCGGCGAACACCGATTTAGGCGGCAATCTTCGCCGTTGAAAGGGCAATTTAGGATGCAACGCCGACATTTTCTCAGCGCCGCCGCCAGCACAGACCTTGCCGTGGCAACGGGGGCTTGTGCGGATACCGAAAATGGGCGTTAGCAATTGTCGATTTCAACTTCAATGGCTGGGGCGGCAAACAAGACCATGCAAATGACGGTGTGATTGCCCGCAAGATCGCGGGGCATAGGGTCTTGCCTATTTCGACAGCACTGTTGTCGGCGACGCCGGCGGCGGCATTCATGGCGCGATCCAGCAACAGCCAAAGCTGCCTGCCTGAGTTGAGGCAATTGTGATCGCTAAATCTGCGGCATGGGCGCCAGACCGCTTGCCCCTCTTGGGGCGCGGGCGCCATTGTCCTCCACAGTGTTGGCAGAGCGCCGGATGCATTTGGGGTTATGATTTAAGGTATGGGTGAAAAACGACGCTACTGGACGGGGACACGCAAGGCGCCCGCGCAAGACAAGTTTTTTATTGAGGCGCTTGATCCAGACTTGTGGGCTGCTGGCGACAAAGAACACTGGGACGCCTGCTGGCAGACCGGCATGCCGCCGCCGGCCGTTTTCAAGACGATGAAACCGGGCCAGACCATCAACCATATTCCCGGCAACAATGCGCTTACCGTCAAGTCGATGCTGTATGAGACCTTGCGCTCGGCTCAACAGCGCCTCACCGACCCGGCGCGTCGCAAGCAATATTCATTCTTTCCCCGCAGCTACTTGTTGCCGGGCGACTATCACGCGCTACAGCGGGAGGCCTTTGACAAGCCGGAAAAGAAATGGATCGCCAAACCAAAAAGACTGTCGAGAGGACGTGGGATCAGCGTCCACCGGGACGCCGCGACCGTTCCCAACGACTCAAAGTGGCTGGTGCAGGAATATCTTTCGGATGCCCATCTTTATGATGGATTTAAATATGTCCTTCGATGTTACGTGCTGGTCAGCTCGGTCGAGCCTTTACGGGTTTATCTTTATAAGGATGGCTTCGTTAAGCTGGCGTCAGAACCTTACGTCCATGGCAATTACAACAATCTCTACGCTCACCTCACCAATCCTGATGTTAACGCCCTCAATGAAAGCGCCGAAGCATCGGTGGTGTTTCACAGTTTCGACACCTATCGAGACGGGCTCACCGCCCAGGGCGCCGATGCGCAAGCGCTGTTTGACGGCGTTCGAGAAATTGCCGCTTTAACGGCCATCGCTGCGCGCGAGCAAATGCGTTCGCGCATCGCCTCATCCGGCGCAAATGGCGCCGGCTTTTATGAGCTGATCGGTCTTGACTGCATGGTCGATAATGATCTGAAGCCATGGCTGCTTGAGTGCAATCTGAGCCCGTCTCTGGAGGTCTGCGCTGAGCCCGGCAGGGGCGGCGATTATGAAGCAGCAACCAAACGGGCGCTGGTCGCCGATCTTGTTTCTCTGATCGGCCTCAACGAGCCTGAAAGTCGAACGCCTGCGACCGCCGATCTGGACCAGATGATTGCCACCGCGACGCGCGAGGCGGAAAATGCCGGCGGGTTCGACCGGATCTTTCCGGGGTCGGACGTCGTTGATCTTTTGCCGTTTTTTCCGGTTCCCCGTTATGGCGATATTCTTCTTGCCAACAATCTCTCGAAAAAACCGCTGCCGGAATTTACGTTGCGTCCTTCACGGCTTGAAGAGCACATCATTGACGGCGAGCTTGCCCTTTTCTCAAGCGAAAGCGGGCATTTCAAAGCCCCGAATGAGGCGCGCGCGTTTATTTGGTTGAGGGCGGCGGCGGGCATATCGCCAGCAACAATCATCAATGAACTGGCGAGCCTTAGCGATGCTGACGTTGCTCAACGCCACGCGCTGGCGAAAACTGTCTGGGATGCGATTGCGGACTGGACGCAACAAGGATTGCTGATTGCAGGCGGCGGCGCTCACGCAACGCCTGTGTCAGATCCGCCCCCATCGCAAGATTGGGTCGCAGAAGACTATATCGCCGTTGGCGGCAAAACGCTGCGGCTTCGTTTTGGGGCTCGGGAAATCGCTCCGCGGCTTGAGCCCGTCATCACCCATTTGAAAATCGCGCCTGCCGCCGACGCAGACGAGTTATTTTTTCTATGCGGCAAAATCGGCTACGCCATCGCCGCTGGTCCGAACCTCGTTCGCTCAGGCCTCAAGCTTTCTGAACTCGCCGGTATCCTTTGCGATATGCTGCTGGAGCGCCATGCTGCCGCGGCCCCAGACCAGATTTGCCTGCGGGCCTCGCTTTACGACGGTCCCGGCGCGCCTGTTCTTTTTGCCAGTCATGCAGCTGGCGCGTGGGATAGTCTCGCCCTCGCCTTTACCGGCTCGCAAAAAGGCAAGCTGCGCTCCGGTGCGGCCTCGCTTACGACGCCCGGCAAAGCAATACCCTTATTTGCACCTAATCGGATTGAAGAGACCGCCGCCGCCTCACTGCATCTGCCCGACCCCATCATCACCGGCCCCCTACATGAATGGAACAAGAGCGTACGCGGTTACTTTATTCCGTATCAAGATGAGATTGCAGACGACAAGGCAGTTGACGTCCGCGCGGTTATTCTACCGATCTATGAGGCGCAAAAAAGACATGTTGATATCCGGCCATTGACCGGCAGGGACGCCTTGCTTGCGGTTAACGGGCTGCTCTGCAACCCATGCAGCTCATCCGGAGCAGCGCAGCAGCTGATCGAATGGCACCTGACTGTAGAATTTTATGAGGTTCACTTCAACGATGCAGCGACCGCGGCAAAGGCGCTTGCCAACCTCCTGCGACGTTAGCAACAAAAAAGGCGCCCCACAGGAGCGCCTTTTGATAATTGGGATGTTAAGAAAAAAAAGTCGTTCTTATTGATCGCCTTCAGCTTCAGCTTCTGCTTCAGCTTCCGGCTCACCTTCGGCTTCGCCCTCAGCTTCAGCGTAATCGCCTTCTGCTTCAGCCTCATCCTCGGCAGCGGCCTCTGCCTCGTAAGCGGCTTCCTCAGCTGCTTCACCCGCAGCTTCAGCTTCTTCGGCTGCTTCTTCAGCATACTCAGCTGCATCATCCGCCGCCGCTGCCGCAGCCTCAGCATTATTGCCTTCGCTTTCCGGCTGACACGCCGCCAGCAGCAACGCCGCTGGCGCAGCCACAGCCAATGTTCGTGTTAGCTGTGCCAGCAATTTGTCTTTGTTTTTTTGTGTAGTCGCCATTTTATGCCCCGTATCTAAGCCACATCCTGCTTGTGGACGCGTGAGGGTAAGCCGGTCACCTGCTATGCGCAACAGTCGTCCACTAACGATTATGTTATATTTGGGAAACCCGTATTTCAATCAAAAGGCGGCCTTTAGAGCATCGACCAGGTCAGTTTTCTCCCAGCTAAACCCGCCATCTGCATCCGGCGCCCGGCCAAAATGCCCATAGGCAGCGGTTCTTGCGTAGATCGGTTTGTTGAGATCAAGGGCGCGGCGGATGCCAGAAGGCGAAAGATCCATGACCTCGCGAAGCACTTTTTCCAAAGCTGCCTCATCAACCCGGCCTGTATCGTGAAGGTCGACATAGACAGACAAGGGATGGGCAACGCCGATCGCATAGGCCAGCTGAATAGTGCAGCGGTCAGCCATGTCGGCGGCGACAACATTTTTCGCCAGATAACGCGAGGCATAGGCCGCCGAGCGATCAACCTTGGTTGTGTCTTTGCCTGAAAACGCCCCACCGCCATGAGGCGCCGCGCCGCCATAGGTATCAACGATGATTTTTCGCCCGGTTAACCCGGCGTCGCCATCCGGTCCGCCAATCACAAATTTGCCTGTCGGGTTTACGTGCCAGACGCAATCATCCGCAATTTGAAGATCACTCACGGAACGTCGGATGTAAGGCTCGACCACGGCGCGGACTTTGTCTGAGTCCCAGCTCTCATCAAGATGTTGGGTCGACAAAACAATCGACGCAATCTCAACCGGGGCGCCGCCTTCGTAACGTACGGTCACCTGGCTTTTTGCATCCGGGCCGAGTGAGCCGGCGTCGCCCTTTTTGGCATGCCGCGCCGCTGCAAGGTCTTCCAAAATCTTGTGGCTGTAGTAGATCGGCGCTGGCATCAGCGCCTGTGTTTCCCGGCAGGCATAGCCAAACATGATGCCCTGGTCGCCGGCGCCTTCAGCATTGGCGTCCGCCGCCTTATCAACCCCTTGGGCAATATCAGCAGACTGCCCGTGGAGTAAAACTTCAATCTCGGCGGTTTTCCAGTGAAAGCCCTCCTGCTCATAGCCAATATCTTTTATCGCTGAACGCGCCGCTTCAACAAACGCGCCCGGTTTGACGCCGCCGCGTCCATCCATCAGCGCGTCGGGCGCACGAACCTCACCGGCGATGACAGCGCGGTTGGTTGTTGTCAGCGTCTCGCAGGCGACGCGCACATCCCATGCGTTCATGCCGCCAGCGCTCGCTTCACGGTAAATAAGATCAACAATCTCGTCAGAAACCCGGTCACAAACCTTGTCCGGATGCCCCTCAGAAACGCTTTCGCTGGTAAACAAGTAAGATTGGCGCGTCATTAAAAAGTATGCCTTTCATATAAAGAAAAGTTTATATGGCGGGGCGATATAACGAAAGCGGGCGCCGCTGTCCAATGGATTGCGGTCAAAAGTGCTGGAGAAAACGCTATTTTTTCTTGGTGTCGGTTTCCGTATCCGCGATCGATTTTACCAGATCAAGAACCCGCTTTCTGACTTGTGGATCTTCAATCGCGCTAAAATGCTGACAAAGCTGCACACCCTCAGGCGAATTGACGAATTTCATGAAAGCGTCGCCAGCTTCCGATTCCGCCATGCCATAGGAAGCGCCGCCGATTTTGGCGTCATACTCATCGTAAAAGAACTGAATGGGGACGTCCAAAAGCCTGGCAAGCTCTAGCAGCCGGCTGGCGCCAACTCTGTTTACGCCCTTTTCGTATTTCTGCACCTGTTGAAATGTCAGCCCAAGCGACTTGCCCAAAGCTTCCTGGCTGAGACCAAGGATCATCCGGCGCAATCGCACGCGCGAGCCCACATGGACATCAATCGGGTTCGGTCCGCCCTTTTTCTTGAGGGGCGGTTTTTTACGCGTTGCCTTAACCGGCCTGCCCGCTTTGGCCATTTCTCACCCCCGATAATATCGCCATTCTGGCTTTCCCGGGTGTATAACCCGCTGGTCTGTATATGGGGTTTTTTTCTATCGCGCAAAGGTTGTAATTTTCATTGGGAACGCGCCCGTCTGCTCGTCTTCCATGCGGCGGCCAAGCAACCTGCAATCATGAACCAAAACAGCCAGTCACCGACACGATCGACTAATGGGCGCGTCAATGCGGGCGGTAGCGCCGCCTCGATGCGCCCACTCTTGTAAAGCGGCAACCTTGAGAGGATGCGGCCCTTCCCATCGATTACCGCTGAAATGCCGGTATTGGCGGACCGCGCCATCGGAAGACCGGTTTCAATCGAGCGAAGCCGCGCCTGATCGAGATGCTGGCGCGGACCGGAAGTATCGCCGAACCACGCGTCATTGGTGACGGTCACCAGCCATTCCGGCCGCTCACCTTTCGGATACATCGCACCCGGAAAAATCACCTCATAGCAAATCAACGGCGCGAAGGCGGGCCCGCCCGCGCTCATGACTTTCGGGCCTGACCCGGCGCTAAACCCCGCATCTCCATAAGGCGTCAGCTGCGCAAGCCCCACCGCATCAAGCACTTCATAGAAGGGCAGAAATTCACCGAACGGCACCAGGTGATGTTTGTCGTAAAAACCGATCGGGCGCCGGCCTCGCGGCGTTTGCGCCACGACCATAATGGAATTGAAAAATTTCTCGGCCCCGTCGTCATTGCGTTCGCGTCGTACAGCGCCCGTGATCAGCATTGCGTTTTCGGGCAATTGTTCCGTCAACACGTCGAGCGCCGTCTTCGATTCGTCGAGAAGCGGCGCCGCATTTTCAGGCCAGATGATAAAAAGGCGCCCAGCTTTGGGCGCTGGCCCTTGCGATAGCTCCAACAGACGGTTGAAGTTTCGCCCCCATAAGGACGGATCGATCTTTTCACGCTGCGGAATGTTTGGCTGGACGACACGCAGGAAATTTTGAGACGCCGGCGCCGGTTCGGGCAGGGCCAGTCGCACGCCTCCAATCACAAAGAGCGCGCCAACCCCGACAAGCATCGCCAGCGGGCCGATAAGTATTGATTTGGCCTTGCCGCCAGCGCCGCCTTCCGCGCCGAGACCCGCCGCCGGACTGGCCGCGATCAAGACCGCAACAAGGCTCAATCCGTATGCACCATACCAGGCGGCTGTTTGGGCGCCAATCGCTGATCCCGCAAGCGCTTGCCCGACGAGGTTCCACGGTAGGCCGGTCAGAATATGCCCGCGCAGATATTCAAAAACCGCCCATGCAGCGGCAAAAGCGAAAATGCGCGCGGCCCCGGGCTTCCAAAAGAACGACGCTGTCAGCGTCGCGGCGCCGGCAAACAAGCCCAAAAAGGCTGGCATGCCGGAAACCGCAAACGGCGCCATCCAGGCGAATTCATCGGCCTGCACAAAAAACGAAAACGCCATCCAGTAAACGCCGGCGAGAAAAAACCCGAAGCCGAAGAACCAGCCAATCGCAAAGGCGCTGCGTTTTGGGCGCGGCATGGACGGTGACACATCCAGCAGTAAGATCAGAGCAGAAAAACTCACCGCCAATAACGGCAAAGCATAGATCGGCGCCATCGCCAGCGCGGCGCATACGCCCGCCAGGAAAGCAATTAACCAGCGCCGCCAGCCGGTTTGCTGTTTGAGGAAGATTGCTGCGCGGTCAAGCGCGGCGGCGATGGAAACGCCCGCGTTTCTGACGCCAGTAAGTTTGGCGCTTGTAAGTTTGGCCCCAGCCGTCTTGTCACCCGCACTATTTGCGTCAAGCATCGTGCGCTATTCCGCCGCTTCTGACGGGTTAAGCGCTGACGGACGGATGCGCAAGCGTCGCACTTTTCTGGCGTCCGCTTCCGTCACTTCAACATCGAACCCCTCGTCACTGACGATTACTTCCCCGCGCTGAGGAACACGGCCTGCCAGCGCAACAACATAGCCGCCAACTGTGTCAACCTCGTCTTCTTCTGCTTCGAGATGCACGCCAGTCTCGTCTGCGAACTCGTCAAGTTCAACGCGCGCATCGACATCCCAGCCGCCATTAGAAGGGGCAATAACCGGCGCCTCATCCTCGTCATGTTCATCATTGATGTCGCCGACAATTTCTTCAACGAGATCTTCAATCGTGACGAGACCGTCAGTGCCGCCATATTCGTCGATCACCAACGCCATGTGAATGCGCGAGGCCTGCATTCTAAGGAGCATATCAGTGACGCGCATGGACGGCGGCGCATACAAAATTTCCCGCCGAATTTGCTTCAACACCGGACCTGGCTCTTGTCGCTTTTGGTCGCCGTCAGCGATCAGCCCGACCACATCCTTGATATGAACCATGCCAACCGGATCATCGAGATCACCGCGATAGATCGGCAACCGCGAGTGACCGGCATCGGCAAAAACCCGAATTAACTCATCCAGCGGCGTTTCAATATCCACGGCAGAAACGTCAGCCCGCGGCGCCATGACGTCGAAAACTTTTTTCTCGTCGAAGGCAACCACCCGCTCGATCATATCGCGGCGGGTCTTCGTCAGATTTTCTGAAGTCAGGGCCTCGCCATTTGCGACGGCATCGGCAAAGTCTTGTTCTTCCCCTTCACTGCCACGAAACATTGCGCGCAAGCGCGCAAGCAGGCCGGTTGGTTTTGCCTGCTCCCCGGGGTCAGGGCCATCGCCGTTCATGGTCTTTTCTCCGTCAAGTCAGCGTAAGGATCGGCAATATCGAGGCGTTTCAAAATATCGATCTCGCGCCGTTCCATTTTTTCCGCATCCAGATCGCTGTGATGATCATAGCCGACAAGATGCAGCATGCCGTGGATTATCAGATGCGCCGTGTGATCGCGCAATGCAATCTCGTTTTCTTCTGCTTCCGTGACGCACGTTTCCAGAGCCAATGCAATATCGCCAATAAATTCATCATTGTCGGCCGAGGGGAAAGAAAGCACGTTTGTAGGCTTGTCGTTGTCTCGGAACCGGGCGTTGAGCGCCTGGATCGTGGTGTCATTGGTCAGTAACAGCGCAATTTCGCCGTTAATCGCCGGCTCAACCGCGTTCGCCGCCCCATAACACGCGCCCGCCAGGTCCTGCGGTTGGCCTAAAAGGTCGCTCCAGCCTTCATCTTCGATAATGACGTCGATCATGGCCGTCTTTTATGGCTGTCGCGGTCGCCATAAGCGGTGATGATTTTGGCGACCAGCGGGTGGCGCACCACATCAGCGGCGGTAAAGCGCGCCTCGGCGATGCCTTCAACGCCGGAAAGAACCGCAAGAGCGTCGGCCAGACCGGAGGTTTGACCGTTCGGCAAATCAGTTTGCGAAGGATCGCCCGTGACCGCCATATGCGCGCCCTCGCCAAGCCTGGTCAAAAACATCTTCATTTGTTCCGGCGTCGCATTTTGCGCCTCGTCGAGAATAACGGCGGCGCGCGCCAGCGTCCGCCCGCGCATAAACGCGATCGGCGCGATCTCAATTTCACCCGCCGCGATGCGTCGCTCAACATAATCCGCATGCATCATATCATGAAGCGCATCATAAAGCGGGCGCAAGAAAGGATCGACTTTCTCTTTCATATCGCCGGGCAAAAACCCGATCCGCTCGCCAGCCTCAAGCGCCGGACGCGACAGGATGATCCGCTCGACCGCGCCGCTCAGCAAAAGACCGACGGCATGCGCCACCGCCAGATAGGTCTTGCCGGTGCCGGCCGGCCCGACGCCAAAGGTCAGATTGTGACTGGCCAGTTTCTCAAGATAATCGGCCTGATTGGCCGAACGGGCGCTGATCAATCGCTTCGGCGTTTTGATTGACGGCGCGGCGGCGGCGATGGCTTTTATTGGCGTGACATCGGAAAGTTTTGCCGCGGCTCGCGCCTCGCCGGGGCCAATGGCCTCGCTGCGCTGTAATTTTTCATAGAGCTGCGTCAGCGCGGCGATCGCGCGCGCGCGCGCGCCCTCTTCCCCGCTCACCGCAAATCGATTGCCGCGGGGAGTGATGCGCACATCGAGCGCGTCTTCGAGAATAGCGAGATGAGCGTCATGCTGGCCCGACAATTCTGCAACCAGCCGGTTATCGTCAAAGTCGATATGATCAACCAGATCCGCTTCTTTGCGTTCACTCACGCGGCGGCCTCACCTTTCGTCACGCGCTCGCCTGCAAGGGCGTTTGGCGTCTGCCCAACGATCCGCACCGGCGCAATTGACCCTAGCATGGATAGTGGCGCCTCAACGTGAACGCTTTGCAAATATGGCGAGCGGCCAATGAGCTGGCCCACATGGCGACCGGGTTTTTCGAGCAAAACCGGCAAAATCCGGCCCATTTGAGCCTTGTTGAAGTCGCTTCGCTGGGCCTCCAACAGGGCCTGCAAGCGGGCGAGGCGCTCGTCTTTTTCCGCTTCCGCCACTTGTTTGGGCATGGCTGCGCCCGGCGTGCCGGGTCGGCGCGAATATTTGAAGGAATAGGCCGAGGCGTAGTTAATCTCCTCGACAATCGCCAATGTCGCTTCAAAATCCTCGGCCGTTTCGCCAGGAAAACCAACGATGAAGTCGCCGGAAATCGCAATATCTGGCCGCGCCGCTCTGATTTTGGCGATCTGGTCGATATAGGCGGCGGCGGTATGGCCGCGATTCATGGCTTTGAGAATTTTGTCCGAGCCCGACTGCACCGGCAGGTGCAAATAGGGCATCAGTTTTTCTTCCTCGGCAAACGCTGCGATCAGGCCGTTATCCATGTCGCGCGGGTGCGAAGTGGTAAAGCGGATGCGCTCCAGCCCGTCAATTTTTGCCAGATGCCGGCACAGCTCGCCAAGGCCCCAGGCATCGCCAACAACACCGACAGGCGGCCTGGCGCGCCACGCATTGACGTTTTGCCCCAGAAGCGTGATTTCCTTGACGCCCTGCACCACGAGCGAGCGGGCCTCGGCGGCAATCGCATCGGTTGGGCGCGAGACTTCCGGCCCGCGCGTATAAGGCACGACGCAGAAGGTGCAGAATTTATCGCAGCCTTCCTGAACGGTTAAAAACGCTGTCGGCCCGTCGGCTTTATGTTCCGCAAGCCGGTCAAATTTTTCTTCAACAGCAAAATCCGTTTCCAGAATATCGCCGCGTTCGCGCGCCGTTCGCGCAAGCATCTCCGGCAGGCGATGATAGGCCTGCGGACCGACGACCATATCCACTTGCGGCGCCCGGGCGGTGATCTCCGCGCCTTCGGCCTGCGCAACACAGCCGGCAACCGCGATCGCCATATCGCCGCCGTTCTTTTGCTTTGCCGTTTTGATTTTCTTAAGACGCCCCAGTTCCGAATAGACCTTCTCCGCCGCCTTTTCGCGAATGTGGCAGGTGTTCAAAATGACAAGGTCGGCGTCTTCCGGCTTGGCCGCAGCCTCATAGCCCAGCGGCTTCAACAAGCCCGCCATGCGCTCAGAATCGTAGACGTTCATCTGACAGCCATAGGTGCGGATGAAGACCGATTTTCCCTGCTTTTGCCGTTCTTGCGTCATTTTCGACCACTACTTTCAACGAAACGCCGCTATTTAGGCGGGTGAGCCTCGATATGCAATGATCACAATAACACATTGATCGCGGGAATTTGACGAGGCTTGCTTTGCTTACGGCTATGAAAGCAGCCAGATTGCGAGTCGGGCGCATGGGCAGAATTTAGTAAAGAGTATGAGTGTGACAACCTTTAAAACCATAATGAGCGCGGTGTCGCTCACCGCCGCAGCGTTAACGCTGGGCGTGTTTTCCTATGGCGCGGCCGAAGAGGCGGAAAAAAATGACGGGCCTGTTGTCGTCGAGCTGTTCACGTCACAATCATGCAGCTCTTGCGTTAAAGCCAATGCCTACTTTTCTGAGCTGGCTGAGCGCGATGGCGTCATTGCGGTGGGCTGGCATGTTGATTACTGGGATCAATTGCAGACCGCTAATGGCCACTGGCGCGATCCTTATTCCAGTCCCGAGTGCACTGAACGCCAACGTCGATATAACAAAAACATCCGCGACCGCAGTTCGGTCTATACGCCGCAGATGGTCATCAATGGCGAGGCGCAAGCGGTTGGCTCCGCACGCGGCGAGGTCGACCAATTAATTGAAAATGCACGGACCGCCCGTTCGGTGATGAAAATCAAATCGGAGCGCAGCAACGGCTCGCTTGTGTTTGACATCAGCGCCGCCGCCGGCGGTGAAGCATTTTTGGTGACGTTGAAGCCGAAGGTAAAAACCAATATCCGGCGCGGCGAGAACGCTGGCCATTCGTTTGTGGAAATTAATCTTGCAACCGAGATAAAACCGCTTGGCGCAGTAACCATTGATGGCGCGCGCCTCACGGCGCCGATTCCGGCGGCGGGCGATCATTGCGCCATCATCGTGCAGGAACCCGATCAGGGCCGCATTATCGCCGCCGCCTATTGCGCAAGCTAAGCCTTATTCAGCCGCGCCTAGCGCTGCAACGCCTTCAACATACGCTTGACGTTCGCGCTTATTGATCTCGTCAAACTCGGCGGCCCGCTTGGTGTCATTTTCCGAAAGCTGGTCATAATCTATGTCAGCAAAACCAATGACGCCCATCTGCGTATAGGCGTCTCTGATTTTATCAGACCACAGACCAATATCGCGGACGATCGGGACAATCCGCTGGAACAGCATGGAACGGAAATGGGTCTGGAACTCGGATTCGTTTTGGGCGGAGACGATCTCGTCGACCGGCAGGTCTAAATGCGCGTAAAGCTCGCGCGCCTCGAACCGATCACGCATCAGATAACACGCTTCGACAAGAAACTCTTCGCGTTCGTCGCGCTCGGCTTGCGTTAGCTGCGGGTAATATTCTTTCAGCGTCAGGCGCCCGAAAGCGACATGACGCGATTCATCTTCCATGACATAGGCGTTGAGTTGCTGCGCCAGCGGGTTCTGCGCCATCTCGCGAATATTGTTGAACGCGGCGAGCGCCAGGCCTTCGATCACGACCTGCATGGCAAGATACGTCATGTCCCAGCGGGAATCACGCAGCGCCTGATCAACCAGTGTCTGCAATGGCGCGGTCATCGGGTAGGCAACGCCAAAACCCGTCAGGTATTTTTTATAGGCCTCCACATGACGCGCTTCATCCATGACTTGCGTCGAGGCATAAAATTTTGCGTCAAGGTCCGGCACCTGCTGGACAATTTTTGCCGCACAGATCAGCGCCGCTTGTTCGCCCTGCATAAATTGCGACGTCATCCAGGCTTGGGCGTGACGACGAAACTCTGCCTGCTCATTCTTGCCCATCTTGGCCCAGACGGGCGTATGGAAAATACCCATCGTCTCGTCGGGCATCTGCATCGGGTTTTCGCTATCCAGTTCCAGATCCCAATTGATGCGCGACAGCGCATCCCACTGCATATCCTTGCCCTTTTGATAAAGGTGCATCATTTGCTTGCGACCGTCATCATAATCCCAATCGAAGGACGCCTCGAATTTCTGCGGCACCGTCCAACAAGGATCGATATCGGGGATCGGGTATAATTCGCGCAAAGATGGCATGCAGGCGCTCCAAATTTCAGCCGTGACAACTGTTAGCGCGCCCAAATTAGCAGGCGCTTAAACCTGAAGTACACTAGCCAGTTTACCTTGGGGTTTGTCAATATTACGAGGCGCCATTTGGCAGATAATCTTATCTGACAGCTCAGCTTTTGGGTTTTTCCAACCGCACGCCGTAAAGTTCCAGCCGGTGATCGACAAGCTTGTAGCCATGCTCTTCGGCGATCCGGCGCTGAAGTTTTTCGATCTCTTCGTTGACAAACTCGATCACTTCGCCTGAGCGCAAGTCAATCAGGTGATCATGGTGGTCTTCGCTGGCCTCTTCGTAGCGCGCGCGGCCATCCTGAAAATCATGGCGCTCGACGACGCCGGATTCTTCAAACAGACGCATCGTTCGATAGACCGTGGCGATCGAAATATTGGCGTCAATCTCAACCGCGCGGCGGTGAATCTCTTCAACATCAGGATGGTCTTCCGCTAAAGACAATACCCGCGCGATGACGCGGCGTTGCTCGGTCATGCGCATGCCTTTTTCGGCGCAGAGTTTTTCTAAGCGGTCCATGGATTTGTCTCCAGGGTGTCGGTTGGCCCTTGTTATTCACGCGCCGTCCCAGGCATGCAACCCACAAGGGAATTGGTTTTCCACAAAGTATAACGCGCGCTAAAGCGCAATCTGCATAACAACCGCGTCGGCGCCATCGCGATAATAAGATCGCCGAACGCTGATTTGCTCAAAGCCCGCAGTCTTATATAGCACAAAGGCGGCCTCGTTGCCTTCATCAACTTCGAGAAAAAGTCGCCCGGCGCCCGCGGCTCGCGCTTCGTCGCACACTGCCGAGAGGAGCGCCGCGGCCGCGCCTTTGCGCCGGGCGCCGGGTGCAACGCCGATGGTCAGCAGTTCCGCCTCGGGCCCGAGATCACGCCACATGGCGAAGGCCGCCGGATCATTTGATCCTTTTGCGGCCAAAAGAATTGTCACGCGCGGCGCGACAAAACTCGCCCTTACGTTGTTTTCGCCCCAGCTACGCTCGCCAAAGGATTGCGCCTCAATCCTGACGACATGATCCGCCTCGCCTTCGCTTGCCCGCCATATCCGCCACCGCGCCATGGGTCAGGCGCCTATCGCGGAAAATCGGCCCGGTTTTGGCGGTTTGGCGTCCGGCGCCCGTAAATAAAGCGGCGCCGGCGGACCTGAGGGGGCCGGCGCCGAGGCGGCAATCCGGGCGACGATCCTGGAATCAATCTGAGCGGCGCCGGTTGATGGTCGCCAATGAGCCGGCGCCGCCGCCAGGCGCGCGCCGGAGCCAATGGTCAAAACCGGGGCGTCCCCCGCCTTTTCGACCAGTATTTTCAGCGCTTCTTGCGGGTCCGAAACAAAAGGTTCAATCAGGCAATAGCCGCTTTTTTCATAAAGGCCCGCATAGATCTGACCGCGCCGCGCATCGACCATCGGGGCAATGAACACTGACGGGTCGCCATCCTCAACATTGCCTGCGAGCGCTTCAAGGCTGGTCACGGCGATCACCTTGACCTCGGTCCCAATGGCGAGCCCCCGCGCAAAAGAAAGCGCGATCCGAACCCCTGTGAAACCGCCGGGCCCGACCACGACGCCGACCCGGTCGAGATCCTTGACCCCAGCCCTGGCCGTATCAAGCGCCGCCGCCGCCATCGGCGCCAACTGCTCTGCGTGACCGCGCTCCATATCGAGAAACTTATCAGCGATGACCTCGCCATCCCTTAAGATAGCAACCGAGCAGCGCTGCAGCGCGGTATCGAGGCCCATGACCAGCATGGAGCCTTCCTAGCGGCCACGCGGCGCAACGCAAATCCCAAAATTCATTGCCATTGACCGAAGGAGGCTCGCTAATGCGCGATCCAGGAGATTTTCACCTCGACTTGCCAGCCGGCGCTTGCCCGGCGCCGTTTTCGTTGCCCGAGAAAATTCATCGCCGCGCCTGGGCCGCCGCACGCCAGTGCACGGCTCCCCGACCGGATGATCCTGCGCTTTCCATTCGTGCGGTCGTTATTCACGCGACCGCTGGCTCCTCCACCGATGGAGCCGTCTCGGTAATGGAAGAGGCGCGCGCGAGTTTTCACTGGCTGGTCCCGGACGAAAACGAACACGCCCATGGCAGTTTCGTCTGGGCGAGCGCGCCGGAGGCCCGCGCCTGTTGGCATGTCCGTAATAGTTGTTTTCATCGCCATGTTTGTCATGGCGCAAGGCGGATCAATGATTGGTCGCTCGGCGTTGAGATCGTCAATGCGCAATCGGGCGGCGATGCGTTTTCAGACTGGCAGGTGCGGATAACGGCGGAGATTGTGCGTTACGCCTGGGCCAAATATCCAAACCTCGCTCATGTCGTCAGCCATGCGCGCCTTGACCCAAAACGCCGAACCGATCCCGGGCCCCATTTTCCATGGGAAGCCTTCAAGAGGCTGACATTCAAAGACGTCAGATGACTTGGCAAGCCTCGTCAAACGTGAGCCGCGGCGCCCGGTCAAACAGATCTTTGTCCGAGCCATAGCCGATATTGCAGAGGAAATTCGCCCGGATCGTCGTGCCTTTGAAAAACTCCCGATCAACGCCGGCCTTATCGAAACCGGACATCGGCCCGCAATCAAGCCCGAGTGCGCGGGCGGCAATAATTAAGTACCCGCCTTGCAGCGTGCCGTTGCGGAAAGCGGTTTCCTCGATCAACTCATCATTGCCGACAAACCAGCTCTTGGCGTCCGTATGCGGAAAAAGCTCAGGAAGCCTTTCATAGAACGCCATGTCGTAGCCGATGATGACGCAACAGGGCGCCGCCATGGTTTTTTCAAGATTGCCTTCAGAAAGGTGCGGCTTGAGGCGCTCCTTTCCCGCATCAGAGGTGACAAAGATAAATCGCGCCGGCGAACAGTTCGCCGATGTTGGGCCCATTTTGGTGAGATCATAAACCGCCTGCATCAGCGTGCGCGTGACATCACGCTCCTCCCAACCATTGCGGGTGCGCGCCTCGCGAAAAATCAGGTCAAGGGCTTCATCGTTGATCATTTTGTCAGACATAAAAGCACTTTCATTCCACGCCGTTCGCGCGCCGGGGCAAAGGCCTGCGGCGCAACCAATGAATGCTTTATTTCCTGATCGTTTCCGTCAATGCCGTCAAGCGTGATGGCCGGCGGGCTGTAAGTTTATTGAGACAGCGCCTCTCTGGCCGCTGCCAGCTTTGCGTCATCGCGATAGGCGAACGATGCTATGCCCAGCGCCGTCTGCGCTAGCTCACTATCTCCCGCGTCTGCGAGACGGGTCGCCAGATCGATCAGATCGTCAACATAGTATCTTTGGTCCGCGTCCGGCGCCCCCAGCTCCTTTATCAAAATATAATAAAGAGCGATGCCGCCGCCTTCGCGAAGCGTCTGCTCAAATAAATCCATTACGGCGATTTTGTTTGGTAATTGCGAAATCACCGCCAGCGCCGGATCACGCCCGTCAAAATGATCGGCGGCGGAGAACGTCGCCGAATAATGCGGCGCTGTTGACCTGCGCCCATCGACCGGCAAGGGGCTCACATGACGGATTGAGGATACGTGAAAGCCAAGTTTGCTATGATCTAACGTAAAGTCTCGCGCATCGCCATAATGTGTCGGACGAGCGCCGGTGGGAGCGCCAACAAAGATAACACGCGTATTATATTCTAAATGGGAAACCAGAAGCTGCGCGGCGGAAAACGTCCAGCGGCTGATCAGGACAAAACTGCGCCCATACTGGTTTAGTTCGTCGCTTTGCAAGATAGCGTGAAAAACCGCACGGTTAAAATCACCACTGCCGCCGGGATTGTCACGCAGGTCTACGATAAGGCGGTGGTTGCCCTTCTCGGCCTTTTGCACGGCCTCACGCATTAAGTCGCCCAAAGGATATTGCGGATCGTTCGCGATCGCATCAAGTCGGACATAAACAATATCATCTTTATCAAGAGCAATGAGACAATAAGGGAGTTCCGTCGTGCACTTCAGATCCTCCCGCATACCGGTATTGTTGCGCGCGTCCGTACCGACCCAATCGACGCCGGACATATCAAGCGCTTGCAAAGAAAGTTCGGCCGTATCTCCGGCAGCGTTCATGAGCGTGAGCGTGGTCGAGCCTCCGGCGCCAAAACCAATCGTTTCCAAAACGTCGGGCGAGGCCAGATAATACATCGAAATCGAAATTGCCGAATGCTCGTTGTCATAGTGGGTTATCTCGTTGATGCTCGCGAGCACATCTTTGATGTCGTGACCGTTCACCGCCAGGACTTGAGCGCCAACATGGCTGGCATACGCTTTGGTCGCTGCGGTGATAAAAACACCATCCGAGAACGAATTAAATTTGACTGGCAGGTTA
>JAJFGC010000102.1 GCA_021776345.1 Hyphococcus sp. | reverse complement strand
ATCGAGATATCCTCGGCAACATGGATGGCGACCCCAACAATGATGGCGGCGTCTTTGCGTTGCAGGTTGATCAGGGCCTAGAAACCGGTGAGCAGGACAACAGCAATATTTCCGGTTCGGCGTCTTTGAACTACGACGTCAACGATAACCTTTTCGCCTACATAAAATATTCGCGTGGTTATAAAGGCCCGGCCTTCAACAACTTCTTTAACGCGCAGAATGGTGAGAACCTTCTCGGTCGTCCGTTAGGTCCCGATGACTCCCCGAATTTCAACGGTAGCTTCACGCCGATTGCGCCGGAGACTTCAGATGCATACGAGCTGGGCTTCAAATGGACGTTTGATAATGCCTACGTTTCTGTAACAGGTTTCCGTCAAGAATATTCCGACTTCCAGGCGAATAACTTCATCATTACTGCTGGCGCGGTGACGACCAACCTGACCAATGCAGGCGATGTTCGCACGCAGGGCATTGAGATGGAGTTCGTCGCTGACCCGACGGAAAATTTGAGCCTCTATGGCGGCGTTACGGTGGCTGATGCGGAGATACAGGATCAATGCGCAAGCCTGAGCGCGACCGATCTCGAAGCGGCTGCTGCCAACGGGACACCGTGCAGCACAAATGCGGACAACGATCTTCCGTTTGCACCGAAAGTGAAAGGTACATTCACGGCGGAATACAACACACCCCTGACCGCAGATGTTGATCTGGAAATTATCAACAATGTTACGTTCCAGAGCGAGTCGTTCGGCTCGCTGGGTGAACCGGATTCTCAGCGCATAGACGGGTATTATCTCTACAATGCGAGCCTGGGCTTGTCGTTTATGGATGATCGTTACGGCGTCAGGGTCTTTGGCAGAAACCTCTTCAATCAGACCTATATTGTTGCAACCAATGAAGGCGGGGCCGTGGCTCGATTACCGCGCGATCATGCTCGTTACTTTGGTGTGAGCGGCAGGGTTCGCTTTTAGTGTAACTCCCTTTATCCTCCCGAGGGGAGCAACACAAAGAGGGAGCCTTCGGGCTCCCTCTTTTCGTTTTGAGGCTTATGATCAATCACACGAAGGGTTAGAGGGATTGCGAACAAACGTTGCAACTGCACTTTGACGTGCTCCCCTAAACCGGGTGGCCCAACTTCGGGTAGCGCTTCAGGCGGGGGCTGTGCCGATAATGCAGTGACCCAATCTGGTGGGACGCATGCTGGTCATGATTTCAGACATTGGCATGATCCCGTTAGTTGATAATCAGCTGTCGACTTTGTCGCCTTTCCATCGGTTAATGAAATCACATTCTATATCCAAGAGATCGAGGACCCGGCCGATGGAATGATCAATAAGGTCATCAACGCTCTGAGGCCGGGCATACATCGCCGGCATTGGCGGCGCAACAATGGCGCCGAGCATGCTCGCTTCATAAAGCAATTTGCAATGGCCTGCGTGAAGCGGCGTCTCACGCGGCATCAAAATGAGCTTGCGCCGGTCTTTGAGGCAGACATCGGCTGCGCGAAGTAAAAGATTGTCGGCATAGGAATTCACAATCCCGGAAAGTGTTTTCATCGAGCAGGCGGCGACAACCATGCCGTCTGTTTTAAACGACCCGCTGGCGATCGCGGCGGCGACATCCGTCACTTTGTAATTAACGTCCGCAAGGTCGCGAACATCCCCAGGCTTCCAGTCGGTTTCATATTTCAGGTTTATCGGCACCGTCTGGCTCATCACGAGATGCGTCTCGACATCCGCCACATCGTGCAATTTTTTCAATAGCCTAACACCGTAGATGACGCCACTGGCGCCGCCGATGCCGATGATGATTTTCTTCATGGACGCCTCGTTGCGCTGGCCGTGTTAATCATCGCCATCAGCATGCCGGCGTTGCGAACGGCGATGCGCCTGATTTCTCGTTTTGTCGGCGGCGAGGCGTCCAGGCAGAATTGCCTGAACAATTGGTGATGAAGGACCATACCGGTGAAACTTTCAACAAGCTCTTGCGGCCTGATGATTTTAAATCCTTCTTTTGAAGTTTGCTCCTTGATAAAGGCCGTCAACACCACGCAAATATGGTGCGGCGCTCGTTCGTAATAAATACGGCCGATCTCCGGAAATTTATCGGCTTCTGCAATAACCAGGCGCGACAGGGCGAGATGGCGCGGCGATGTTACGATTTCCAATAGCCGTTCGCTAATAGCGACCAGTCCATCATGCAACGTTACATCATCAAGCTGAACATCATTGATGAAGACCGGGATTTCATCGACGATATTTTCAACGACGGCCTCAAACAGGCGCTCCTTGTTTTCAAAATAGGCGTAGACGGTCGCTTTCGAGCCGCCGATGCGCGAAATCAGCTTGTTGATGCTCGCGGCGCCATAGCCTTCTTTAAGAAACAAAAGAGCCGCCGCTTCCAAAATTATGTCACGCTTGCTAGTGAGCTTTCGTGATCCAAGTGCAGTTTTACAAAGCATCTGTCACCGTCCTGATGGGCATGGCCCAGGATGTGTTATATATCGGCTGCGCATGGGTAGACATCAACGCCGTAAAACATTCAGCACTTTCCTGCAACAAACTGTACCACTTGTTACACTAAATCGCAACTCCATCTTGGTGGGCGCCGGTTGTCTCGCGCCGCAGGCTTCAATCTTATGGATCGGACGGCGCGAAACGGCGATGTTAAGAAGCGTACCGACAAAATCTTGTCGAAGGTTGGCGAAGACCGGGTCTATTGATCGACTGGTCCAAATTGGTTGATCGCGGCAAGCGCCGCCGCGCCGCTATCCACGGGAACAACAGCGGATTTTATCAGCGTCGCTTGATCAGAGGCCAGGTAGATAAGTGTTCGGGCGA
>JAJFGC010000101.1 GCA_021776345.1 Hyphococcus sp. | reverse complement strand
CGGCGCACCGGCGCCGTTGACGCAGGTGCAAGCCCATTATCTGAAAAACGTGTTGCGCCGGGCGACGGGGGACGAGGTCCTCGTGTTCAACGGCCGCGACGGCGAGTTTGGCGCTGAGCTAGTCGAGCTGAAAAAGAAGAGCGGTCTTGCTAGTATAAAAGGCCAGACGCGGGCGCCGGAAACCGAACCGGACCTGATGCTTCTGTTTGCGCCGGTCAAGCGCGGGCCCCTGGAAATGATTATCCAGAAAGCAACAGAGATCGGCGTTGCCGCGATGCAGCCGGTGATCACCGAGCGAACGACCGCGCCGAAACTCAATGTTGAAAGACTTCAGGCGATTGCCATTGAGGCGACGGAACAATGCGGACGGCTGACGGTTCCGGTTATCTCAAAACCACAAAAACTTGACGCTATCATAGATCATTGGCCTACGGACCAACACATCATGTTTTGCGATGAAGCAGGCGATGATGAAGAAGCCGAATGGGGCGGACGACAAGGCCGCGCTGCGCCGGTGTTAGGTGCGCTAAAGGCCGCTGATAGCAAAGCTGAAAGATGGGCAATTCTCACCGGACCCGAAGGCGGCTTTTCTCCGGCCGAGCGAAAATTGCTGCATGCACAGGATTTTGTCACGCCGGCAACCCTTGGCCCCCGTATCTTAAGGGCGGATACGGCGGCGATTGCAGCGCTTGTTCTCTGGCAGGCGGCGATCGGCGACTGGCGCCGGTCGTAAATCACGCATGGGTGATGTAAAATCTCTTGGCGAAGCGCGCCATGCCATATAAGCGGCATAAAGAAAAAGCGCATCGGAGGCAAAATTGACGACTGCGAAAGAAACCACCGGCGATGCGCCTCTGATTGACTCAAAAGATCAACTCGTCGCTTATCTCGCTGCGGGCTCAAAACCCAAAGACCAATGGCGCATTGGCACCGAGCATGAAA
Organism: Hyphococcus sp.; assembly: GCA_021776345.1. GTDB lineage: Bacteria > Pseudomonadota > Alphaproteobacteria > Caulobacterales > Parvularculaceae > Hyphococcus. The sequence continues at coordinate 10,972 of JAJFGC010000101.1, read as the reverse complement.
AGTTTGTCTTCTGCGAGACTAATCTGAAACCGGTTCCTTATGAGGGTGAGCGCGGCATACGCGCCATTCTTGAGGCCTTGGGAAAAGAAACCGGCTGGTCGCTGATCATGGAAGACGATCATCCGATCGGCCTCAAAGGCGAGGGCGCAAGCGTTTCTCTGGAGCCCGGCGGTCAGTTTGAGCTGTCGGGCGCGCCGCTGGAAAATGTTCACGAGACTTGCGATGAGGTGCACCGGCATCTGGATGCGGTGAAAAAAGTTTGCGAGCCCATGGGCGTTGCATTCTTGGGTATGGGTTTTGCGCCGACCTGGACGCTTGATGATGTGCCGCAAATGCCGAAAGCGCGCTACGATATTATGCGGCGCTACATGCCGAAGCGCGGCAAGCTCGGTCTCGATATGATGCACCGTACCTGCACGGTGCAGGTCAATCTCGATTTTGCGTCCGAAGCCGACATGGCGAAAAAATTTAAAACATCGCTGGCGCTGCAGCCGATTGCGACCGCGCTGTTTGCCAATTCCGGTCTCTATGAAGGCAAAGACAGCGGCTTTGCGTCTTACCGCGCCAATATCTGGACCGACACCGATCCTGATCGCACCGGCCTGTTGAATTTTGTTTTCGAAGACGGTTTTGGCTTTGAGCAATATGTAGACTACTTACTCGATGTGCCGATGTATTTTGTCCGACGCGAAGGCAAGTTCCTCGATGCGGCGGGGTTGTCCTTCCGTGATTTCATGAAAGGCGAGCTGCCGATCCTGCCCGGCGAGAAGCCAACCATGGATGACTGGGAAGACCATCTGTCTACGGCGTTTCCAGAAGTGCGATTGAAAACATTTCTCGAAATGCGCGGCGCCGATGGCGGTCCGTGGGCGCGGATCTGTGCGCTCCCCGCCTTTTGGGTTGGGCTTTTATATGATGATAGCGCCCTTGGCGCCGCCTGGGATGTCGCCAGGGGCTGGAGCGAAGAAGAGCGCGAGGCATTGCGCGGCGACGCCGCAAAACTTGGCTTTAAGGCAGAGGTCGGCGGGCGATCGGTGCAGGAAATTGCGCTTGAAGTGTTGGAGATTTCCCGTCAGGGGCTGCGCGCCCGTGCGCGGCTGGGCAATCTCAAAGAAGACGAAACCACCTACCTTGATCCGCTGGCAAAGATTGCAAAGAGCGGGATCACCATGGGTGAGTTCACTGCTCAACAGTATCTTGGTGAGTTTGGTGAGGATGCGAAAAAACTTTTCGACGCGTGTAAGTATTAAGCGATGCCGAGCATTGACCTCGATGTTTTCGGCGACACGACCGTCGCCTGCAGCGCATTAGCAAAACGAGACAAGGCGCTGGCCCGCGCCATCGAGGCGATTGGCGAGCCGCATATTCGCCGCCGCCCCGGCGGATTTGAGGCGCTTTTCCGCATCATTGTCGAGCAGCAGGTCTCGGTCGCCAGTGCGCAGGCGATTTGGGCGCGATGTCAGAACGGCGTCTCGCCAATGGCGCCGCAGGCGGCAATTGATCAGGGTGAGGATGGTTTGCGCGGGCTTGGCCTGACCCGGCAAAAAGCAAAATACGTTTATGGTCTGGCGCAGATGGTCGAAAACGGCGCCCTTGACCTTTCGGCGCTGGCCTCGCTTGATGATAAGACGGCAGCGCAAATGCTTATCACGATCAAAGGCATCGGCCCGTGGACGGCGGCGATCTATCTCTTATTTTGTGAGGGCCGTGTCGATATCTGGCCGCCGGGCGATGTCGCGCTCCTTAGCGCTTACCAGCAAGCGCGCCTGCGCGGACCGAAACCAACCATGCAAACGCTTGATAAAAACGCGAAAAAATGGGCGCCCTATCGCGGCCTCGCCGCGCATATTCTTTGGACCTATTACGCCCATATTCGAGGGCGCACGCCGATTTAAGGCCCCGTTGTTGCGAAAATACCGCCGATTTTGTCAAACTTTTGTCATCGGGAATCAGCTATAGTTTTCAACGTCAATCCGGCTAAGATATACTTCTTGTAAAGGAGTCGACGCTTTCTGGTTTTGGATTAGAAACATAGGGTCTGCCCCGTTCGCATCCTCGCAACAACGCGTGAGGAGGGTGCGATGAACCAGGCTGCGCGCTCACCCGATGCCTGTCCGGCGCTTGTTTTGAACGCTGACTTCCGGCCATTGAGTTATTTCCCATTATCCTTGTGGTCATGGCAGGATGCCTTGAAGGCGGTCTTCTTGGATCGCGTTGAGGTGGTCGCGCAATATGAGCGCATAGTGCACAGCCCGAGTTTTGAGATGCGCCTGCCGTCGGTGGTGTCGCTCAAGACCTACGTCAAGCACACGCGGGCGCCCGCCTTCACACGATTCAATGTGTTCCTGCGCGACAGTTTCACCTGCCAATATTGCGGCTCGCCCGAGCGCGACCGGCTGACATTCGATCATGTTATTCCGCGCTCCCATGGCGGGCGCACCACATGGGAAAACATCATCGCGGCGTGTTCAGGCTGCAATATTAAAAAAGGCGGGCGCACGCCAAAACAGGCGCGCATGCTGCCGGCGCGAAAGCCGCAGCGACCAACGATGTATGAGTTGAACGACCGCGGCCGCGCCTTCCCGCCGCATTATCTCCATGAAAGCTGGCAGGATTTTCTCTATTGGGATTCCGAGCTCGAGCCTTAGGTGGGAAAAGCGAAATGAAGCTGGACTTGTCAGCGGGTATTCGGTTGGCCGCTTTTTTGTTTCTTGCCCAATCTTTTATAGCTGTAGGGTCGTATCTGCTCGCATGCGTCTTACGGTATTCACAGGCCTGCAGTATCACTAATGGGTGGTTGTGGATTACTCATCACCCAGTATTTTCAGACATGATTGTAACGTGGACGATCGGCGGGTTTCTGATTGGAACATTCGGGAAAATAATTGTAGCTGCCGTTCCGCATCCAATTAAAGGCCTGCTTACCAATTATAAAGGCTGGCTAGCTTGGATTGTCGTTGCCTTGTTAATAGCCGCATTCTTGCTTTGGGGTCTGCCGGTTCCACGATAGCTGGGCAGGAATTTTTCTACTGGTATTCCGAGCTGGAGTCGTAGGTTTTAGTTTGTTGCGACAGTTCAGTTCTAACCTATCACGTTAGTTTTGCCATAAACCGTGCTGAATCCCGCCGAGAAAGTAGATGGCGAATTTTCCTTGGCCGGGAATCTCGGTTGCCCTCATGGCGAACTCTGCACCGGCCGCTTCTGCTGCTATCGACGCCGCTTCAATGTCGTCAACGAGCATATAAGGTCGAACAACCGGCTCCTCGTCATCACGCATCGGCGCGCGCACGCCGATCCGACCGCCGCCTTCAAGCATCGCAACTCGCGCATTCCCCAAAGTAGCCTCTGGTTCGCTGAAGGTAACTCCATGGTGAGCAGCGAGGGCTGCGCATGTCTCCTCCACATTAGGTGTTACAATTTCAAGATAGTAAATTTGCATGGCATTCTTTTCAATGGCTGATTGGTCCTGCGCCGAGACGGCTCCCGAAAATGCGAACGTGACTAAAGTTACGGCAATAACAGTGATAACCTGGTTCATAACGTCCCCACCTGTTTATTTGTTGGGACAGTTAATCACAAGCTGTGTGCTCTCAGAAGTGTTATTCGTTTTGTCTGTTTTGGGAGGGAGCCGCCATTCGCGTCATTGCTCCTGAATGTCTGATGATAGCCAATGCCCACCGCTCAAATTCTAATCAGAGCGATGGCCCTATCCGCAATATTTGTGCTTACCTGATCCATGGACTATGCTGCTTCCTCTGGGGAGTGTGGCCATGGGACGTAAAATGACTGAAAAATATCAAGTACTTGATAAGAAAGTAAATTTGTCGCGCCGGGAATTTGCGCGGCTTGCGGCGGCGGGCAGCATCGTTGTGCTGGCGCCGGGCTGTGAAACTGTCAGCCAGGCGTTCACGCCATCGGGGGAACAGATGGCGCAGCTTGCGGGCTCTGCCTGGACAGACTTGAAGAGTAAAGAGCCAACAACGAACGACCCGAAATATACCTCGCGGGTCAATCGCGTCGCGCCGAAAATTATTCGCGCCGCGGGTGGTAATCCGCGTGAGTGGGAAGTCGCGGTTTTTGCGTCTGATCAGCTAAATGCATTTGCGCTGCCGGGCGGTAAAATCGGTTTTTACACTGGCATTCTCGACATCATGGAAAATGATTCACAAATTGCGACCGTGATGGGGCACGAAGTTGCGCACGTCTTTTTCAATCACGCGGGCGAGCGATACGGGCGTACCGCCGCGGCGCAAGCCGGTCTCGGTGTTGCGCAAGTTGCATTAGGCGGCGGTGGGCAAGGCTCGGAAGTTGCGCTGCAGGCGCTAGGCCTCGGCGCCCAATATGGCGTGATCCTTCCGTTCTCGCGCCAGCACGAACTGGAAGCGGATAAGTATGGCCTCAGATATATGAAGAAGGCCGGCTACACGCTCAACGAAGCGGTGCGTTTTTGGCAAGACATGTCAGCGCAGAAATCCGGTCAGCCGCCGGAATTTTTGTCGACCCACCCCAATGACGCAACCCGCATCGCGCAGCTGAAAGCAGAAATCGCAGTCCTTCAGAGTGGCTCTTCCTGAGCGACGATATAGCGATAACGCGCAAGGAAACCGAAACAAAAGGCGCTTACACCGCAAAAGTGGACGGCGCGCCGCCCGCGAAGATGACTTATAGCCGGTTGTCAGCGGCGATGATCATTATCGATCATACCGAAGTCCCTGATGCATTGCGGGGGAAGGGCGTTGGCAAGGCGCTTGTTGCGCGTGTTGTTGAGGACGCTCGCCGCGACGGTTTCAAAATTGTGCCGTTGTGTCCTTTTGCAAAATCGGTTTTTCAGAAAACCCCTGAATGGGCGGATGTGCTGCGTTAAGGCCATGCGCGACCACAAGGCCGGTGTGACTTTTGCCAAAGCCGCCTATAGTCGCGCAAATGACTGGCAAAGCTGATCTTTCTCCATTTGAACGCGTAACATTCAGCGCCCGCGATCTTGTCCTGTCGCGCGGCGGGCGGCGCATTGTCAGCGGCGTCAGCCTTGCCGTGTCGCCGGGCGATATTGTGGTGTTGCGTGGGCCCAACGGTGTTGGCAAGACGACGTTGTTGCGGGCCTTGGCAGGATTGCTGCGCCCGGATCGTGGTGAGATTGCGGTTTTGAGAGACGACAGTTCGCCGCTTGACGATCCATCATCAGTAAGTGTTTTTTGTAGCGCGCTCAACGCTCACAAAGCGGCGCTGACGGTCAATGAAAACCTGGATTTCTGGGCGGCGCTTTATGGCGCGCCCGTAACCCGCGTTGCGGCGGCGCGCGCGCAATTTGGCCTTGATCCTTATTCGCACTATCCGGCGGGATCTTTGTCGACGGGCTTAGCGCGCAGACTGGGTCTTGCGCGCCTCATCATTGCAAACCGTCCGGTCTGGCTAATAGACGAGCCGACCGCTTCGCTTGATGGCGCATCGTCCGACACATTCGCCGCCTTGATAGAGGCGCATCGCGGCCGTGGCGGTCTTGCAATCATTGCGACCCATGACCCGGTGCCGCTTGACGGCGTCCGCAATTTTGAACTTGTTGTTGAAAGCAAAGCGGCATGAATAGGTTTGCCGCGATCATCAAACGTGATCTCGCGCTTGCCTTTCGCGCCGGCGGCGGCGCCGTGCAAGGCGTTATATTTTTTGCGCTCACGGCGGTATTGTTTGCACTCGCCGTCGGGCCATCGCTGTCTCTGCTTTCAAAAATCGCCGCGCCAATTCTCTGGACTGGCGCGCTTCTCGCCACGCAAATTTCCCTCGACCAGATTTGGCGCGCTGATCGCGAAGACGGCTCTCTCGATGTGCTGGTTGAGACCAGCGACATGCTGGCGGTAACGGCGCTGGCGAAGGCTATTGCGCATTGGCTGGCGACCGCGCTGCCGTTGATCATTGCCGCCCCGCTTCTCGGCGTCCTCCTGAACTTACCGGAGAATGTGATCGCGCCCTTGGTCCTGTCCCTGCTGATCGGCACGCCGGGGCTGTCGCTCATTGGCTGCATTGCGGCCGCATTGACCGTCTCTTTGCCCCGCGCGCATTTACTGATTTCGATCATTGTCAGCCCGCTCTATGCGCCGCTTCTCATCTTCGGCGCCGGCGCCGCCATGGCCGAGCCAGGCAGCGCGCAAGTTGCGGCCAACCTTATGTTACTTGGCGCAACGACGCTTTTCGCTGCGATCATTTCTCCCCTTGCCAGCGCTGCCGCCTTGCGCTCCAACCTTGATTGATATGGTTTTCTTTAACGACCTCGCCAACCCGGTTCACTTTGACCGCTACACAAGATGGCTGTTTCCGGCAGCGCTCGGCCTTGCGGTGTTGACGGGCGGCGCCGGACTTTACTTTGCACTTTTTGGTTCGCCCGCTGATTATCAGCAGGGAGATTCGGTGCGCATCATGTATGTGCATGTGCCAGCGGCCTGGATGGCGATGGCGTGTTATTCATCGATGGCCATTGCATCCGTGGTCGGTTTTATCTGGAAGCACCCGCTGGCTGACGTTGCCGCAAAACAAACGGCGCCGATCGGTGCCGGGTTTACCGCGCTGGCGCTTATCACCGGCGCCTTATGGGGCAAGCCGATGTGGGGCGCCTGGTGGGTTTGGGATGCGCGCCTTACCTCTGTCCTCATCCTGTTCTTTCTCTATTTGGGGTACATAGCATTGTGGCGGGCGATCCCTGACAAAGCGCGCGCCGCGCGGCTTGCGGCGATCCTGGCGATTGTCGGTTTCGTCAATGTCCCGATCATCAAGTTTTCGGTCGATTGGTGGAATTCGCTGCACCAGCCGGCGAGTATTATTCGCGCCGACGGGCCGTCGATAGACGCCGCCATGCTGACGCCTTTGTTTTTGATGATTGCCGGTTATATGAGCGCCTATGTCGCCATGTTGCTGGCGTCGATGAAGAATGAGCTGGCGGCGCGCCGCCTTGCCCGGTTGCTATCGGCGGGCGAAGAACAAATGGCGGGATTGGTTGAGCGATGACCCGGAAGCAAAAACGACTAGGGTTAGTAGGCGGCGTCCTTGTCCTTGCAATTGCGGCGGTCGGGCTGACCTTGTCGGCGCTCAGAACGTCGATCACTTACTTTTATACGCCGAGTGAGCTGATCGCATTGGCCGATGCGCCGACGCGGGCGATCCGTCTTGGCGGTCTCGTCGCTGATGGCAGCGTCGCTTATGGTGAGACGGCCAGCAATCAAAGCGCGATGGTTTCCTTCGTGGTGACCGATGGCGGCGCGTCCACGACCGTGCGTTATGAAGGCATTCTGCCGGACCTTTTTCGCGAGGGCCAGGGCGTTGTGGTGCAAGGCAGCCTTGACGACTCTGGCGCGCTGATGGCTGACACGGTTCTCGCCAAGCATGATGAAAACTATATGCCGAAGGAAGTCGCCGACGCCTTAAAAGAACAAGGGCGCTGGAAAGATGGCGAGAGCGATTATTGATCTATCGGGGCTTTCGCGCCGATTTCTGCTTCACTGATCAACTCATTCAGACGCGGCGTCAAAGGCGACCCTGCAGGTAAAATACCGCGCAGTTTTTCCCATTTTTTCAAGGCATTTTCCGCATCGCCTTTTTGCTGGTCGGCATGGCCGAGAAAGAATAATGCGATCGGATCATTTTCATTTGCGGCGAGCAGCTTTTTCAAAGCGCTCTCCAGCTCTGTGCTGACATTTTCTTCATTGCCTTGCCGCTGAAGCAGGGCGCCAACGAGACTGCGCCAGTCTTCGGTTTCTTCCGAGCGTGTCGCCGCCTCACGCCAGGCATTGGCGCTTTGTGATGCATCACCGAGTACCGCATAGGAGCGCGCCAGCATACGCCACCCGTCAATGTCGTCGGGCGTCTCAGCCAGGCGTTCTGCAAGGCCGGCGACCATCCCTTCGATCATTTGCTGGCGTTCTTCGGGCGCAATGGCGGCAATCGCGGCGGCAGGGTTTTTCGGCGGCGGCGCCAGCGCGGCCTCGGCTTCTTGTGCGGCGGCGAGGCGTCCCTCGACGGTGAGGGCATGAGGCGCGCCGATTTCGAGATACAAAAGACCTGCGGCCACAGGCATTGCCGCCAGCGAGATGAGCGCGATAAGAGGGGGGCGCTCTTTGCTGCGAGACATCAGCGGCCAGACAATGGCCCCGGCGGCGATCAACGCCAACATGCTGGCAAGGATAATGAAAATCGTCACGCGTCAGTCCGCCATTTCATCGTCGAGGCGCCGCATTCGCAAGAGATAAAGCACGGCCATGACGCCAGCCAACAGGAAGATAATGATGGGCGCCGCCCAGAGAAAAATCGTGTTGGATTGAACCGGTGGTTTCAGCAAAATGTAATCACCATAACGCTCGACAAGAAAAGCGATAACTTGGTCGTCGCTGTCGCCTTTGAGCAATCGCTCGCGCACGAGAAGGCGCATATCTTTGGCAAGCGGCGCGTTGGAATCGTCAATGCTTTGGCTCTGACAGACAACACAGCGTAACTGCTTTGAGATTTCCCGCGCGCGCTCTTCCATCGCTGGGTCATCAAGCAGTTCATCAGGCTCAACCGCCATCGCCGGCGTCAATGCGATCAAGGCAAGAACAAGCAGGGTGAAGAATTTACGCATCGCCGCCGCCATCGCGCTTGAGTTGACCGAGCAGCGGATTGATGATGTCGCGCCAAACGTCCTCGGTAATTGGCCCCTGATAGCGGTATCGAATGCGCCCGTTGCGATCGATAATAAAGGTTTCCGGTGCGCCAGTAATGCCGAAATCAAGCGCGGTGCGCCCGTCTGCATCGTCACCGATCAGGGCGTAAGGATCGCCGCGGCGTTCGAGCCATCGGGCGCCGTCGCCGGGCTTGTCTTTCCAGTCGATCCCGACCAGCAAGACATCTTCTTTCGCGGCGATCTCCATTAATACGGGGTGTTCGATGACGCAGCTGACGCACCACGACCCGAAGAAATTGATCAGCGCGATTTTGCCGCCGAGATCGTTCGACGATAGGCCTCTGTCATAGCCTTCAATTGCTGGCAGATCGAAAGCCGGCAACGGTTTGTCGATCAATGCCGAGGGAATATGCGATGGATCACGGGTGAGACCGATGGCGAAATAGGCGCCGAGCAATAAAAACACGACGAGCGGAGCAATGAATAAAAGGCGGCCCATTCTTAAGCAGCTCCCTCAACAACGGCGCCGCCGCTCACTTCTTTCGTGTTCTTTGTTCGCCGTGCAATGCGTTTTGGCGCATCGCTCGCCGCGACGCCGCCGCCAAGCGCTAGGACGCCGGCGCCGATCCACATCCAGACAGCGAACGGATTGAAAAAAGCGCGTACCGCCCATCCGGCCTGGTCCGATTGCTCTCCAAGCGTCAAATAGAGATCGCCCCGCGCCATCGTCCAGATGCCGGCTTCCGTCGTCTGCATGCCGCGCACCGGATAAAAGCGCCGCTCGGTCGACAAGGACCGCAGCGCTTTTCCGTTTCGCTCAATCGTAAAGACCGCTCGCTCGGCCGCGTAGTTCGGTCCGTCCTCACGAACGACGCTCTGGAGCCGCGCATCAAAGCCGCCAACGGAAATGATTTCGCCTGCATCGAGAAAGCGAACAACTTCTGTGCGCCAGACGCCCGCGCCCATGATCCCGATGACGACAATCGCTATTCCCAGATGCGCGATGGTCATACCGAGATAACTTCGCGGTAGCCGGGCGGCGCGGCGCAAGGCGTCGCCCGGCGGTGATGAAAATGCTTTGACGCGCACCAGCAAATCCAGAATGACGCCGCCGCCAGCCCATATGGCGAGACCAGCGCCAAGCGCCGCCCCAACCGGCTTCGGCCAGGTGATCCATGCGGTTAGGATCGTCAAGGCGGCAGCAACGCCAAACAGCGGCCAAAGCTGGGTAAAGGCGGATTTGAGATTGCCTTTCTTCCAGGCAAGGGCGGCGCCTGGCGCCATCGCAATAAACATCAGCGCCATCAACGGCATGAAAGTCGCGTTGAAATAAGGCGCGCCGACGGAAATGCGTTCACCGGAAAGAACGTCAACAAACAGAGGATAGAACGTGCCGATAAAGACGGTGGCGCAAGCCGTCACCAAAAACACATTGTTGAGAAGGATCGCGCCTTCACGGCTCACCGGTTGAAATCCCGATCTGCTTTGTAGCGTTGGCGCTCTCAGGGCAAACAGAAGTAGCGATCCGCCAATCACCGCGGCGAGGATCGCGAGTATGAAAACGCCGCGCTCAGGGTCAACCGCAAAGGCGTGTACGGACGTTAGGATGCCGGAGCGCACCAGAAATGTGCCGATAAGGCTGAGTGAAAACGCAAATATCGCAAGCAGAACCGTCCATACTTTTAAGGTGTCGCGTTTTTCAACCACGCGAAGTGAGTGAAGCAGCGCCGTTCCCGCGAGCCATGGCATGAAGGATGCGTTCTCCACCGGATCCCAGGCCCAAAAGCCGCCCCAACCGAGTTCGTAATAGGCCCACCAGGAGCCAAGTGCGATGCCGATGGTCAGCGTGATCCACGCGATCAGCGCCCATGGCCGGACGGCGCGGGCCCAGGCGGCGTCGATCTCGCCCCGGATTAAACCGGCGACAGCATAGGCGAATGTCAACGAAAAACCCACATAACCAAGATAGAGAAACGGCGGGTGAATGATCAGACCCGGGTCTTGCAACAACGGATTAAGGTCCATGCCGTCCGCCGGCGTTGGGAATAATCGTTCAAACGGATTTGACGTAAACAGGATAAAGGCGATGAAGGCGGCGGCGATCATCCCTTGTACGGACAATGTAATGGCGGTGAGGCTGGAGGCGTCGCGCGTTACGCTTAGCGCCGCGCCGTAACCTGCAAGGATCAATACCCAAAGCAGCATTGAGCCTTCGTGATTTCCCCAAACCCCAGTCAACTTATAGGCGAAGGGTTTTGCGGAATGAGAATTTTCAACCACATTGACCACGGAGAAATCGGAAACTGCATGAGCGAAGGTAAGGCAGGCAAA
>JAJFGC010000011.1 GCA_021776345.1 Hyphococcus sp. | reverse complement strand
CGGTTTCAGCGTCGCCAATATGAGGTTCCATTGCAGATGCGCGCGGCGAAAAGACGGTAATGTCGGCGCCGCGTTCCTTGATCAGTTTCAACTGGTTTTGTTCAACGCCCTCGCGGATCTCATCATCGCTGATCGCCGGTTTGCCTGGGCGCGGCAGGGATGCGTCGTTCAAGCGCGCTTTTTGCGCGGTGCGATAGTCAAGGTGCGCTTGCGGCGCCACTGTATGGTGGCCGTGACAATCTATGATCAACATCGCACGCTTCCTTCGCGGTTTTGCGTTGCGTTTAAGATGCCGTCGAGCATCGGCGCCAGCGTTGCTTCGTTGCTTGCCGCGCCAAACTGCGCCGCCCAGCCCTGCCGTTCGGCGATGGCGGCGCTCATCGGCGCATCCAGGCCGGCGTCGCGAACGGTGCGTATTGCTTCGCGCATTTCTTCCGCGCGCCGGCCGCCATGGATGAGGGAGCGCGATATCATATAGCGCGATAATTCTTCCCAGTTGGGGCCGGGAAAGAGATCGTCGAGCGAAGTGAGGACGCTTTCTTCAACGCCGTAACGCCGCGCCGTCAGCAACGCTTCCATCAATAGCGCCTCCACACCCTTGACCATGACGCTGCGGCACATTTTGGCGGCCGCCGCTGTTCCATATTGTGCGCTGAAAACCGACATATTCGCAAATCCGAGGCCAGCGGTCGCCTCAACAAATTTATTGGCGTGCGGACCGCCAAGCAACATCGGCGTCGCCATCCGTTTTGGCGGAAAGGGCGACATCACCGCCGCTTCCACATAACGCCCGCCGCCGGCGTTGACGGCCTTCGCGGCTTCTTGTTTCACCGATGGCGATGCGGAATTCATATCGAGAAAAAACGCACCATCCGCCAGAAAGCCGGCGACGTCGCTCGCCGCCGCCAGCGTTTGTTCAGCTGTTACCGCGGAAATGACAAGGTCGGCGTTCTTTACGGCGTCGGCGGCGTCTTCGCCGGCGCCCACCGTATTCCCGATCAGCGCACGGGCGGGCGCGCTGTCACTGTCGGTGAATTTGATATCCCATGCGCTGACGGCGCCGGCATTAAGATCGGTGAGGTCATAACCGAGAATTTGTCCGACCTCGCCAAATCCGAGCAAGGCAATGCGTGAAATGCTCATCCGTGCCTCCATATGGCCGAGGGAACATAAACCTCGCCGCGCATCAGTTTGCGCGCAGTCCGCAACAGCGCAGCTCGTTTGACATGGATTGCCGGACCGTCGACATCGATTTCGATATCCACGGTGAAAAACCCTGTTGGATGCTCAATGTCGAGACGGTGCGCACCGCTTCCGGGTGCGGCGAGGTTTGCCGCCGCCGCCGCGGTCGACCCCGGCAGGACGCAGGCGGTCGCGATGCTTACCGCGCCGAGAACGCCGATCGCCTCATGAACGCGGTGCGGAATGAAGCTTCTTGTGGAGATGACGCCGCCAGCGCCCGGCGGGGAGACCAATGTCATTTTGGGAACGGTTTTTTTGGCGACGTCGCCGAGATTCATTGTCGGGCCCATGGCGAGGCGAATTCGCTCAAGGCGCTCCTTCAACGGCGCATTCTCTTCAAGCGCCTGCGGCGTTTCATTTCCGGTGAGGCCGAAATCGTCGGCGCGCAGGATCACCACCGGCATGCCGTTGTCGATGCAGGTGATTTCAACGCCGTCAACAATGTCCACGATGTTTCCGGTGGGCAGCAGCGACCCGCAGCTCGATCCCGCAACATCGAGAAAGTCGATCGGAATTGCAGCCGCGGTTCCGGGCACGCCGTCGATCGCTGCATCGCCTTCATACTCGACACGGTTCCCGGGGGTCGGCACATGCGCAACCGCGATGGCGCCGGTGTTGACCATATGAATGCGCACCGGCGTTGTCTCGCGCGAAGCGTCAACGAGGCCGTTTTCAATCGCCCACGGGCCAACGCCGGCGAGTATATTGCCGCAATTCTGGCTGTCGGAGACTTCCCGCTTATCGACAGCGACCTGCAAAAAAAGATAATCGACATCGGCGTCATCGCGCGGCGACGGCGAAATGACCGCAATTTTACTGGTCAGTGGATGCGCGCCGCCGACGCCGTCGATCTGGCGGATGTCTGGCGATCCCATGGCGGCGAGCAAAACCCGGTCGCGGGTTTCATTGTCGTCCGGCAAATCGGCCTTGGCGAAATAAAGTCCTTTGGATGTGCCGCCGCGCATAAGCGTTGTGGGGATCGCTGTTTGCATGGCGTCTAGTCCAGATCAGCCTGATCGATATAGTTGAGCCCTTTTTCCGCCAGGCGTCCGCGCATATCATAAATATCGAGGCCCAATTCGCCGGCGGCGAGGCGTTTGCGCTTTGCGTCTTCGTTGGCTTCGCGCTCCTGCGATTTTTTAAGAATGTCTGCGGCGTCTTCGCGTTCGACCACCACGACGCCGTCATCGTCGGCGACGATCAGATCGCCAGGACGCACCAGCGCGCCGGCGCACACAACCGGCACATTCACCGAGCCAAGGGTTTCCTTGACGGTGCCTTGTGAAAACACGCATTTCGACCAGACCGGAAATTTCATTTCAGTCAAATCTCTTGTGTCGCGCACGCCGGCATTGATGATCAGCGCCTTAACGCCGCGCGCGATCAATGACGTGGCCAGCAAATCGCCGAAATAGCCTGCGTCTGACTCCGATGTGGGCGCCAGCACCAGCACATCGCCCGGCTGACATTGCTCAACCGCCACATGGATCATCCAGTTATCGCAAGGCGGCGCGGATATAGTGACTGCTGTGCCGGCGACATGCGCGCCTTGGTAAATCGGACGGATGCCGGGCGCGAGGAGACCTTTGCGCCCTTGCGCTTCGTGCACAGTGGCGACGCCGTACCGGCCCTTTGAAAATGCATCGACGACGCTTTTCTCGGCGCGGTTGATGTTTTGAACGACAACGCCCATGATGGGTCCCTTCGATGGAAAGCTATGACTAAGCCTAACCGCGACGGGCGGGCGCTAACCAATTGAAAAGCCGATGATGCCATCGGAATTTGACAGTTGTTGCAGGCGGACGGCGACCCGATTGCCCCTGCCGGAGACCAGATTCTCGCCAACGCTTGTGAATTCCCGTGAACTGAAACCCGGAAATCCTCGAGCCGGGTGGCCCAACTAAGGGTAGCGCTTCAGTTTCGTAGAGAAATACAAAATCTGTGGATGAGGTATAAGGGGTAAAATATTCAGGGCTCTATGCGCGCCAAAAACTCGAAACGCGGCGCTAAAATCCTCTTAACAGTAGATTTCCTGCCTTTGCATCGAATGCGTGTTTACAATGATCATGCTTCTATAGGTGCGCCCTTACTCGAACAGGACAAGGTCGCCGCCTGCGCCGCGACATTTTACGTAAATTTCCCGGCACCGTTGGAACGGTTGAACGGAAGGCGAGGCATGTCGCAGGGCCGGCCCGGCGCAAGCCGATTTGACGGCTTGATCCGTACTGACCCTTTTGATTGTCCTACCAAACCGGTTGCGCTGCGCTTCTGTTGTCGTGCGGTGCTCTGAGATTGATGGTCTTTCGCCGGTTGAGTTGTGCGATTCCTGGATGCCGGTCTCTGCCGCAGTAATTTGATCGGCGCAGGGAGGGCGCCGAGAATTTTGAAGTTGTGCAACAGCACGCAACGAAAAAAGTTCGAGACCCGAAATGGGGACGCGCTAAAGATGAGCATAGCTAATTGTATTTATCGTGCGAAAATATGGCTCCCCGAGCTGGACTCGAACCAGCGACAAGCTGATTAACAGTCAGCTGCTCTACCAACTGAGCTATCGGGGAATGCCTGTTGGAGGCGGCGGATATAGCAAAGGCTTTTGGTCAAATCCACCATCTTTTTGCGATATTGCCTGAAGTTTGTCTGAACGGTGCAAAAATAGCGAGCCCCCAATGCGAGACGACCGCGTCTTGGGGGAAAACGCGGCCGGTACTCACTGTCGTGGGGTATGGTGGGGTATCTTCTCGGGAGAAGATATTCTTAACCTCTCATCAAGGTCTTAACATAAGGTTAACATCCCCAGGCCCCGCCATCGGTTACTCGGCGGGACGCCATAGTGGATTTGGTCGCTCGCGGCCAGACAAATCATGGCCTGTGTCGTCGGGGCGGTCACCTGCATAATCGCTCTCTGCCGAGGCGCCATGGCCGATGCCAATCTGTTTCTTACCGGTCCATGCCCAGCGGTAGAACCGGGCGATGTCGGCCCCGACAGCATACATCGCCGGGACAAAGATCAGCGTCACGAAAGTCGCGAAGAAGACCCCGAAGGCGAGGGACACGATTGTCGGTTTGAGAAACTGAGCGTCTGTCGAGCGCTCGAACATGATTGGCAACAGGCCGATAAAGGTTGTGAAAGACGTCAGGACAATCGGACGGAACCGCCCGACGCCAGCCTTTACGAGCGCCGCGAAAGCGCCTTCGCCTTTTTCGCGGAGCCGGTTGACGTAGTCGATCAGAACGAGGTTGTCGTTGACGACAACCCCTGCCGCCGCACCAACCCCAAAGAAGGAGAACAGCGCAAAATCGAGCCCAAAGATAAAGTGGCCGAAGGCGGCGCCCATATAACCGAACGGGATCGCCGTCATGATCAGCATCGGTTGCCAGTAGGATGAAAAGGCGATGGCGAGGAGCATATACATGGCAAACAAGGCGATCACATAGAGTGACAGGAACTCGCCCATGAATTCCGCTTGTTCTTCGGCATCGCCGCGTTGGGCAAGCGAGGCATCAGGATGACGGCGCTGCCATTCAGGAACAAATTCCGTGCGGTAATCCTTCATGATCGCGGCGCGATCAATGCCCTCACGAAGCTCCGCCGTCACGCGCGATGAGCGCTTGCGGTCGCGTCGGTCAATGCGTTTGAAGCTGGGGGCAAACTTCGCATCTGCGACGGCGGCCAGCGGAACCTCACGACCGTCGGTAGTGCGGATCCGCATGCTTTCAATCGTTGTCAGCGATTCCCGGGCCGATTTCGGGTAGCGCACCATGACGCGCACGTCCTGTCCCTCGCGCGGCAGGCGTTGGACTTCCTCGCCATAAAACGCCTGGCGCACCTGCCGCGAGACTTCGGCCAGGGTGATGCCAAATCGCTCTGCGCCCGGTTTCAATTCGATCTGAAGCTCAGGCGTCGCGGATTGCAGATTGTTGCGAACGTCAAAGACGCCCGGAAGCGTGCGCAGATAATTCTGCACGTCGATGGTCGACAGGCGTAAATCTTCAAGATCATCGGACTGAATACCAAAGGAGAGATCAGGCCCGCCTTCATTTTGCGTAAACCCGATATTGATTTCCTCCGCATCAGGAATTTCGCCGAGCTGATCGCGAAACATTTCCGCAACATCCTTGGTCGATTCCTTGCGCTTGCCGGGTTCGATGATCGTCACATAAGACGTGACCTCACCTTCATCCGCAGCGATATAAATCGACTGAACATATTCTTCGTCGCCAATCGAGCCGAGTTTTGTTTTCAGGCTATTTGCTGCGCGCTCGACCTCATCATAAATCTGCTCAGTCCGCGTGAAGGAAGAGCCTTCTGGCAGGCGAACATTCAGAGAAATAAACGTTCCTTGAATTTCCGGCATGAATTTGAAGGAAATCCATCCTTGCGCGAGGAGGGCGAATGCGACCGCGAAACTTACAATGAAGCCAGCGACGGTAAAGTAACGCAGCTTCAGCGCGAGTTTGATGATGGGCCGATAAACTTTTTCTGCAAAAGTCAAAATCCCTTCCGCAAACCCACGCTGCAAGCGATAGTAAACGCCGTTCTTGTTTTGTGGCTTCATGTGAGAGAGGTGTGCGGGCAGAATGAAAAAGGCTTCAATCAAGGAGAAGCCAAGCGCGTACATGATCGTCAGGCTGATTTGACGCGTGAACTGCGCCGTGCCGCCGCCGATGAACAGCCATGGCGAGAAGGCAATCATCGTTGTTATCACGGCAAAGAAAACCGGCTTCAATACAAGCTGCGTACCGAGAATAGCGCCGCTTTGGCCGTCATTGCCTTCTTCGACCTGGTTGTGAATACTTTCACCGACAATGATAGCGTCATCAACGACGACTCCAATCACCAGCAAAAAGCCGAAAATCGACAAGAAATTAAGCGAAACGCCGGTTGCCGGCATCAAAATGAAGGCGCCGGCGAACGAGACCGCGATGCCAACGGCGACCCAGAGCGCAACAGCCGGTCGCAAAAACAACATGAGCACGATCAGGACAAGAAGAAGCCCAATTGCTGCGTTGGAAGTGACGAGATTAAGCTGGCCTGTGAAAGGGTCCGCTGCGTCGAACCAGATATAAAGTTGAGCCTTGTCTCCAAGCTCTTCATTCTTGCTCTCTACATATTGGTTTACCGCTTTGGATAGTTCCGGCAGGTTAGAGGTCTCTGGAGACCGCACGGCAATCGAGATAGATTTCTTGCCGTTAAGTGTGCGGATCTGGCGACGATCTTCAAATCCATCAATGACCGTTGCGACATCCATCACCCGAATGACCGACCCATCAGGGTTTTGCCGGACAACGATGCGCTCGAATTCTTCTTCACTGTCGGCGAGACCGCGAGCCGCGATTTGGAGATTTCCGGTTTCGGTTCGTACTTGGCCGCCGGCAAGATTGATGGATGACCCGCGGATGGCGCGTGATACATCGTCGAAGGTCAGGCCAAACCTTCGCAGCGCGTCTTCCGACACTTCGATAGAGACTTCTTCTCGTTGTTCGCCCCATAGAAAGACGAGGGGCGAGCCGCCTGGCAGTTGGGTCAGCTCATCGCGAATTTCGCGAGCAAGCCGGTTGAGGTCACGCTCATTGAGGTCGCCATAGACCGCCATAAAGGCGCCGGGTTGAAAATTATCCCACTGGGAGACGATTGGCGGAAATGCATCCTGCGGCAGTGTTGATATACCGTCTACGCGGTTCTTGATTTCGTTTAGGAAGCGGGTCGCATCAGTATTGTCATCGCCTTCAACGTTGATAGATGCTCGGCCTTCGCGCGCAGTGGAGTCGACGTGGTCGACACCATCCATGCCGGCAATGGCCTCTTCGATGCGCAATACAATCTGTTCTTCGATTTCGCGCGGCGAGGCCCCCGGCCAAGCAACATCAATCGACGCGCCGGTGAATGTCGCTGACGGGTTCATTTCCCGCTCGAGATTGGTGAAAGCGATAGCGCCCGCAACAAAGCAGGCGACCATCAGAAGATTCGCGGCAACGGTGTTTTTCGTCCACCAGACGATCATTCCGTTCACTACTTATCTCCTCCATTAGAGGTTGCGCCGGCCGCATTCGCGGTGAGGTCGCCATCGCTGCTTGGCACGATCTCATCAGGGTCGGTGGGTGTTACCTTGTCGCCGTCATCGGCGCCGCGGAGTGGTGAAATCGCAATTCTTTCGCCGGCTGAAATGCCGCCGGAGACCGTGATTGTATCTTTGTCTGTCGACACGATATTGACCTGGCGACGGTCAAGCGAGCCGTCCTCGGCGATAACGTAGACAGCGTCGCGGCCGTAAAGCGCCGAGCGCGGCAAAACGATAGCATCGTTAAAGGGTTTGCCGCGGATCGTTGCGTCGACAAAAAGCCCCATGATCAATGGCATGCCATTGTCCGCGCCTTCGCCATAAGGGTCGTCGACAACAGCGATGACGAACACTTGCCGGGTTGCGGCGTCGATGGATCCGTCGGCGCGTGCAATACGGCCGGTCCAATTGTGCTGCTTGCCGGCAACGAAAGCAGTCAGTTCGACCGGCGGTCCAGGGTTGTCTTCGGTTGCAACAAAGTCGATTGGGAGGCCAAGTTTTGTCAGGTCAGTATCGGTGAGCGGGAATCTGATTTCCGCAACATCAGTGGAGAAGATGCGACCAAGCTGAGCGCCAGGGGACACAAACTGACCGACGCCGGCAATACGTTCGCGAACCCGTCCTGGAAACGGCGCCCGAATGGACGTCCGTTCAACATCCAATTGCGCGGCCTTGTATTCCGCTTGCGCTTGCGCGAGTTGCGGGACGCGTAGCGCCAGCTCCGTTGGGTCCTCATCACGACCGAGGTCATCATAATCTTTGCGGGCAAGTGAAGCTTCGGCTTCCTCTTGAGCCAGCCGCGCGCGCGCTGCAGCGGCGGTCGCGCGATAAGGAGCGTCCTCGATTTTAATCAACGTTTCGCCTTTTTCAAACGCACCGCCATTGACGAAAGTTTCGGAAGTCGAGACGATTTGTCCGGCGACTTGAGCGGTTAATGAAATATCCGTGCGCGGCCGGACTTCGCCCTGTGCGCCGACGTCAAGCGTGACAGATTGGGTCTCAGCCGTCGTATAAAAGACAGTCGGTGGCGCAATCTCTGGCGCCTGGCGCTCGAGATTTGGCCGCAACGAACCCATCACCATGACCAAGGCGATACCGCCAACGAGAATGCCGATGGTGCCGACTAATGTAATAATCTTACGGATCATAACGCTTACTCACTTTCCGCCGTTGAAAGCGCAGCGAGCTTTTCTTCGGTGAGAAAGTCACCGCCAATCGCAAGATAAAGTTGAACGCGATTGGAAACCCGTTGCTGCTGGGCTTGTATATATTGGCTCTCCGACGAAATACGACGGGTTTGAGCATCAAGTAGGTTGAAGATGGTGGCCGCACCGCTTGAGTATCGCCGTTCGGTCAGTTCTTCCGCCGCTGCTGCTTCTTCAAAGGCGAGGCGAAGGGCGTCTTCCTGTAGCGCGAGATATGTTTCTGCCGACAGGGCGTTCTCTGCTTCTTCATATGCGCTCAATACGGTCTGGGCGTAACTATAAAGAGAGGCTTCCGCGACGGCGCGCGCACGTTTGGCGTTGGCGCGAATGCGACCGCCTTGAAAGATCGGCTGAAAGAGACCGCCTGCAAGACTACCCGCTAGACGTTCCGGATCGATCAGATCCGCGAGGACCGGCCCCGACGTGTTGATCTGTGGGGTCAGCGTAATCTGAGGCAGCATTTGTTTTCTAGCCGCACGTGCACGCAGCCCGGACGCCTCCATCCGAGCTTCGGCTGCTACCAAATCAGGGCGGCGCGCAAGCAGCTCACCTGGGGCGCCGGCGCCCGCGAGCGCTGGCAGTTCTGGCAACGATGCTGCGGCTTCAAGTTCGGCGCCCGGATAGCGGCCGAGCAATACTTCCAGGCTGCGGGACGCCTCCAGTTCAAGGCGTTGACGCAACGCCAGATTTGAACGGCTGGACCCCAGCGCAGATCGTGACAATCGAACGTCGAGGCTTGAAGCAACGCCGCGTTCATATCGGCGATCTGTGACGCGCAAATTGCTTTCTCGGGCACTGACATCTCGCTCTGCAAGTTCGCGTTGTTGACGCGCTTCAATCAAAGCGAACCAAGCTTGCGAAACACGCGCAGCAATCGACAGGCGCGCTGCGGCGAGATCTGCATAAGCGGCGGATGCGTCGCGATAGGCGGCTTTTGTCTCGTCTGCTAACCGCCCCCACAGATCAATTTCCCAGCGTATCTGTGCGCCGAGGGAATAGTTGTTGATATAAAGGCGTCGATTGGGCAGATCGCTATCGATGATTCCATCACCATCGACATCGAGACCATCGAGTGTGCCATCACCATTTGTGTCGAGACCAAACTGATCTTCCAAATCTTGTGCGCGAACACGCCCGCCAGTGCCGCCAGCCCCGCCGCCCGCGCTTGCCGCAGTGGAAGGGTCCGTAACGATAGCATTGCGGCTAGCGTTGAATGACGTGTTCAAAGAGGGCAACAAATCCGCGCGTGCAATTTTGAAACTCGCGCGGGCCTGATCGAGATTGGCGGCTGCCGCGAGAAAGTCGTTGTTCCGCAGAAGCGCTTCGTCGATTAAGCCGTAGAGCGTTTGATCATCGAATGCCGCAACCCAATCTCCTGTAAGAGGCGTGGTTGCCGCCGTGTCAGCAGTCCAGGCGTCCGGTGTTTCCGGCAGCTGTGCTTCCAGCAGCTCTTGATCAATACTCGCGCAGGAAGCGGCAAGCAAAGCCGACAACGCAACCGCGCCCATGCGGCTGGGAATTCGTTTTATCCTGTCGGATGACTGCATCGTGTCCCCTCATAGTTTTGTTTTAGCGTTACTTGTCCGCACCGCGTCCTAACTTCAAGCTATATTCGGCGGGCGGTTCGGCGGATGCGATGAACGCCCGATGGTTTAGCGGACAAGCTACCTTTTGCGCATATCATCATGGTTAATATACGTCGGAATATAAGGTCGCCGATTAACAAAATTCGGTTTAATTGGCCGGTTTTGGCGGCTAAAAGCCTGTTATTGGGGTAAACTGTTATTAAACTGCGTTGACATGTGATTTTCCCGCCACATTGGTGGCGCCAAAAGCTGATGGGATTTTCTGTCGGGGCCTAAGCAATCCAAAAATACTGGTGTTATTGACAAGCGCTGGCGCGGACCGGGCGCTTCTGACTTTGGTTTTGTAGACGAGCGCGGCGGGGATTCGACAGGGCGTCATTTAGGTTGAGCCGATCGATTGGCGCCCTCTAAACGACAGCTGGTTAGAGATGGAGGCCACGGCCGGAATCGAACCGGCGTATACGGCTTTGTAGGCCGCTGCGTCACCACTCCGCCACGTGGCCGTCCTCGTAAAAAGCCCCAGAGGGCTCCAGAGTGGGCGGTTCTCATAGCGTGGGCGCTCGCCCGGGTCAAAAGGAGAATTTATCGCGTTGCGATTGGGGCTGGACGGCGCTATGCCGCTGTGAAGATTATCCAGTATCCGAGGGCGAAATGGACTACCAAGCAGCGCGGCGGCACATGGTCGACAGTCAGGTGCGGCCAAATGATGTCACGGATATTCGCATTCAATTGGCGATGGAAACAACGCCTCGCGAGCTTTTCTTACCTGTAGAGCTAAGAGAGCAAGCCTATATTGAGCGGGAAGTCGTTTACGCCGAAGGGCGGCGCCTCCTGCGGGCGCGCGATTTTGCAAAATTAGTAGCGGTGGCTGCGCCGGAGCCGGACGATATTATCTTGAATGCAGTCTGCGGCAGCGGCTACTCGACAGCCGTTCTCTCGCAACTTGCCGAAATGGTGGTTTCTATCGAGAACAATGAGGCTCTTGCCGCCACAGCTCAGGAAAACCTGCTGTCGCTTGGTCTTTCTAATGCGGCGGTGATTACCAGTGAGCCATGGGTGGGGGCATTAAAGCAAGGACCATTCGATTTGATATTCATTGGCGGCGGCGCGATCGAGCAACAGCCGGACGCCTTGCTGGCGCAACTGAAAGATGGGGGTCGGTTGGCGGCGATTGTTCGCAAAAACGGCGTCTCACGTGGCGGGCTATATTGCCGCAGCGGCGATACTTTTGCGTTCACCGAATATTTTGACGCGGCGACAAGCGCCGTAGTGCCC
Source organism: Hyphococcus sp. (assembly GCA_021776345.1). Taxonomy (GTDB): domain Bacteria; phylum Pseudomonadota; class Alphaproteobacteria; order Caulobacterales; family Parvularculaceae; genus Hyphococcus. Next base: position 23,038 of record JAJFGC010000011.1, on the reverse strand, counting down.
GGATTTGAAAAGCCAAAATCCTTTAGTTTTTGAGCGTCGGCGTGGCCTCATAGCTGCTAAATTCAGTTGAATTCCGTCAATCAATAAAAAACATTAACAATGATATGCGAGCATCTGGCTTAAGGCTGGTTCACGCTATTGATGCTTGCCTCTGGCACGATGATTTAATCGAGGAGAGAACTTTGCGCCCCGCGACCGTTAGTTTTTTCGCCGCCATGATGGTCTTAAGCGGAATATTCGCTCCAGCGCAGAGTGAAACGCTCAAAGATGCATTGTCGCTTGCCTATCAGACGAACCCGACAATACGCGCTGAGCGCGCCCGGCTGAAGGCGACACGCGAACTGAAATCCCAAGCGTGGGCCGGGGCGTTGCCGCAGATTTCCGGTTCCGCCAGCATTCAAAACGTCGACCAGACCAATGCGTCGCTATTTAACGTTGACCCAAGCGATCCCGATCCAGTGCCAGAATCGCAGTCGACGGAATTTCAACCGCTCGCGCTGGGCGTCAATGCGGAGCAGCCGGTCTTTACCGGATTTCGCAATTATAACGCAATCAAACAGGCAGGCGCCCGCGTTCGCGCCGGCGGCGCCCAGCTTGTGTCCGTGGAACAACAAGTTTTGCGCGACGTCGCAAGCGCCTATTTCGATGTTCAGTTAAACATGGCGATCTTTGGCCTCAACGCCAAAAATGTCGATGTTTTGTTACGTCAACAGGAAATGGCTCGTGCGCGATTTGATGTTGGTGAAATTACGCGCACCGACGTGGCCCAGGCGGATGCGCGTCTTGCCGCTGCGCAGGCAGACTTAACCAATGCGCGTGGCCAACTTGCGATTGCGCGGGCTGTATACGCTCGCCTCGTCGGACAACTGCCCGGAGACCTTGAACCGGTCGAAACCCTGCCGGCGGTGCCCGATAGTGTTGAAGATGCGCAAGCTATCGCTCTTGAATTTGCGCCGATGTTGATTGCATCGCGCGAGCAAATGGAAGCGGCTCGCCGACAAGTCGCTATCGCCAGAAGCGCGCTGTCCCCCTCTATCTCACTCACTACTGGCTATCAGTATGCGGAAGAGCCAAACTTCTTTGTCAGGCAAAGCGAGGAATTTAGTTTTGGCGCGCGGGCCACCGTTCCTATTTTTTCAGGCGGTATTAATTACTCGCGAATCCGCGAGGCAAAGGCGCTCTATAACAGCGAGCGTTCACGCGTTGATGAAACCAGACGCCAGGTCGCAGAAAACGTCACGGCGGCGTGGGCGCAGCTTTTTGTTGCTCAAGCTGTTATCAAGTCTGCTGAAGTCGGGGTTGAGGCGAACGGGCTGGCGCTCAAAGGCGTCACACAAGAAGCGCACCTTGGCACGAGAACGACGCTCGACGTCCTGGACGCAGAACAGGAACTCCTGAATGCCGAAGTCACGCTCGTTCGCGCCAAGAGAGACGCGCAGGCCGCGGCCTATGCGGTTCTCGCGGCGATCGGGTTGCTGACGCCAGAGGCGGTTGGTATTGTTGAGCTGAACAACAATATTGAATATGACGGCGAATTGCTCGAATCACTGCGCCGTTAACCTTCGCGCAAGGAAGGTCTTGATAACTAGGACGAAGCGCTTGAAAACGGGGAGATCAACAGCGGTCGCTCCACCATTTGCGTGATTTGTACGACTTCTAACAGGACGCCTGTTCATGGAAAACGCACAACCCGAACCGAGTATGGAGGAAATCCTGGCGTCTATACGTCGGATCATTTCCGAGGATGAAGAGGAGCCAGCAGCGGAAGCCGCGCCGGCTCAGCCATCAGCACCCTCCTTGGTCAAAAAGCCAACACAATCAACACCGTCACCCGTTCAAGCGGCGCCGGCGCCGCAGCGCTATTTGGACCAGGATGACGCGCACCCCCATTTGGAAACGGAAGACGTTGAAATGATTAAGAAAAATGTGGCCTCTGCCATTGAAGACGAAGCAATCCTCGACACCTCATCAGCGGAAGCGGCGTCGAGCGCCTTTCATGCCTTATCGCAGACTGTGCGGGTTTCGGACGGCCCGGGGCATACGCTTGAGGACATCGTGGTCGGCATGCTCAACCCGATGATCAAGGAATGGCTCGACGCTAATCTGCCATCAATCGTTGAGGAGAAGGTCGAAGAGGAAGTCCAGCGCGTGGCGAGACGGCGTCGCTGAGCCCAGAAGGCAATTGGTTTTATCAATAAGCCGGCCTTTCGGGGCCGGCTTTTTTGTTGGGTGACGCGGGAACTGTTGAGGAAATTGCCGCCGGCGCGTAAACCGGCTTTCGCAATCGCAATAGAAGTGGGCTGACAGGGCATGCTCGAGAAGAATTTCAACTTTGAAGAGGCTGAGCGCCGGATTTATGAGGCCTGGGAAAGTTCTGGGGCCTTTAAACCGTCGGGCGAGGGCGATCCGTTTACGATCGTCATTCCGCCGCCCAATGTCACCGGCTCCCTCCATATGGGCCATGCGCTCAACAATACGCTGCAGGATGTGCTCTCGCGGTTCGAGCGGATGCGCGGGCGGTCTGTTCTATGGCAGCCGGGGACGGATCACGCAGGCATTGCAACGCAGATGGTCGTCGAGCGCCAGATGATGGAGCGCCAGGAACCAAAGCGCACGGCGATCGGCCGCGAAGCGTTTGTCGAAAAAGTCTGGAAATGGCGCCATGAGTCCGGCGGCGAAATTATCAACCAGTTGAAACGTCTCGGCGCAACCTGCGATTGGTCGCGCGAGCGCTTCACCATGGGCGACAATGGTTCATCTGACGACCAGATGGTCAAGGCTGTAATGAAGGTCTTTGTTGATCTTTATAATGACGGCCTGATCTATCGCGATAAGCGGCTGGTTAATTGGGATCCGAAATTCGAAACGGCGATCTCTGACCTCGAAGTTGAGAACACGGAAGTTGACGGCCATTTCTGGCATTTCAAATATCCGCTGGAAAATGGCGAGACCTACGAATATGTCGAAAAAGATGAAGACGGCAAAATAACGCTTCGTGAGACGCGGGACTACATTTCTATTGCGACAACCCGGCCCGAGACGATGCTCGGTGATGGTGCGGTGGCGGTGCACCCGTCGGACACGCGTTACGCGCCGATTGTCGGTAAACGCTGCCTGCTGCCGCTGGCGGATCGCTATATTCCGATCATTACCGATGACCACCCGGACCCGGATTTTGGCTCCGGCGCCGTGAAGATCACCGGCGCCCATGACTTTAACGATTATCAGGTCGCCAAGCGTAATGACATCCCGATGTATGTTCTGTTCGACACCAAGGCGCAAATGCGCAGCGACGATGCGGAAGATAACCCGGTGCCGGAGAAATATCGCGGCATGGACCGGTTTGAGGCGCGCAAGGCGGTGGTTGCCGATCTTGATGCGGAAGGCCGCCTGATTGCAACGGAAGATAAAAAGATCATGCAGCCCTTTGGTGATCGCTCCGGCGTCGTCATCGAGCCGATGCTCACCGATCAGTGGTATGTCGACGCGAAGGAGCTGGCCAAACCGGCGATCAAAGCCGTGGAAAGCGGCGAGACGAAATTCGTGCCGGAAAACTGGGCCAAGACCTATTTCCAATGGATGAACAATATCGAGCCGTGGTGTGTTTCCCGCCAGCTATGGTGGGGGCACAGGATACCGGCATGGTATGGGCCTATGATAATCGATGGGTCAGTGGACTTTAGGCAAGAAATTGGTTTTGTAGCGGTTACCTCGGAAGAAGCGGTGCAGCAAGCTACAAAATATTATGGCCATATCCCGGCTGTTGCAGCTGATAATGCTGAATACCTTAAGCGAAATTTACTTCGCGAGGAAACGCATGATTACAAATCACCGGTTGTAATTTACCAAGACGAGGATGTCCTCGACACATGGTTCTCGTCCGCCCTTTGGCCATTCTCAACGCTTGGCTGGCCGGATGAAACGGCGGAACTGAAAACCCACTATCCAAACACGGTTCTGGTCACCGCGTTCGACATTATCTTTTTTTGGGTTGCCCGGATGATGATGATGGGGCTTTACGCGCAAAAGGAAATTCCGTTCCCGGAGATTTATATCCACGGGCTGGTGGTGGATGAGCACGGCCAGAAAATGTCGAAGTCGAAAGGCAACGGCATTGATCCGCTTGTCCTGATCGACCAGTTCGGCGCCGATGCGCTGCGCTTTACACTGTGTGCGCAGGCCGCCCATGGCCGCAATGTCCGGCTCTCGGAATCGCGAGTTGAGGGCTACCGTAATTTCGGCACCAAGCTTTGGAACGCGGCGCGCTTTTGCGAAATGAATGAATGCAAACCGGTTGATAGTTTCGCCCCTTCGAACGTGAAGGCAAAACTCAATCAGTGGATTGTTCACGAAGCCAACCAATGCGCTGCCGATGTGACGCGCGAACTGGAAGCATACCGCTTCAACGATGCGGCAGGGGCCATCTATAAATTCTCATGGAACGTTTTTTGTGACTGGTTTCTTGAGCTCTCAAAGCCGACTTTTATGGGCGAGGATGAGGGCGCAAAAGCGGAAACCCGCGCGACAGCCGCCTGGGCGCTCGATCAGATTTTGAAACTTCTTCACCCGTTCATGCCGTTTATCTCCGAAGAGCTATGGGGCGCGTTCGCAAAGCGCGATCGCCTCATCTCGGCCGCCTGGCCGACGGCCGACACCGCACTGACCAATAAGGCTGCGTCGGAGGAAATGAACTGGGTGATTGACCTTATCACGGCTATTCGGTCGGTCCGTCAGGAAATGAACGTACCCGCTGGCGCGAAGGTACCGATGGTGTTCTCCGGCGGCGATGCGAGTGACCGCTTCAACACCCATCGGGATGTGTTGAGCCGTCTTGCGCGGCTATCGGAAATTGCCGAAGCGCCGCCGCCGAAAGGCGCTGTCCAGATTGTGCATGGCGAGACGATCGTCGGGTTGCCGCTTGGCGAGGTTATCGACCTTGACGCGGAAAAAGCCCGCCTCGACAAAGAGATCGCGAAAGTGACCAAAGAGATCGATGGCATCGATAGGAAGCTTGCAAATAAAAACTTTGTCGAGCGCGCGCCGAAAGAAGTCGTTGACGAACAGCACACCCGCCGCGCCGATTTTGAAACACAAATCAAAAAGCTGAAAGCAGCGATGGATAGGCTCAGCGGGCTTTAAGCGTTGCTTGCTTATCCAGCATTCCCTGTGCTGAACAAAATCGGGTACAGCGTTGCGAGCAGAAGAAGCGCGCAGCTTATATTGAAGATGCGCAGCTTTACCGGGTCACTAAGGAAGCGCCGCAGCTGTGAGCCGGCAAGCGTCCATGCGCTCACTGACGGCAAGTTGATCATGCCAAAGATCATCGCAACGAGCAGCAAGCTCAGAACTGGCGCGGTAGGAACGGTGTAAACGCTGACGGCGGTGAGCGCCATCGCCCAGGCTTTCGGGTTCACCCACTGAAACAGCGCTGCCTGAATAAAGCTTAGCGGTTTGGTGTTTTCCGTCTGTGCATTACTTGTAGTCGCAGTCGGCGCTGCTGTTGCGAGCTTCCAGGCGAGGTAGGTCAGATAGCCGACGCTCGCGATTTTAAGAATCGTATAGCTAGTCGGAAACCTGTCAAAGATCTGGATGATGCCTGCGCCGACTAAGACGATCATCAAGGTGAAGCCGATGCCTACGCCCAGCATATGCGGGATCGTGCGCAGGACGCCGAAATTGGCGCCAGACGCCATCAGCATCAGGTTGTTGGGGCCAGGCGTGATTGACATCACGAAGGCAAAAGCGGCGAGGGCGGTTATCAGCTCAATGCTCATCATAGCGCAAGAATAGTTGACTTTTAGCAAAATTAGCTTGCTTTTTTCGGCGTGTTTGTCACAGATACAACAACATATGAGAGTAATTGATGACATAAATCGAAGGATATTGCGTGAATTAGAGCGCAATGGGCGGATATCGAATGCTGACCTCGCGGAAAAGATCGGCCTGTCGCCGTCGGCCTGTCTGCGAAGAGTGCAGGAGCTTGAACGGACCGGCGTTATTGAGGGCTACCGCGCCGTGATTAATCGCGCTGCGGTTGATGCTGGCTTTACCGCCTATGTTGCGGTGGGGCTCTCAGAACACACCAAAGGCCCACAAAAAGCATTTGAGAAGCTGATGGCCCGTTCGCCCGAAGTGCGCGAGTGCCACAACATGACTGGTTCATTTGAGTATTTGCTGCGCGTTGAAGTCGCTGACCTCGCCGCCTATAAAAATTTTCACACGGAAGTTCTGGGCCTCGCGCCGCAGGTCAATTCGATCACATCCTATATTGTGATGGAATCGCCAAAGGACGAGCGGGCTTGATATAACACTGGGCAATCGTGGCTTGTTCCGATCCGGGCAGGTGATAAGGTTGCCCAAGACAATGCCTGAGATTTACATAAAAATCAGTGGGGCCTTTGATGGTTGATTTGCGGACTGTTGCTATTCTCCTTTCTTTGAGCTTGGCGGGCTGCTTGGAGTTAGAAACCGAATATGTTGCAGTGGTTGGGGTCGGTGAAGCGCGCATGTTTCCGAGCCATGCCGCATTGTCGGTGACGATGGAGGGGGAAGGTAAGACTGCTGCTCTTGCAGCAGCGGTACTTTCAGAACGAATAACCAATGCCCGCGAAATTGCTGCTACCTTTGGTTTAACGGATGAAGATATTTCAAGCGCTTATTTTGATGTTGATAGACGGCAAATCTATCTTCGGCGCCCAGACGGGTCTCGATACTCTGAGGATGGGGCATTTGTTGCCACTCAAACTATACGTGTAGTTACTGATGATGTCAGCAAAGCTGGAGAGCTCTTGGCGGCGCTGATTGAGGCGGATGCAGAGGAGGTAAGCCCGCCGGTTTATCTAATCGAAGATACAGGGCCTTTATTCGAAAAAGCGCGCAATTTGGCTATAAAGGATGCATCCCAGAGGGCTGAACTTTATGCTCAGAATGCCGGCAAAACGCTTGGCACTATTCAAGTGATTGAAGAGGCGGGAACCGATGCGCAACGCCTTGATTTCAACCTTCGTGATCGATTTGTCGAAGTATATGAGCAAGATGAATCCGGCGGCCAGCTGAGACCGAGCATTAAATTGAGTTCGCCACAATCGGATACGATAATAGTTACCGGAAGCCGCATTTTTGCAAAACCGGAAGATATAGCCGTTACCATTTCGATTTACGGAAAATTCGACCTGCAGTAGCGCCTAACTCGTCTCGGCGAGAAACGACAATTGCGTGATCATTGCATTGCGATCCGTCTCATCTCTATCGACTAGCCGCGTGGGGTAATCGCCGGTAAAACAGTGATCGGTGAAGGCGGGCGCGGTCTCGTCGCGGCGCTCTTTGCGGAACGCTTTATAGAGACCTTCCAGCGACAGGAAGGCGAGGCTGTCAACGCCGATGAGTTCGCGCATCTGTTCAACCGACCGACCGACGGCGAGAAGTTCTTCATGAGACGGTGTGTTGATGCCGTAAAAATCCGGATGAATAATCGGCGGGCAGGCGATGCGCATATGCACTTCGCTGGCGCCCGCATTGCGGAGCATTTCGGCAATCTTGCGGGACGTGGTGCCGCGGACAATTGAGTCATCGATCAGGACGACGCGTTTGCCGCTGATCAGTTCGCGGTTAGGCGAGTGTTTGCGCGCGACCCCGGCCTCGCGAATTTTCTGTTCCGGTTCAATGAAAGTGCGGCCGATAAAGTGCGACCGGATCAGCGCCATCTCGTAAGGCAGGTCCGAGGCTTGCGCATAGCCGATGGCGGCGGGCACGCCTGAGTCGGGGATTGGCGAGACGAGATCCGCCTCGCACGGCGCCTCATCTGCAAGATGAACGCCGAGACGCTTGCGGAGTTCGTAAACGCTTTCGCCATCGACGACCGAGTTGGGTTTGGCAAAATAGATCAGTTCAAAGATGCACGGGCGCGCCTGTGGCGGTTCCGGGAAAACCTGCCGGCTTTCAATCGAGCCATCGGCGCGGCAGATCACGACTTCGCCGGGTTTAATGTCGCGGACAAATTCCGCGCCGATAATATCGAGGGCGCAGGTTTCCGATGCGAGGATCGGCGCGCCATCAAGATTACCAAGGATCAACGGGCGAATGCCCACCGGATCGCGTGCGCCGATCAATCCTTCCGGCGCCAGAACCGTCAGCGCGTAGGCGCCTTCGACTTGTTTTAATGCTTCGATCAGCTTGTCGGTGACAGAGAGATATTGCGATCGCGCGGTGAGTTGCAGGAAGATTTCAGAATCCGATGTCGACTGAAAAATACAACCGCGGCGAACGAGATCAGCGCGCAGGGTTTTTGCGTTTGTGAGATTGCCATTATGGGCAATCGCAACACCCGCCTGATCAAGATCGGCATAGAGCGGCTGCACATTGCGCAACACAGTGTCGCCTTGCGTGGAGTATCGCGTATGGCCGATCGCTGCGTTGCCGTGCAAACGGCCAAGTGTCTTCACGTCGGAAAAGTTATCCGAAACAAGACCAAGATGACGTTCATTATGGAAGTGGTCCCCGTCATAGGTGGCGATACCCGCCGCTTCCTGACCGCGGTGCTGGAGCGCATGAATACCAAGCGCCGTCAGCGCCGCAGCGTCATTCGTGCCAATGACACCAAAAACGCCGCACTCTTCTTTAAGCTTGGGCTCGCCCAGCAGCGCATCCAGCTCTGATTGGCGGCGGCGATATTGGAGGCCTTCGAGTTTTAGAAAGTCGGCGGCGCGTTCATGAAGTGGGAGTGAAGCGTCGCCTGGCAGGAACATTATTGATCTTCCTCGATCAAGATGTCGGCAATGGAATCTTCAAGGCTTGTATCTTCGGCGTTCGCCTCGATCGGTTCTGGACCGGTTTCGGAAATTGTCGGATCGGTTGTGGTCACTGTCGTGACAATTTCTTCCAGACCGTTGCGGTCGCTGCGGGCGTATCCATCAACGGCAGCGTTTGTTTCTTCTTCTGGGGTGTCGCCCGTGTTTTCGATATAGGCGTCTTCCGGGGCAAAGCTTTCAAACCAACTCGCCATGCCTGCCGCGACGGGACGGGTGATCGCGTTTTTCACTGAGTCGGGTTGGCGCGCCTCATCGAGATAATAGCCGTAGCCAAGGAAGCCGAGACCAACGAGCACCAGCCCGCGAAAGAGACCGAAGGCGCCGCCGCTGGCGCGGTCAATCAGAGCGGCGCGGCCTTCAAGCGGCGTGCGTTTCAGCACGAGATGAAGACCAATATGGACGACAACAAAAAACGCCGCGATGAGCACCGCGGCGAGAATAATCGAGCCAAAGAAACTGCCAGAAAGGCCTGTCGTGGTTAAAAGCCCGGGTGCGATCACCCATGTGAGCCCGCCTGCAATCGCCAGCGCTAGCAGCGTGGCGAATTCGCGCAATCCACCGCGCATGGCGGCAAAAGCGGTCGAGAGGCCCACGACTAGAAGAAATAGGAGATCAAACATTACTACGCCCTGTTTCCTCCGCCCCAGAACACTAGAGCGAGTCGTTGATCCCCCAATTGTTTTCCTTACCCTCGAACGGCTAATTTCTCAACAGCCAAACTAGCCTTGGCGGCGCACCCAGCGAACCAAATCAGCAAGGTTTGTCGCGTTCGTCACCGACAGCGTTTCGCTGGCCGCGCCAGAAGGGGCAAGCGCCCCCATAAATCCTAGTTTTTTGGCTTCTTTAAGGCGCGCTTCGGTTTGGTTGACCGGGCGAACTGCGCCGGAGAGTGCAACCTCGCCAAAGACGACCTGACCGCTTGCAAGCGGCGTATCAAAGAGGGACGAACACAGCGCGGCAGCTGCGGCCAGATCGGCCGCAGGTTCGGCAATGCGCAAACCGCCGGCGACATTGAGGAAGACATCATGGCGGCCAAAATCAAGATCAGCACGGGCATCCAACACCGCCAGCAGCATCGACAGCCGGGCGCTGTCCCAGCCGACAACCGAACGCCTTGGCGCGGCCAGGGAGGAGGGGGAGACAAGCGCCTGTATTTCAACGAGAACAGGCCGCGTTCCTTCGATCCCGGCGAAGACAGCAGCGCCTGATGCAGGCACTTCATTGTCGGTCAAAAACAGCGCCGATGGATTGGCGACTTCTTCGAGACCTTTTGAGGTCATCTCAAAAACACCGATCTCGTGGGCGGCGCCGAAACGGTTTTTCACCGCCCGCAAGATGCGGAAGTCGCGCCCCGTTTCACTTTCAAAATACATCACGGCGTCGACCATATGCTCAACCACTCGTGGCCCCGCGATCTGACCGTCTTTCGTGACGTGGCCAACGAGGAGGACGATTGTCCCGGAGGCCTTGGCGAACCGGACCAACTCATGGGAGCAGGCGCGCACTTGTGTCACAGTGCCTGGCGCGGCAGGGAGCGCATCGGACCAGAGCGTCTGGATCGAATCGATGATGACGACGTCTGGCTTTGTGGATTTTAGCGTCGCGAGGATATCGCGAAGCGCTGTTGCCGATGCGAGATGGACCGGCGCCTTTTCCGCGCCAAGACGGCTCGCCCGCAATCGGATCTGCGAGACCGATTCCTCGCCGGATATGTAGGCGACGCTTTGGCCGCCATTGGCGAGGCCAGCCGCGATCTGCAACAACAATGTCGACTTGCCGACCCCTGGATCACCGCCGATGAGGAGCGCCGAGCCTTCGGCCAGGCCGCCGCCGCAAGCCCGGTCAAACTCGGCATTACCGGTCATCACCCGCGGCACGGTTTCACCGCCGCCAGCTAGGGAGGTAAAGTCAATCTTCTTGCTTTTGGATTTTGAGCCGCCGCCGGAAAGGGAGCCTGCTAATGAGCCGGGAGGGCCAGCCTCAGAGAGCTCCTGCTCGATCGTGTTCCACTCGCCGCACGCTTCGCAGCGCCCGGCCCATTTGGCTGTGACGTTGCCGCATGATTGGCAGACATAGGTATCGGATGAACGTGGCATGAACCTGGTTGAAAAATTTTACTGTGGTAGGCGGGTTTTGGCACGAAAACAGTGACGAGCCAATCGAGGCGACCTCAATTTACGTCAGTGATTTGTCGAATATTACCGCCGTCGGCATTCATGATGTAGATTTGCCAGGCGCCGGTCTTGTTCGACATGAAGGCGATTTCCTTACCATCCGGAGACCACGCTCCCCATTTGCTGTCATAATTTCCATCGGTGAGTTGCCTTACGTCGGAGCCGTCGACTTTCATGGTAAAAATATTCCAATAATCTGTACCGGCATTAAAAACGACGCTTTCATCGGATGAAAGCGAGGGGTGAGCATTCGTGAGATCGTTATTTGTCAACTGTTGTGTTTTGCCAGTGTCCAAGCTTAACAAATAAATTTGCCGATTGCCGCCAGGATCGGGTCGGTCACTGCTGTAGACAATGAACTCGCTTGTATCAACTGTCATCGGATCGACCGTTTTAACGTCATCGTCAAAGATTAGCTCTTTGCCGGACCCATCAGCATGCATGCGCATGAACCCATAATTGCCATCATCGACATAATCGTAGACGATTTTCTGGTCACGATTGCGCCAACTCGGCCAATCATCAATGCGATCGTTTTCGGTCAGCCGGGTTTGCTTTTCGCCATCGATATCCATAACGTAGATATCGTAGTTTCCATCCACTTTGCCGACATAGGCGATCTTGTCGCCGGAGGAGGAAACGGACGGGAACATTTCATCAATCGGGCTGTTTGTGAGATTGACGTACGCATCGCCATCCTTATCCATGATAAAGATATCGCGGTTTCCGTCCAACTGGCCTCCAAATACAATGCTTTTTCCATCTGGCGTCCACGCCGGACGCTCATAAGGGGCGACGCTTGGTTGCTCGGCAACGTCGTTTTTTGATTCGTTTGTGCACGCAGTGACGATCACAGCTAGCAGGCTGAATATCAGCGTTGAACCTGTTTTGCAGGTTTGCATCATCAGAAATACCTAAATAGCATAGTGTATAAACGCTATGGATAAAAGACGAGCATGACAACCGAAACGTTAAACGATCTCAACCCATACTTCCACGGCCTCTATGCGCCGGTGACAGATGAAGTGAGCGCCGACAAGCTCGATGTCATTGGCGAAATCCCGCGCGATCTCCATGGCGGATATTTTCGCAATGGGCCGAACCCGGCTGTAGCGCCCAAGGGCATGCATCATTGGTTCGACGGCGACGGCATGATCCATGGGGTGTGGTTTGAAAATGGCGAGGCGCGGTATCGCAACCGTTATGTCGGGACGCAGGACCTCAAGGCAAACGGCGCCTCGCCGCTCGGCGGTATTTTCGAGCCGTCGCAAGACGCCTCAGGGCGCACGGTTCACTACCGAGATACCGCAAATACCGATCTCGTCTTTCATAACGGCAACCTCCTAGCGCTCTGGTATATTTCCGGTCAGCCGGTTGCTGTGGATGCGCAAACGCTCGAAACGATCCGGGTAGAGACATTTAACGGCAAGCTGCCGCACAATATTTCAGCACATTCAAAAGTTGACCCCAAAACCGGGGAATTGGTATTTTTTGATTATGCGCTTTACGAGCCAAAAATGTGGACCGGCGCCGTGTCGGCGCAAGGCGACCTCACGCATTTTCAGGAAGTCGATCTGCCGGGCCCGCGCTTGCCGCATGATATGGGCATGACGGAAAATTATGTGATCCTCCATGATCTCCCCGTCATCTTTTCTGACCAGGCGATCAAAAACCGGCTATGGCAAATTCACGTGGCCGATCAGCCAACACGGTTTGGCGTTGTGCCGCGTAAGGGAGGCGATCCCAAATGGTTCGAGTTTCCGACCTGCTATGTCTACCACGTCATCAATGCGTGGGAGGAGGGCGATGATGTGGTGATGACCGCGTGCAAGATGCTTCCCAACCGGTTTGAGCCTGATCCTAAATACGGACCTTACGCAGCGATGGCGGATGTTCTCGCGCTGCGCGCACAGCCCTTCCGCTGGCGGATGAATATGAAAACCGGCGAAGGCCGCGAAGAGCAGATCGATGACGCGGTGTCAGAATTTCCCGTCATCAACAATAATTTTGCGGGTCAGAAAACACGGCATTCCTATCATGTGGTTTTTGATGATTGCATTGAACAGCGGTTCTCGGCCTTGATGAAATACGATCTCGAAACTGGTGCCAGCGCGAGGCATGATTTTGCGAGCGGCGTTTACGGTTCGGAGCCGGCCTTTGCACCCAAAATAAATGCGCAAAGCGAAGATGATGGTTATCTCATCACCTTCACGGCGGACATGGACGGCAAGTCAGAAGCCCAAATAATTGATGCGCAGAATTTTTCTGCGCCGCCGCTTGCGCGGGTGATGCTGCCGCAGCGTGTTCCGCTCGGATTTCACGGTGTTTGGGCGGCGGGTGTTTGAGCAATGTCTCCTTAAGAATTGATTTAGCGAGCGAAATTCGCCAATCTTCCCGGCTCAAATAGGGAGGACGACCTATGGCGACGGCAGCGGCGACGGGACAAAAAGGCATTCTCGGTTATATTGAACGGACAGGGAATAAGCTTCCCGATCCTGTTTTTATCTTCTTCTATCTGATCTTCGCCCTCATAGCGGTGAGTATCCTCGCGTCGCTTGTGGGCTACTCAGCGCTGCACCCGACAATGGTCGATGCGAGCGGCCAACCGGAGGTGATAAGCGCGCTTAGCCTTCTGTCGGCGGAAAATATCCAGAAACTCTGGGTCGATATGCCCAAGACCTTCACCCATTTCCATCCACTAGGTTATGTGCTCGTGGTGATGCTTGGCGCCGGGATTGCGGAACGCACCGGGCTCTTTGCAACGGCGATGCGCGCGGGCGTTCGTAACGCCCCAAAGTTTTTGCTGACGCCGATGGTGGCGCTGGTGGCAATGGTCGGCAATCTTGCAGCCGACGCGGCTTACGTTGTGCTTATTCCTCTTGCAGGTGTTTTGTTTGCGGCGGCGGGGCGTCATCCTATTGCAGGAATCGCCGCGGCGTTTGCAGGCGTCTCCGGCGGTTTCTCGGCAAACCTCTTGCCCGGCCAGCTTGATGCGCTGCTGTTCGGGATCACTGAACAGGCCGCCGAAGCGATTGTCCCCGCCTGGGACGCAAACATTGCCGGCAATTGGTATTTCATCATGGGGATGACGTTTATCTTTTTGCCGGTGATCTGGTTTGTCACTGACCGGATCATTGAACCGCGCATGGGTAAATATGTTCCGGCCGGTTCCTCCGGCGCCATGGTCGAAGATGAAGACAAACCTCTTGAGCCGGAACAGAGAAAAGGTCTGTGGTATGCGCTTTTTGCCACGATCGGCGTATGCGTGCTTTGGGTATTCTTCACTCTCGGACCGGGCACGCCCTTGATCGACGAGGCGGCGAAACCGGAAGCACGATTATCGCCATTTTATAAGTCGCTCGTTGCAGGGTTTTTCATCCTGTTTCTCGCTTCGGGGTGGGCGTATGGCGCGGCGGCTGGCACGGTTAAAAATCACCGCGATATTGTCGCGATGATGACGGGCGCGATGCAGGACCTTGGTTATTACCTCGTACTCGCATTCGCAGCGGCGCATTTCGTTGCGATGTTTGCGTGGTCAAATCTTGGATTGATCTTCGCGGTGCAGGGCGCCGGCGCGATTGAAGCGTCAGGCATGCCAATGCCGATCACGCTCGCAATGCTTGTCTTGCTAACCGGTGTCGTCAATCTCTTTGTCGGCTCCGCGTCGGCAAAATGGGCGCTCTTGGCGCCGGTGTTGGTTCCGATGCTGATGCTGTTGAATGTCTCGCCAGAGATGACCACCGCGGCCTATCGTGTCGGCGATTCAGCCACCAACATCATCACCCCGTTGATGGTTTACTTCCCGCTCATCTTGACCTTCTGCCATCGCTGGAAACCAGATTTCGGATTGGGCAGTCTCACCGCAACAATGATCCCCTACTCAATGTTCCTGCTGATCAGCGGGCTTGTCATGGTCATTCTCTGGGTGATGCTGGGACTGCCCCTCGGGCCGGGTTCTGAAATCGGCTATCAACTGCCGGCGCAGTAAAAATTAATAAGCGGTGGTTCGAAAGAGCCACCGCGTTTCCTATAGTGCTTTAAAGCCGACCATGCGCTGCTGGGTTTCGTCCCAAAGCGTCATACTCGGCGCTTTGAAGCTTTCACGAATAGAAAGTTTGGGCAGTGATCTCAGATCGTTGCTTGCCTCATAGCATTCCTGCAGACGGTAATTTGGAATAAGACTGCACAAATGATGAATGTGATGCAGGCCGATATTGCCGGTAAACCATTGCAGGATCGGCGGTAAATCATAATGCGAGCTGCCGAGCAGGGCGGCCTTGTTATAATTCCAGTCGCCCTGATGCATCCAGTAGGCGTCTTCATATTGATGTTGAACGTAGAACAGCCATGTCCCCGCAATGCCGGCAATCGAAATCAACGGGACAACAACAACAAGGGTTGCTATCGCGCCGAGGAAAAATGCGAGCGTGCCATAAAGCGCGAGCAGCGCGACATTCAACAGCATGACACTGCGCCAGATCTGTTTGCCCTTCATCTCATGATAAACTTCGGTGTAGGGCGCCGGGCCAGACAAGGGCAGGCGTTGCATAATCAGGAAATAGAGGGGTGGGCCAAACACAAGAAGCGTTAACGGATGACGATAGAATTTATAAAGAGCTTTTTTGAACGGAGAGAGCGCTCGAAACTCTTCAACGGTCAGCAAGTCGACGCCGCCCATGCCGCGGCGGGTAAGATTGCCTGAATTTGCGTGATGCCGATTATGGGCGTCCCGCCAAAAACCGAATGGCGTAAAAGTCAAGACGCTCATCAACCAGCCAACAACATGATTGGCTTTTTTGGTTTTAAAATAGGCGCCGTGGCCGCAATCATGTTGAATGATGAAAAGCCGAACAAGGATACCGGCGGCAGGTATCGACAAAAGAAGCGTTGCCCACCACGCGCCGATCGCGAAGGCGCCATACATCAACGCCAACAAGCCGACATAGAGTCCGAGGTTGAGGGCGAGCTGACCGACGCTGCGGCTGAGATCAGCACCGCGAAAAGCCTGACAGTGCGATGCAATACGCGACAGCGCATTTTCTTGAGACGCAACAACGTCTTGAGTCGCAACAACGCCGTCTTTATTTGACGGCGTTGGCGGGTGGGTTCGGGATGTTATATTCAACTTAGGCACAGAGGCGTTTTTAGCGTGATTTTCTTAATGAACAAGCTCTGGGAATCTCACAATTTGTTCAACGAGATAGGGCCTGCGCACATTTTATCCAGAGCTGCCGGCAGTATCTTCTTCATAAATGATACCTGTATTGTTCAGAACGGCTGAGTATTGCGCCGTTCTGAACAACATGATTTTTCAATTTGTCTAAAATTTAACCTGGAGATTGACCCCGAAACTTTCAGCATTTGCGTCGTCAAACTCGTAATGAGTATAGTCTGCACGCAGAGAGAGAGATTCTGTCAGGTCGTATGAGGCAGATCCGCCAAAGGCGAAACCATCGTCAGATCCGCCGAAAACAAGCTCGTTGCCGCCAATTGTCTGAACCGTTGAATCCAATTCGACAAATGCGTAACCGCCACGTGCAGAAACTTCGAAACGGTCGCTAAGCGGCAATGTTGCACGTGCATAAAGACCGATCAGATAGTCCATTCCGAGTTCGCCGGGTCCGTTGATGACATCATCCAAATCGCCATCAGTATTGTCATCGAAATCGAGATCATCTTCGCTGCTGTTAAAATCGAAATTGCCATCGTCAACGCCGAAGCTGATATCACCTTCAACAGACAAGAACGGGGTAAACTGCCATCCGCCGCGAGCGGTGATCGCGCTGATGTCGGCGCTGCCGCCGAGCTCTTCGTTAAAGTCGAGATAGTTGTAACCGCCGGAAATGTATGGGCCGGTGGTTTCTCGAGCATCGGCATAGCCTTGTGAATGAGCGGCGCCGGCCAGAGCAATGGTCAAAATGCTCGCGGTCGCTAATATTTTCGTGGAAGACATTTAAAACTCCTTTTTTACAAATTATGCATTCGCCCCCGGGCCACTCGAACAAAGCGAATAGGATAAGGTTCCACCAATAACAGGCGGCAAATCCTGATTGAGGCTTAAATTAAAGTAAGACAAATCTTAACGATTGCCTCGCTGAGGCATGACACCATCTGCGCCTGAAGGACGTATTGAGGACGCAATCTAAGGATTGGGCTATGCGACGCTGACTTCCGGCGCGGCTTCGGGCAGATCCTCGCCAAAGGCGCGCTGATAAAATTCAGCGACCGTTGGGCGTTCGAGCTCATCGCATTTGTTGAGAAAAGTCACGCGGAAGGCATATCCGATATCCTTGAAAATCTCGGCATTCTGCGCCCAGGTGATGACCGTTCGCGGACTCATCACCGTTGAGATATCGCCGGCGATGAAAGCGTTACGGGTCATATCGGCGACACGCACCATCGCATCTATTGCCTGGCGCCCTTCCTCGGAGTCATAGAGCGGGGCTTTTGAAATCACGATCGCGGTTTCTTCGTCGTGATCGAGATAGTTCAACGTCGTGACAATTGACCAGCGGTCCATCTGGCCTTGGTTGATCTGCTGCGTGCCATGATAGAGCCCGGTTGTGTCGCCAAGCCCGATTGTGTTCGTCGTCGCGAACAGTCGAAAGTACGGGTTGGGCGTCAAAACCTTGTTCTGGTCGAGTAACGTCAACCGGCCCTCGGCTTCGAGCACCCGTTGGATCACAAACATAACATCCGGGCGACCAGCATCATATTCGTCGAAGACGAGCGCAACGGGCCGTTGAAACGCCCAAGGCAACATGCCTTCTTTAAAGGCAGTTACTTGCATGCCGTTTTCAACGACGATCGCGTCCTTACCGATGAGATCGATGCGGCTGACATGACTATCGAGGTTGATGCGGATGCAGGGCCAGTTAAGCCGCGCGGCAACCTGCTCAATGTGAGTCGACTTACCCGTGCCGTGATAGCCTTGAACCATCACCCGTCGATTGCGCGCAAACCCTGCGAGGATCGACATCGTGGTCTCCGGATCGAAGCGATAAGCCTCATCCAAAGGCGGGACATAGTCATTCGTTTCCGCAAAGGCAGGAATTTCGAAATCCACATCAACGCCAAAGACGTCTTTTGCGGAAACAGTTTTTTCCGGTTTTTCCGGGAATTTATTGTCACTCATCACGGTCATGGGAAAACAGGTCTCTTTGGTCTAAAATGCGGGCGGACATTCGCGCGATACTGGCATCATTTCAAGTATTTGTATCAGAAGGGGTGTATTGACGCACAGCGGCGTTGGCGCGCCACGATCAGCGTAATCTGAACTCGAGAAGCACATTGTGACGCTCTAATTTGTCTTTAAGCCTGAAGCCGTTATCTTCCAATGACCCCAGGCTTTTCATCGTCATGCCATGTTGTTCGGCAATTGCGCCGTAAAACTCCGGCGAGCGACCAACAAAAGGAAATTTCAGCCAAGTGCTTTCAGGCATATCGACATTGTTGATATTCCCCCAATAACAGCCTGTTGGCGTTAACCGTTCTGCGATCACTGCAAAAAGGCGTTCGACGAGTTGGTCCTTCAAATGAAATAGCATTGAAAAAGAAAAGACGAAATCGAAGGTTTTGTCTGCAAGTTCATCAGCTGCAAAATCATCGGAAACAATCAATCGTGGATTTTTCCAGGCCAAACCGTGCTTGGCGACTTGGTTGTGGGCAATATCCGTAACATTCGGTCTGATATCGACGCCGACATACTTGTTTTTGTCCAGATAGTCGATCAGAGGAAGGCCGAGGGTTAGCGGCCCACTGCCAAATTCAAGGAAACGCGATGTCGGTATGACGCCATGTTCTTTTACAAATGCCAGTTGAAAGCGTCGATGCTCTTGCCATTGCCCAGGAAATCCCATGTGCTTTTCGAGGCTGTTTTGTTCTTCTTCGTCGACAAACGTCTGCAGGCTAAGACTATTAAATGCAATGCGTTGGATTTTGCGTTTAGCTTGCCGTAATCGCCCCATGCCTCGCATCGTAATATCACCGTTTGGTTTTGCCAATCGCGACATTCTCTAAAAACCAGGCCTAGTCAAGCGGGGTGGGCTTGGAGGCGATCTGCTGTTGCAGTTGACCTATAAAAAGCGGCCCTTTTTCAAAATCGTGTGGGCTTTGACGACTTCGGAAAGCTGTTCCTCGGCGCTGCGGTCGCCCTGATTGGAATCAGGATGGAACCGCCGCACCAGCTCCGCATAGCGCTTGCGAATTTCCAGAGCGGGCGCCGTATAGGGCAGGGCGAGTGTGTCAAAGGAGTTGACCTGAAGCTTTGTCAGGCGTTTGCCTTCGCGGTAGTGGCCGCGTTCTGCGGCCTGGGTTTTGGCTTTTTCGCCAAGGACGCCAAAAGCGTCCGCCATGTCTGCGGGACCGCTGGTATTCATCGCGGCTCTGGCGCGGTCATTTTTGCCCATGGACCATGTCGGGCGCCCGCCATAACGGTTGGCTTCCTGTTCGGCTTTTGCTTCGGCGTCGCTCAAGCCGTCAAAATAGTTCCAGCTCTTATTGTGCTCTCGCGCATGCACCAGACAATACCAGACGCGCGCCTTCGGCTGCCGCGGAGATTTCGGCAGGGAGCAGGCCGCCTGCTCCTTACAGCCGTCTTTCTCGCAGGTTTTATCTTCGGGTTTTGACCAAGCCGGCGGCTTGGTCTTGCTCCTCGAGGGAGGTTTTACCCGGATGTCAAAACCCAGTCGCGGTTTATATTCTTTCTTCGCCATAGAGGGGCAATATGGTGCAGCGCATCGATTGATACAATATTGACAGAATCTCAGGATATGCGATGACGTCGCGCCGATGTCTGTCGCAGAACTCATCCAACGGAAAATTAATGACCGTTTGTCGCCTTCGCGCCTGGAGGTGATCGATGAATCGCACCTCCATGCGGGCCACGCTGGCGCGAGGGAAGGCGGAGAATCCCATTTTCGCTTGCATGTGGTTGCTGATCAATTTGAGGGCCTGTCTCGTGTCGCGCGGCAGCGATTGATCAATGATATTTTGCGTGAAGAACTCACCGGACCAATCCACGCGCTGGCGATGAAGACACTGACGCCGGATGAAGCCGCGGCCGCCGAGGCTGCTTCTTAATGGAAATTCCAATCGCGCCGGCGACCTATGCGCTGATTATCGCCAATTTGGTTGCAAGCATCTACGGTCTTTCCTTCGACCGCGGTTTCATATCGAGCTTTGCGTTTCACGTCGGCGCCGTCTCGCGACGCAAAGAACATTATCGCGTGTTCACCTCGTCCTTCCTGCACGGCGATTATTTCCATCTGATGTTCAACATGATGACGCTTTATTTTTTCGGCCCGCAGGTCGAGCGCCTTCTTGGTACGGACGGGTTTTTGGTCGTCTATTTCGGCGCCATCCTGACGAGCGGTATCGTTTCATTTTATGTAAATCGCGATAAACTCGACTATTCCTCTCTTGGCGCATCTGATGGCGTTTCCGGCGTTGTCTTGTCTTTCTGCCTTTTTTATCCGCTGGCGCCGCTTTTTTTGTTTTTCATTCCAATCCCGATCCCCGCCTTTGTTTTTGCCGGCGTCTTTATCGCCGTCTCGGTTGGCCTGATGGGCCGTGACGGCAATCGCATCGCCCATGAAGGCCATCTCGGCGGCGCAATTGCGGGTGTTGTATTGACCGTGCTGATGAAACCGGAAGTGGTTGGGCAGATTTTTGGGTCGGGCTAAGGCTGCGTTGTTGCGGCAATTGACATCATCGATTTCGATGACGCGCCACCCCGCTTTTGAAAATATATCCATTGCGCCAGCGCACGCATTGGCGGTGTGAACAGCGATGCGTTGATCAGCATATTGGGCGGGGCGGCGGACCAGGCACGGCGCATCCATGTTTTAAGACCGAAGGTCGGGTATTCGCCCGCCATCAATGCGGCCGGGTCGGCGCCGCCATCTTGTAGATATTCGGAGATCACTGCGCCGACGCGGCGGCCATATTGAAAGGCGAAGCGGATGCCGCCAGCGGTGAGGGGTGAGACGAGACCTGCAGCGTCACCGGTCAGAAGAACGCGGTGTGAGCCGATTGGTGAAACTAATCCGCCGCAGGGGATGGGGCCGGAACGCTTTGCTTTCACTTCGCAGTTCCACAGCGCGAAGGTTGGGTCGATGCGTTTCAGGAACGCCGTCATGTCGGGTTTGCGTTTTGCGCCAAAGACACCGTCTGACACCGCAAGGCCCACCTGGGTCATATTGGCGCCGGGGACGACCCAACCGAGATAACCGGGCGCCAGGGCGCTATCGACAAAGCAATGAAGGAAATCCGGATCGACGGTTGGTGTTTCTTCATATTCGGTCTCCATACCGATCAAAAATTCAGAATTACAGCCAAGGTTAAAGGCTTGTGCGACGCGTGACTTGGCGCCGTCTGCGCCGAGCAGATACCGCGCCTTTAAATCGAGATCATGAATGTGAACATGGTCATCGCTCAGCGTTGCATCCTCAAACCGCGCGCCGAAGAAAAGATCGGCGCCGGCGCGGGCGGCCTCTCGCGCCAGCCATCGCATAATCGCCGGCGTATCGGTGGCGAGGAAATAATAGCCCGGCGCGAAAAGGTCGATATTTTTGCCGTTTGGCGCATAGAGCCTGACGCCCGGGATTTTTCGCGTCAGCGCCGAAGGAATGTCGCACTCTTCGACGGCTACTTTCACCAGAATACCAGTGGTCCTGACACGCGATCCGGGTTCTGTCTTCGCATCGAGAACCGCCACTTTGAGGCCTCGATGGGCCGCGGTGCGGGCGGCGATCAAACCAGCGAAACTGGCGCCGACCACCACAAGGTCGTAAACTCGGGTGTCCGCGTGCTTGCGATTGTCGTTCATCTTCCTCTCCCTGCCATTTTGAGACAAATATTATAAGAATGCGGCTCAAAATCGGCGACGGTTGGGAATAAGCGAGGCTGTACCCTTGTTTTGCGAAGGCGGCGGCGAAGTGCTAATTTGCAAATCAGAAACAGGAGACGCGCTGATGAGACTGCTGACAATTTTATCGATCGCCGGGTTGCTGGCGGCATGCGCGGCGGCTGGCCCTGTAGCCTACGGTCCGGCGGGGGTGGACAAATTCGGTTATAGCGAAACCAAAATCGAAGACGACCGGTACCGTATTGTTTATCGCGGCTCAGGCGGCATGCCCCCGGAGATTGTCGAGGATTACGCCCTGCGGCGCGCGGCGGAGTTGGCGCTTACAAGCGGCTATGATTGGTTCAGGGTTGTCTCCCGCGACATTTCCCATGAGGAGCGCGGCGGCGTTTCAATTGGCGCAGGCTTCGGCACCGGTTCTTATGGTCGCCGATCCGGGACGAGCGTTGGTGTCGGCGGCAATGTCGGCAATGTTGGGGCGTCGGATTACTTTACTGTGCGCATGGAAGTGATCATGGGCGAGGGCGATGCGCCGGATGATGGCGGCGCCTATGACGCGGCGTCTGTGATCGATTCATTTGTCGGCCCGGACAGCTTTGAGTAATATTGATGGATTGGAAAGCTCTCCGACGGATTGTCACCACTGACAACGAGGCTGGTCGCTCAAGAATTTTGATTGACGGCGAGGCGGCGAAACTGATTGCGGTAGAGGAAGCAGGTCTTGCAGAAATTTGGACCGCGCCACTCCAACCAGGCCAGCTTCTTGACGCGACTGACAAGCTTAAAGATGAAGATTTAAAACTGGAGCCCGAGGCAGGCGCGGTTAAAGTCCGCTGGTTTACGGTCGCGCCAGAAGATGCGTCAAAGACCGTAGAGGAAAAAGAAGCGGCGGCGGCCTTTGGCTTTGGCGCCGTCGGCGCATCCCACGCCAGAGTAGATACATCGCGCCATGCGATGATGCACAAAACCGATACGCTTGACGTGATCGTTTTAGTCAAAGGCGAGATTGATCTCTTGCTGGACGAGGGTGAACCGACGTCGCTCAAGCCCGGCGATGTCGTGATCCAGCGGGCGACCAATCACGCTTGGATTAATCATGGGGCAGAGACAGCACTGCTTGTCGCGATATTGGTGAATGCCGGGTAGCGCTTGAAACGGTATAACAGTCTACACTATAACATTACTCCGTATCA
>JAJFGC010000002.1 GCA_021776345.1 Hyphococcus sp. | reverse complement strand
CGTCCAGCAAAAATATCGTGATTTATGGCGGCAGCGCCGGCGGCTTGCTGGTCGGCGCGACCATTAATCTGCGCCCGGATCTTTTTGCCGGGGCGATTGGCGCCGTCCCGTTTGTTGATGTGTTGAACACAATCTCCGATGCAGATTTGCCGTTGACCCCGCTGGAATGGGATGAGTGGGGCAATCCGATCCATAGCAAAGAGCAATATCGATGGATCGCCGGCTATTCGCCTTATGAAAATATCAAACGGGTGGCTTATCCGCCGATCATGGCGACCGCCGGTCTTGCGGATTACCGGGTTACCTATTGGGAACCGGCGAAATGGGTGGCGCGCTTGCGCGATGATGCGACGGGCGGGCCCTTTGTTTTACGAACCAATATGGAGGCAGGCCATGGCGGCTCTGCGGCGCGCTTTGAACAGCTCGACGAGCGCGCCCATCTCTATGCGTTTGCGTTGAAAGTGTTGGGGATGGAGAATGCGCCGCCGGTGAAGCACCGCTAGGGCCTTGCTCTATTTTGGGCCAAATCCGGTTGTGGAATTGTAACGCCGCACGCGACATTACGCCCGCAAGGGTTGAGTGTGCTCTCCAAAATTCCCGCATCCGCTGATCCCGGCGAAAGCGGGGATCGAGGGAAAGCGGCGTAGGTTGTTAGTGATAGCCCTTTGTATTCTTTATACTTTCGTATCCGCGCCGAAAGGCTCGAAGATCTATGCTTGAATTTTCTGAATCCCCGCTTTCGCCGGTATGAGCGGCGGAAGGAACGTAAAGGCAAAAACGTATCGACCACCAGGCGCGAGGCCTTAGACTTCTTCTCGCCGTTAGTTGTTGTCATTTAACAGCGGCGCGTTGATCAGATCAGGCGCCCAACACCTACAGACACAAAAGGTTGACGGTCATGCGCGAAGACCCTTGTGAAAGGGTTGTTTGCGCGGGCTCTTTGACATCGTGAATGATTAAAGCCCGTGCGATTTTTTAAGATTGGCGGACTTTGTTTGAAGAAAAACAAGCTGGCGGCGTTTGCCTTATGACTGACGCGCCTTCGCGTTTGGCTTGCGCCGCCGCTTCTTTTTCTTGTGCTTCGGGTCGGCGCGCTTGCCTTTTGCTTTGGCTGGCTTGCGCCCGGTAGATTTTTTGCCGCCGGGTTTTGCGCCTCTTCGTTTTGGCGGCGCCGACAATGGATTGCTCAACATGTCAAATCGCAATCCGCCGGTGAGCGGCGTTGCCTCGGCGAGTTTGACGCGCACTGCCTGACCTAACCGGTAAATTCCGCCGGACCGATCTCCGATAATTGCGTGTTGCCCCTCTTCATAACGGAAATATTCATCGCCGATGGTTCGCATCGGGATAAATCCGTCGGCGCCAGTTTCATCGAGCATAACGAAGAGGCCGAATTTTGTGACGCCCCTGATGCGCGCATCGAATACCGCGCCGACGCGGGTTTCCAGAAAAGCGGAAAGATACCGATCGGTAGCTTCGCGCTCCGCCGCCATGGCGCGCCGTTCGAGCGTGGAAATTTCCTCCGCAATCTCGGTGAGCTTGATCGCTTCTTTTTCGGTCTGGCCGCCATCACCGAGCTTGCAGGCCTTGACCAGCGCGCGGTGCACCGTGAGGTCTGCATAGCGGCGGATCGGCGAGGTGAAATGCGCATAGCGCGCGAGGTTCAACCCGAAATGCCCAACATTTTCCGTGTCATAGACGGCTCTTTGCTGGGATCGCAAGACCACCTCGGAGATCATTTCCTTTTCATCGCGCTCGCCGGCAATCTTCAGAAGCTGGTTGAAGTTTGCCGGGCGCACGGCGCCGCCTTTTGACAGCGAATAATCGAGCGATGTCAGATAGTCGCGCACGCCCTTCAAGGCCTCTTCGTCGGGCTGGTCGTGAACGCGATATATCCGGGGCACGCGGGCGCGCTCCAACGTTTCGGCCGCCGCGACATTGGCGAGGATCATGAACTCTTCGATCACGCGGTGCGCATCGAAGCGGTCGCGTTTGACGACTTTTTCAACCTCGCCTCGCTTGTTCATGATGATCTTGCGCTCGGGGAGTTCGAGATCGAGCGGTGCGCGCTTGGTGCGCTCTGTCCAGCGTGCTTTGAACGCGCCGTATAGATTGTTGATTACCTGGCTGATCTCCGGCGACGCCGGCGCCCCTTCACTGATCGCTTGCGCTTCTTCATAAGAGAGTTTGGCGAAGGAGCGCATGATCGCGCGCATGAAACGGTGACGTTTTTTATTGCCGCCGGAATCGATGATCATCTCGACCGCAAGGCAGGGCCGGTCTTCGCCCTCGCGCAGTGAGCACAGATCGTTCGACAAACGCTCGGGCAGCATCGGCACCACGCGGTCGGGCAAATAAACCGAGTTCGCGCGTTTGAGCGCTTCTGTGTCCAGCGCATCGCCCGGACGCACAAAGTAACTGACATCCGCGATGGCGACGATCACGCGATGACCGCCGGGATTATCCGGGTCCGGATCAGGTTCGGCGAAGACAGCGTCGTCATGGTCTTTCGCATCATGGGGATCGATGGTGAATAGCGGCGTATCGCGCAAGTCTGTGCGCTCGCCAAGCTCTGGCAGCTTTGCTTTCTTCGCCGCGTCCATGACGGCAGACGGAAACTCGGTTGGGATGTCGTGATTGGCAAGCGCGATCGTCGAGTAGGCATTCTTGTCGTCAATATGCCCGGCAATGGACCGGACCCGCGCCTTTTGCGGCCCATAACCGCGCGCATTTTTAGTTTCCACCCAGACGAGATCGCCGTCTTTTGCGCCGCCATCGTCGCCACCGTCAATGGTGAAGGTTCCTTTGGTGCGACGCTCGACCGGGTCTGCTGTCGCGCCGCCGCGCTTGGCGTTGTAGACGGCGAGAAATTTGTGCGCGCCTTTGCCCAGCGCTTTGATGATCTTGGCGTCATAGGAATCGTCGCCCGCAGGGCTAAGCCTCGCCAACAGGCGGTCGCCAACGCCCGGCGGCG
>JAJFGC010000001.1 GCA_021776345.1 Hyphococcus sp. | reverse complement strand
CCGCAATGGGTATCGATGAGCTGGCGCAGCGGGATCGACATCGCCTCTTCAACATTGCAAGGCCGCTCAACATGACCGGAAATGCAGAAGACTTTGGTGCCTTTGTTATTGTCTCGGCCGAACTTCTGGAACCAGTCGGCGCCGCGGCGGAGTATCGTTGGCACGACTGCGATGGATTCCACATTGTTGACCGTAGACGGACAGCCCTAAAGCCCGGCGCCCGCCGGAAATGGCGGTTTCAATCGCGGCTGTCCTTTTTTACCTTCAAGACTTTCAAGAAGCGCGGTTTCTTCGCCGCAAATATAAGCGCCGGCGCCATGGGAGACATAGAGATCGAAATCCCAGCCTGAGCCGGCGGCGTTTTTGCCCAAAAGGCCAGCGGCATAGGCTTCATCGATCGCCGCCTGAAGATTGTTTCGCTCATCGACATATTCGCCGCGAATATAAATATAACTGGCATGGGCCTTCATCGCGTAGGACGCGATCAAACAGCCTTCAATAAATAGATGCGGATCGTGGCGCATCATCTCCCGGTCCTTGCAAGTGCCGGGTTCGGATTCGTCAGCATTGACAATGAGATAGTGCGGACGCTCGCCGATTTCCTTCGGCATGAAGGACCACTTCAATCCGGTGGGGAAGCCAGCGCCGCCGCGCCCGCGCAAACCACTGTCCTTGACCTGCTGAATGATCCACTCGTGCCCCATACGGATGAAGTCCGCTGTGCCGTTCCAGGCGCCGCGTTTCTTCGCTTCTTCCAGCCGCCAGTCATGCAGGCCGTAGAGGTTGGTGAATATTCTGTCTTTATCTTCGAGCAACATGCCTTAGCTTTCTCTAATGGACTACGCCGTGCCTGCGATCAGGCCGTCACTAGCAACAATCAACGGGGGTGAAAATGACACTATACTTGCGGCTGTAACAAATTTCGCCGGCGCCGCCATGCCGGATTGCCAAGCGAATACAGCCCCAGCGACGAATATAATACTAAAGATGATCGAGACCCATATTAAAGGGTCGGCAAAACCTTTCTTGTGCTTTGCGCTGGCAGGGTCAAGCTCTGCAATATAATGAGGCCCTTGGTCGCGATCATTCTCTCCGACCGTAAGCCGTTCGAGGTCCTTGTGATTTTCTCGCACACGCAACCAGGCGGACAGCGCGATCATGGCAACGCCAAACCCGATGATTAAGAATCCTAGCATGCGCTCATCATTCGCGAAAAACCAAAACGCGCAACCGCCGGACGTCACCAGATATGCAAGGCCGAAATAATAGTCAGAGAAAGAATTCCAATCGAATTTTGATCGTTGCGGATCAAGCTCCGGAATATAATGCGGACTTTGATTACGTTCTTCAGCCATCCGCGTCCCCGGATGACTTCGGCTTGGAATTCGGCTTTGGCATCACGGCCGCGCCATGGGCCCGCGCCCAGCGCAAGAACAACGGGCCAAAGAGAAGCGTCGATCCGAGCACGCCGCCAATCAGCAAGGTCGCGCTATTGGTATAAAAATAAACCGCAATCACAGCGACCAGCACAAAGCCTTCCAGGATTGCAATATTGATCAATCCCTTGATCGCGTCTTTGCGTTTTTGCTGGTCGATTGCGTTCATATTATTCCGCCGGCGCAGGTTGTGCGTTTGGAATTTTTGCCAGCGGTTTCGCGGCGCTGCCGTCATAGAGCGACGGATCGGTTAGCGTCGTATTCTCGCCTTCCGGGTCAGACGTATGGCGGTTCGGATTTTGCGTTCCGGCTTTAACTTCCTTGCCGGCGCGCAGATCGTTCAACAGCGCCTCAAAATTTTCCGGCGTCAGGTCTTCGTAGTAATGATCGCTTTCACTGGTCGAAATCTGGACCATCGGCGCATTACAGCAAGCGCCGAGACATTCAACTTCGAGCCAGGAAAGCTTGCCGTCATCAGAGACATGGTTTTCAGCACCGATGACTTTCTTCGCGACCTCGCGCAGATCATGGGCGCCGCGCAACATGCAAGGCGTTGTGCCGCAAAGCTGCACGAAAAACTCGCCAACCGGCGCGAGGTTAAACATCGTATAGAACGTCACGACTTCATAAACGCGGATGTAAGGCATATCGAGCTGTTTCGCGATCGCCTCCAGCATCGGGATCGAAATCCAGCCCTCTTGCTTCTGACCGCGCCATAAAAACGGGATCACCGCCGAGGCTTGCCGGCCTTCGGGGAATTTCTGCACTTGGCGTTCACACCAGGTCTTGTTCTCTGCCGACCACTTGAAGCTTGCTGGTTGGTCTTTTGCTGGCTTTCGGTTCGCCATCTCTTATCCTCCGCTCCCTACTCACCAGATCGGCTCACAGGGGCCTTAAAATATCGCCGCCAACTCATACTTGATTGGCCAGGAAACGGAAGGGGTCAGGTGTCGCGGATGCGCTGATTAAGCAGAAATTTGGCGACAATCGCCGATTGCTGAACTGTCATTGCCGGGCTTGTCCCGGCAATCCAGAATGAACTGGATGCCCGGAATAAATCCGAGCATGACAGACAATATCCGCCTCATTCAAGCTCGATCTCATTCAAGGCAGCCGCATCTTCATAACAGCCAAGGCAAATCACCTTGATATTGTTCGGGCCAAGGGCGTCGAACTCAGCCTGCGAAAGATTATTGCAATCATCGCAGATCGCATCCCAGACGCCATCCTCCCCGCGCGACCACCAGAAGCCTTTCGCGTCGCCGGCTTTTGCCCCGTCAATGATGTGAACACAGACAAAGGTCTGTGGCTGTTTGCCATGGGTGCCGCAGGTTACAGAGGGGAGTTTCATGAAATTTGATCCCGCAATCCAATCCAGAGTTAACCTGACAAATGGAAGGTCAGCGTTGTCGTATAATCCTTAAAGCCAGTGTCGGTCGGCGCGTAACGCCAATAAGAAACAGACCTAGCGGCCTCTGTATTTAGGCACCTTTCTGTGGTCCGAAGTATACGAATATTTTCTGGAAACCCTTCCGGTGTTACATCAAAAACCAGCTCAACGGCATTGTTCAAGTTTTTAACGTTGGAACATTTTCTCGGAAAGCTTGGAAAGCAAGATTCTATGGGAGTAGCCTGATCTTCTGTCGTTGTTTGCCGGGGGGTGTAGCGAAGACCTCTTGGACACCTCTTCCCAACCCTTGTCTTTATTAACTTTGGCGGAGAATAGTGTCGCTCTTCGATACTCGCAAATATTTCTTCCGCAGTTCTTGGCGGCCCATCTGCAGAATCCGCACCCAAAAGGGCAATGCCAAACACCATGCTGACAAACAACATCACCGATCAATCTCGCCAAACACGACATCCAGCGAGCCGATGATCGCGGAGACATCCGCCAGCATGTGCCCTTTGCTCATCCAGTCGATGGCTTGCAGATGCGGATAGCCCGGCGCGCGGATCTTGCAGCGATAGGGTTTGTTGGAGCCGTCGGAAACGAGGTAAACGCCGAACTCTCCCTTCGGCGCCTCGACTGCAGTATAAACCTCGCCCGCTGGCACATGAAAGCCTTCTGTATAGAGCTTAAAGTGATGAATGAGGGCTTCCATATTGCCCTTCATGTCAGCGCGCTTTGGCGGCGCGACCTTGCCGTCGGTTGTCATCACCGGGCCTGGCGTCGCGCGAATTTTCTCGATCGCTTGCTTCATAATCGAGACCGACTGATACATCTCTTCCATGCGGCAGAGGTAACGGTCGTAGCAATCGCCGTTTTTACCGATCGGCACCTGGAACTCATACTCGTCATATGTTTCATAAGGCTGCGCCCGGCGCAGATCCCACTGAATGCCCGACCCGCGCATCATCACCCCGGAAAAGCCCCAGGCGAAGGCTTCATCTTTGGTCACGACGCCAATATCGACATTGCGTTGCTTGAAGATGCGGTTGTCCGTGATCAGCGTTTCGATATCTTTCATCTTCTGGGTGAACTGATCACACCACTCATCGAGATCATTGATCAGCGCGTCGGGAAGATCCTGATGAACACCGCCAACACGGAAATAGGCCGCATGCATGCGCGATCCGCTGGCGCGTTCATAAAACACCATCAGCTTTTCGCGCTCTTCAAAACCCCAGAGCGGCGGCGTTAACGCGCCAACATCCATGGCCTGTGTCGTGACGTTGAGAATATGTGAGAGGATGCGCCCGATCTCGCAGAAGAGAACGCGAATATGCTGCGCGCGCTTGGGCGCTTCGAGACCAAGAAGCTTTTCCGCCGCAAGGCAGAATGCATGCTCCTGGTTCATCGGCGCTACATAATCGAGGCGGTCAAAATACGGGATCGCCTGCAAGTAGGTCTTGTGCTCGATCAGTTTTTCAGTGCCCCGATGTAACAGCCCGATATGTGGGTCGACACGCTCAACGACCTCGCCGTCAAGCTCCAGCACCAGACGCAACACCCCGTGTGCCGCGGGGTGTTGTGGACCGAAATTGATGGTGAAGTTTCTCTCCGACGAGGCGTCAGAGGTTGAGTCTTCGGGTGGATTGTGGCCGTCAGCCATGCAATTTTCTTTCTAGCTTTTACCAAATTCCGCGAAGCATTCCTCGCCGGTCATCTGTTTGGTTTTTTCAGCAAATGAATAATAAGCGGGCTTTTCATCGATGAAGACTTCATGATCGAGGCGAAGCTCACCCGCATCGTCAAAAGCGTTTACCGATACGATGTTGACGGTTTTGTCTTTTGTGCGCCAGAAAATTGGCGAACCACATTTAGTGCAAAAGCCGCGTTCCGCCCATTCTGAAGAATTATAAACGCCGAGGGCGTTTTCATTTTCGAAGGCCAGTGTGTCACCGCAATCAATGGCGAAGTACGAGCCTGCCGTTCCGCGGCGGCAGGTCGCGCAATGGCAGACGCCGACATCGCCGTTTTTTGGGGTGGCGGTGAATTTTAAGGCGCCGCAGAGGCATTGGCCTGATCGTGTGGTCATATCCGATCCCTCCTGCTCAACTGCGTTCTGTTGTTGGATCGATCATTTTTTTGATCTCAGTAATTTTGGTCGCGGGAAAACCGCTTAACTCAGCGTGCTTTTTAATGACGCCCTCGTCTTCGGCGAGATAAACACAGAAAGTCTTATCTGCCGCTACAAATGACTCGACCCATTGAATTTGTGCGCCCAGCTCCGCAAGCACTTCATTCGACTTTGCTGCTGCGCCTTTTAGCGCCTCACGATCAGCGCCGCCAATGCCCGGTAGACCCCGTTCAATGATATATTTCTTCATTAAACATCCTTCTCTTTCGCTTTCTCATCGCCAGGCAGCACATATTGCGCGCCTTCCCAGGGCGAGAGGTAATCGAAATTGCGAAACTCCTGCACGAGGTTGACAGACTCGTAGACGACCCGTTTTTGCTCGTCGTCATAGCGCACTTCGACATAGCCGGTGAGCGGAAAGTCCTTGCGCAGCGGATAGCCTTCAAACCCATAATCGGTAAGGATACGGCGCAAATCCGGGTGGCCGCCAAAGACAATGCCGTACATGTCAAACGTCTCGCGCTCGAACCAGTCTGCAGCCGGATAAACGCCGGTCACGGTCGGGATTGTTTCTTCTTCACCAAGCTTGGCTTTAACGCGGATGCGCGTGTTGTTGTGCATCGACAGCAAGTGATAAACGACATCAAAGCGCTTGGGCCGCTGCGGATAATCAACACCGCAGAGATCGATCAGCACCAGAAACTTCGTCAGCGGGTCGTCGCGCAGGAATGTCATCACATGAACGATGCGGTCCGCCCGCACGTCAATAGTGAGCTCATCAAAAGCGACCTTCCAGCCGCGAATGTCTTCGTCAATGGAGGCCGCGATATGAGCGCCAAGTTCGTTCAGTTCTTCAGTCATTTTTCTTCCAGAAAACCCAAGAATCAATTAATCGAATGAGCGAGTAGAGCAATCCACCGATAAGAATGCTGCCAAAGAGCATTGACGCTAATTGCTCTTCAGGCGGCCGTAGTTTCATAAAAACGAGTGCGAGTAAAACGCATACAGCTAACAACGTGATCCGTTTTTTCCAAGGTAGAGGCCGAATATTGTACATCGGTCACCTCACAATCGAGCCTTCGCGACGGATTTTCTTCTGCAATTGCAAAATGCCATAGACCAGCGCTTCGGCGGTTGGAGGGCAGCCGGGTACATAGATATCGACCGGCACGATACGGTCGCAGCCGCGCACCACCGCATAGGAATAATGATAATAGCCGCCGCCATTGGCGCATGAGCCCATGGAGATAACATAGCGTGGGTTCGGCATCTGGTCGTAAACCTTGCGCAGCGCCGGGGCCATTTTGTTGGTCAGCGTACCGGCGACAATCATCACGTCCGATTGGCGTGGGGAGGCCCGCGGCGCAAAGCCAAACCGCTCAAGGTCATAACGCGGCATCGACGCCTGCATCATTTCAACGGCGCAGCAGGCGAGCCCGAAGGTCATCCACATCAGCGACCCGGTCCGCGCCCAGTTGATCAGCGAATCTGCCGGGGCGGTGAAAAAACCGCGATCAGCCAATTCGTCTGAAAGCTCGCCAAAGAAGGGATCTTTCGCCGTCGGATTATAGCCCGGCGCGCCGACGCGCGCAGCAGTGCCGTAAGGAATAGGCGATAACTCTTTGTTTTCTATCGCCATTCCAGGGCTCCCTTCTTCCACTCATAGAGGAAGCCGATCGCGAATACCGCGATGAAAACGAACATCGACCAGAAGGCGAAAATCTGGAATCCACGGTCGGCGCCAAGCTCGGGATTAAACAGCGTTACCGCCCAGGGGAACAGGAACGCCACATCGAGATCGACAATGATGAAGAGGATCGCCACGATATAGAACTGGACATCAAACTTCATGCGAGAATCGTCAAAAGCGTTGAAGCCGCATTCGTAAGTGGAGAGCTTCTCCGGGTCCGGGTCTGACGGCGCGATAATCACCGGGGCGACTAGAAAGCCGATGGCAAGTGCTACAGAAATACCAAGAAAAACAATGATCGGCAGCCAATCGAGAAGAAAATCAGGGGTCGCCAAGGGGCTCTCCTTTCGCGCAAAAAAGCATCGCGACTAAAGTTGAGCGGAAACTAGAAAGCTGCGCCGCCAAAGGCAATCCGATTCGACCAGGCTGAGGCCGAAAACCGCAGTTTTTGCGTGGCTTAAGCCGCCTTATCCATCGACTTCGTCGGCAGGCGCCATCAGCTCGGCATCTGGCCCAGCATCCGGGTCCAATTCGCGCCCGTCACGCAGAAACCCGTCCCAGTCTTCCATTTCCCAGAATTGCTCGTCGAGAAGACCGTTTTGAATGGTTTCGGGAAGCGCCTCAGCGCTCAGCAATTGTTGCTGTTGGCGGTTCTGCGCAAAGGCGGCAAGATCGGCGATTTCGTCTGCGGTCAGAAAAATCGTGTAACCAAGCTCAACCGATTGGAGTTCGATCATGGCCGGCGCGCCAAGCCACATCCGAGCCGCGAAATCGAGCGGGTCAACCTCCACCGCGCCAACAGGCGCATCAAGCGGCGGCGCCGCTTTACCGCCGACACCGTTCACCGAATGGCAAATCACACACCCTTTATCGACAAACAGTGCTCGGCCATTGGCGGGGTCCACCGTACGCGCCGCCACCGTTAAGTCTGCGTCTGTGCCCGTCGCCGATACCGCTTGTTGCGCGCCGTCACCACACGATGAGAGAAAAACCAATGAAAGAACAGCAATAAAAATCCGCATGATCGTATTTCCCGGCAGCTTAATTATAGATGTTGGCGCTATTTGAAATTTCTGCAAGAGGGCATATTGGCTTTTTCGCCATTGCTGCTAATGCGACTTACACTCAGCATACGCTTTAATTAAAACAGTAGGCATCAATAATTAAGCGCTGAAGGAGGAGCAGCGCTATTCCGCCGGCCACTCTTCGAGCGTTTCGACAAACCTTGTCAGCCAGGCGTTGGTTTGCGCGCCATCCAATACTCGGTGGTCGATGGTCAGGGAAACAAACGCCAATGGTCTGATCTGAATCGAATCGACACCATCGACTGATCGAACGACAACACGCTTTTCAAGTTTGCCGACGCCAAGAATTGCCGATTGCGGCTGGTTGATAATAATTGGTGAGGCGACAAGCGAGCCCGACGTGCCGTGATTGGAGATCGAGAACGTACCGCCGCGCACATCTGCTGGCGCAAGCTTGCCAATGCGCGCCTTCTCGGTCAAGCCATCAAGATCCTTTGCGATCCCGAACAGCGATTTTGCCTGCGCCTGTTTGACCACGGGAACGATAATCCCCTTGTCGCCAAGCGCGACACCGACACCGATATTGATATCATCAAAGACATCAAGATGATCATCATGCCAGCGGCTATTGACCGTCGGCGAGACCTTCATCGCCTCGACGCAAGCGGCAATAATATAAGCGGTGTAGGTGAGTTTGACGCCTTTCTTCGCATAATTGTCTTTGTGTGCGCGACGATGGGCCATGAGCGCGGAAAAATCTGCCTCAAACACGGCCGTCACATGCGGTGCAGTCTGTACCGAATGGGACATATGGTCAGCGATGCGCCGGCGCATGGAATCATGTGGGATGCGTTGCGCTTTGCCGAGATCTGTTTCTGTGGGCTTACCGGTAATGGGCATGGAAAATGTCGCGGACGGTTTTTCATTGAGCGAGGTCGGAGAACCGCCCTCCTCCAAAAACGCCTGAACATCGCCCCGCGTCAAACGGCCATCCTTGCCCGTGCCGTTGATCCGTGCAGGCTCTAGCTGGTGCTCTTGGACTAGGCGACGCACGGCAGGCGATAGCCGGTGTTCACGAACCGTTTGGTTCGAGATCGGCCCTGCGAGCGTATCGGATGCCGCATTATTCTTGGGCGCTGAAGAAGGCGCCGCTTCGACTTGAGACGGCGCCGCGCCAGCGCCGGTCTCCACGAGCTTGCCGAGCACAGCGCCGGGCTCAGCTTCGCCATCCGCATTAATGATGATCTCTGACAACACGCCAGACGCAGGCGCCGGCACCTCGACAGCGACTTTGTCAGTTTCTAGCTCGACTAACGGCTCGCCCTCAGCAATCGTCTCGCCAGCTGCGATATACCAGCTTTTGACGATCGCTTTTGTGCCTTCCTGTTCAACAGGTGCAATGACGTCTATCGTTTTTGTCATGGGTTATGGCCTGTTTTCTAAAATGCGCACAGTTCTTGAATTTTATCAGCGATCTCATCAACGCCTGGCACCACACTTTCCAACAAGACCGGGTTATGCGGGCTTGGAATATCCGGCATGGTGAGGCGCGAAACCGGCGCGTCAAGGCTAAGGAAGGCGTCGTCGGCAACAACAGCAGAAATCTCCGCGCCGAAGCCGGCGGTGCGCAGATCTTCATGAACGATCAGGCAGCGTGCAGTTTTATGGACTGAGGAGAGTACGGCGTCCTTATCCCAAGGCATCAACGTGCGAAGATCGATAACATCGGCGCCAAATCCAGACTTCTTGGCCGCCGCTTCACAACGTTCAACCATGGCGCCCCAAGTAACAATCGTAATGTCGCCGCCGCTCATCGTTAGTTTTGCCTTGCCGAAAGGTAGAACATAATCATCGCCGGGATAGGCGCGGCGCGCCCAGGCCGCATCCAACATGGCCCGGTGCTCCAGGAACATGACCGGATCATCGCCGCGAAGACCAGCGCGCAATAGCCCCACCGCATCTTCCGCATTTGACGGGACCGCCACCTTCCAGCCTGGCGAGTGCACAAACTGAACTTCGTTTGTCTGAGAATGCCAAGGGTCGCCGCACTTAAAAAACCCAACCGGCATGCGCACAACCATCGGCGCCGCAAACCGATTATGCGTGCGCCATCGCATTGTCCCGCAATCATTGATCTGTTCGGCGGCGGGATCAGCGTATTTTCGAAACTGAATTTCCGGCACAGGCAACAGCCCGTTCACCGCCATACCAACCGCCCGGCCGATGATCCCTTCTTCCGACAGGCTCGTATCGAAAACGCGGGCGTCTCCATATTTCTCCTGCAAACCCAGCGTCACTGCATGGACGCCGCCTTTCGGGCCGATGTCTTCGCCAAAAACTACCATTTTCGAATTGAGTGAAAGTTCGTGATCAAGTACCCGGCGGATCGCCGTTACCATATTGATGCGGGCGCCTTCCGGTTTTGGCGTTTCATCACCGAGGGCAAACGCAACATCGCCGCGAAGACCGCCCATGATCTGCGGTTCGTCGCCGGAGAAAACATTTCTGGTGACGGTTTGCGGGTCGGCAACACCCAATGCTTCCGCTTTTTCTCGCGCCGCCTCGACATCTACCGATGCGCGTTGCGCAATCGCACCCCATTCGGCTTCACTCATTAACGATGGGACAAGCGCATCTTTCAATTTCGGTAAAGGATCACGCGCCCATTCCGACTTTACAAATTCCTCTGACTTGTAAGTCTGCGTATCCTGAAAACTGTGCCCTTGTAAGCGCGGCACGGTCAGACGCAACAATGCTGGCCCCTCACCTTCACGCACGTGAGATACGGCTTCCTTAATGAGACTCGCCGCTTCAGACGGGTCAGTTCCATCGCCGTTCAGTACATTGAGGTTTTTGAAACTTTTAAGATTGGCGGCAATATCCTGACCCGGCGTTTGAAATGTTGACGGCACAGAGATGCCATAACCATTGTCCTCAATGTAAAATAACATCGGCAATTTCAGAGTTGTCGCCATCGTTAGCGCCGACCAAAAGCCATTCGTTGCGACAGACGCCTCGCCGCCGAGAACAACACCGATGGCGCCTTGATAGGCGTCATCGCCTAATGTTTCTGTGCGAAATTTTATTGCCTGCGCCCAGCCAGCAGTTGGCGTATACTGCGCGCCGACGCCGCCGCACATGGGAAGCGCTGAAGGGCCGTCAGGGTTTGGGTAGTTGAACACAACGCCGATATCGCGCCCATCAGAGTAACCGCCCGCGCGCCCGAGAGACGACCCAAGCGCCTCTACAAGATCGACGCCAAGCGACAACAAAATCGGTCTCGACCGATAATAGCCGCAGATTGCATCGTGAGGGTGGGTCAACTGGGAACCCAAAAGTACTTGCGCCATATCATGGCCGCGCGCCGAGAACTGATAGAGAACCTTTTTTTCTGGAACCAGGCGGGTCTCTTCAAGCTCATCCAGCTGACGTGATAGATGAACAAGATATGCAACACGCTCCCAATCGAAATGCAGATCCGCATGATTTTGCCGTTGCTGATCAACTGTCGCGGCCATTTCCGCCATCGCCCCTGTCTCCATCAGATTATGCCGAGAAGCGCCAACCGGTGCGGCCTGACGCCTTAAACAACGATTATTTTATCCCGATATAGGCGAAAATATCTTGCGATTCATAAGGATTTACCGTCAAATACGGAATGATTCTTCCAATATTAACATGTTTGTGAAATAATCTTTCATATGAAATTATCGCCCTCTCATCTCGATTTGCTTCGCGCTATCCAAGAAGACGCCGGGCTGTCGCTGGAACAGCTCGCGGAAAAAACCGGCGTTTCCCACACAACATTGTGGCGCCGCCTGAAAGATCTTGAGACCGAAAAAATCATCAAGGAACGCGCCGCCATCCTTGATCCTCAGGCGGTTGGCTTCACCGTCTGCGCGTTCGTCTATGTTAATATCTCATCGCACAGTGATAAAAATCGCGCCGCGATTGAAAAACTCGTCGAAACGACGCCGGAAATACTGGAGTGCTTTTCAATAACCGGCCCTCAAGATTACCTGCTCAAGGTGCGTGTAAAAGATATTGCGGCTTATGAAAGTTTATTGATGGACAAAATCCTGGCGCATCCAAGCGTTGCGTCGGCGTCATCTAACATTACGTTGCGCGAACACAAATCGACGACGGCGTTGCCGCTTTGAAAGCAGTTACTTGCCCCGCCAAGTAGGCTTTCGCTTCTCAAGGAAAGCATTGACGCCTTCCTTTTTGTCTTCCGTCGAATACAACAGAGAAAAGGCCTGACGCTCGAATGCGAGATGCGCCTCATGGGGCATATCAAACGCGGCTCTGACAACGGCTTTTGCTTGTTGCATTGCCAGTGGGGCGCGAGCGGCAATTTCCGCGCCGAGCTCTGCCGCGCGCGAAATCGCCCCGCCAGCCTCAACAAGCTCAGCCACAAGCCCAAAACAAAGCGCTTCATCTGCCGTAATCGGCTTGCCGGTCAGCGCCATTTGCATCGCGCGCGAGCGCCCAACCAATCGCGCCAGCGTCGCCCCGCCGCCGGCGCCGGGGATAATGCCGAGATTTGTCTCCGGTTGGCCGAACTTCGCTTCCTTAGAGGCAATCGCAATATCGCAGCACATCAACAATTCATTGCCGGCGCCGAGACACCACCCCTCAACCGCCGCAATGATCGGCTTACGGATATTACGAATACGCGTCCATAGCGCCACACGCATGTCGGACAACCCTTCAGGGCTGCCCTTTGGCGCCATTTCATTGATATCCGCACCGGCGGCAAAAATCTTGTTACCACCGGTGATAACGAAACAGCGAACGCCTTCGTCCGCATCACCAGCCTCGAACGCATTTGCGATCTCATCAAGCAGCGGCGTTGACAGGGCGTTACGTTTCTCCGGTCGATTCAACTGTAGAAATCGAACGCCCCCCGCAGGCGATTCAATTATTAACTCGCTCACCTTGCTCACAGCACTGTCTCGGCTTCCGCAAAAGTGCGCAGCGCTTCAGATGGATTATACATCGGCTCACCGGTCCATTCCGCAATTGATTCTAGAGCCTCAACGACATTATTAAAACCAATTTTGTCCGCCCATGCCGTGGGGCCAAAAGGATAGTTGACGCCATTGATCATCGCCTGATCGATTGAATCAGGATCGGCAACCCGGTCGCGTACCGCATCTGCTGCACAGTTGGCGAGCTGTGCAAGTGTGCGAAAGACAACAAGCCCCGGCCGGTCCGTGAGCTCAATCGCGTTCTTGCCGGAAACTGCCGCAAGCTGGAGTATTGCATTGCGTGCCTGGTCACTCGAAGCAGCAAAAGCAATTGCGCTAGCTGACTTTGCATCACGCGCCCAATCCAATGTAGCAAACGGCGTTTGAAATCGTCCAGAGAGACGCGCTGCTGTCGGGCCGAAAGTGACATCGACAAGGACATTGCCAATCGCCGCGCAAGGCGCCTTGAGTTTATTGTCAACGACGAGAGGAACGCCCAACGCGGTCAGAAAGTCCTTAATCGGCTCTTCTGCATCGTCAGCGATGCGAACTTCCAGTTCTTTTGTTAGTGCATTGGGCGCGAATGCAGGTTCAGGTTTGATGCCATCATCACCGTAAGCATATACGCCGCGGCCCGACTTTCTGCCCAACTGGCCCGCAGCAACCAGCTGACCCTGAGAGAGCGCCGGCAAAAACCGTGTGCGCCCGTGATACGCTTCATAGATCGACCGCGCCGCCTCATAATTGATGTCGTGGCCAATAAAATCACCAAGTTCCAGCGGCCCCATGCGAAAGCCGGCAAGATCACGATATAAAAAATCAAGCGTCGATGCGTCAGCGACGCCCTCTTCATAGGCACGCCATCCTTCGCTATAATATGGTCGCGCCACACGATTTACGATAAACCCCGGAACATCTTTTGCTTTAACAGCGACCTTCCCCCAGCTTTTCATGAGATTGAAGGCTGCGTCAGCGACATCTTCGCTAGTATCAGAACCGTGCACGACCTCGACCAGCTTCATGATCGGCGCCGGGTTGAAAAAGTGAAGCCCTAAAAAGCGGGCAGGTCTTTTCAGTTTCGCCGCCAGGCTTGTCACCGACAGCGAGGAGGTATTTGTAGCAAGCACAGCCTCGTCACTGAGAATTGCTTCGAGTTTCTCGAACAAAGATTGCTTGATATCCGCATTCTCGGCAATCGCTTCAATGATGAGCGTTGCGTCTGCGAGATCATCGACAGCCAGAGTCCAACTGATGCGCGCCTCAAGCGCCGCCGCCTCTATCTCATCAAGTTTACCGCGTTTCAGCAATGCTGCGGCGCCTTTAGCAATACTTGCCTTGCCCCTCGCCAACGCCTCCTGGTCACGATCGAGGACAACGACATTATGGCCAGCTTGCGCTGCGACTTGAGCAATACCAGCGCCCATGGCGCCAGCGCCGCAAACGGCGATCTTGGAAGCATTAGAAAACATCGTGATAAATTTCTTCAGGTGAAAGTTTCTGACACAGTCTTTTCAATATTGGCTTTCCAAGCCTCAAGCAACGCTTCGTTCGGTTGATGGCGCAATCCGAATTTTTGCAACATCTCAAAGCGCCGGGACGCAGGCCCACCGAAACTGGCCGCAACTCTTGATTCCCAATAGTCAACAGAATTTGCGACCTCAGAGGCTGCGCCTTCTGAAACCAGCTTTTGCATACCCTCCCGCCCAAGTTCCAAATGTCGTTGCTCGCGTGGAAGGATGTCCTGAAATGCTTCCGCCAGCGGTTGGTAGGAACATCGCGCAAGTTCCTTGAGCTGAATAACGCTAGCGGCGCCCATTAGCACATTCATCGCGACAGCATCGGCCCAACCGTTGATTGGATAATGCAACACATTGAGACGCATATCCCCGTCGCGCCGCGTCGTACCGAGATCATCATCTCGCGCGATACGCGCGCTCCAAGGGTGAACCGTCTGATAGCGTGTTGTATTAGCGCCAAACGCACCCATTATTTTTAACACTCGCTCACCGTGATCAAATTTTTCAAGAACGATCCGGGAGGCGGCGATCCGTTCAGTGATGCCTGGCCCTTGATTGATGACATCGGCAAAGCCCGCAGCGCCCGCGAGTTCGGAATCGACGAAGCTCGCCATCATTCGCAACAGCTCTGCACGATAGCGCGCCGGCGCATTATCGGGCGCCGTCAGTTTTCCACCCTGCTCAAGATAGGCCAGAATGTCGTTTTCATCTGACACTACAATATCCCTTACTGGTCGTAGTCGATGACAATTTTATCGCTCAATGGATAGCATTGGCAGGTTAGCACGTACCCACGTTCTACTTCATAGTCTTCCAGAGCGTAGTTAGCTTCCATTTCCGTTTCGCCTTCGATCACTTTTGCCCGGCAAGTGGAACAAACCCCCGCTTTGCAGGCAAAAGGCGCATCAAGGCTGTCACTGATCGCTGCATCGAGTACCGACTGTCCGTGCTTTTTCATTTCTATCTCACGCCGAACACCATCGAGAATAATCGTTGCTTTACAGATACCGCCCGCATCAGACCCACCTTTTGGCGCTGCGCGTTTTTTCGCCTTGCCCGGTTGCGCCGAGGCAAACAACTCAAACTTGATCGCCGCTTCGTCCATCCCGTGCTTTTTTAGAGCCGCTGCAATCGTGAGCATCATTGGCTCGGGGCCACAAATAAAAGCGAGATCTGCGCCTTTAACATTCACCCATCGACCAAAAAGATCGTCGCATTTGTCCGGTGTCAAAATACCGGAAAACAAATCGATGTCGGCTTCGGTTTCAAGAATATGGATGACATTGAGCCGCTCCATATGGCTGTTTTTCAGGTCTTCAAGTTCCTCGCGAAACATAATCGAGTTCGCAGAGCGGTTACCGTAGACCAGCGTAAAGGTGGATTTGGGCTCTTTATCCATCACTGTTTTGATGATGCTCACCAGCGGGGTGATCCCGCTGCCGCCTGCAAAGCCGAGATAGTGACGCGCTTCGTCAGGCTTCAGAGAGCTATGAAAATTACCCATCGGCGTCATCGCCTCAAGCGTGTCGCCGACCTTCAGGTCATCATTTGCGAAGGAGGAAAACCAGCCGCCGTCCACTTTCTTGATGCCAACCCGCAAGGTTCCGTCACTAATCCCTGAACAGACAGAATAAGACCGTCGCAATTCCTCGCCATCAAATTTATGCCGGAACGTCAGATACTGGCCTTGAACAAATTCAAATTCGTCCGTTGCATCGGCCGACGGCTGAAGCGTGAGAACAACGGAGTCCCGCGTTTCCCGGCGGATGTCCGCCACTTTGAGGGGATAGAATTTTGCCATTCGTCAAAAGCTCTTAAAGTAATCAAACGGTTCAAGACAACTTGTACAACGATAATGTGCCTTGCACGGCGTAGAGCCGAATTGACTTATTCGCTCCGTGTCAGAAGAACCGCAATGCGGGCACTCAACAACTGGCGGGACTTTCAACATGCCTGCACAATTTGAACTTTCATCAGGCGGCGCAATCCCATAATTCTTGAGCTTCTCGCGGCCCACGGCACTGATCCATTTTGTCGTCCAGGCGGGAGAGAGTTGCGTTTCTATTTTTATGTTGTTCAAGCCCTGCCGACGAAGCGCTTCTACAATCTCAAGAGAGATCACAGCTGTTGCCGGACACCCTGAATAAGTTGGCGTCACCGTCACAACAAGCTC
Source organism: Hyphococcus sp. (assembly GCA_021776345.1). GTDB lineage: Bacteria > Pseudomonadota > Alphaproteobacteria > Caulobacterales > Parvularculaceae > Hyphococcus. Next base: position 32,328 of record JAJFGC010000001.1, on the reverse strand, counting down.
ATCGCCATGCCAGCTGACATTGCGAACAATACCGAGGTCAACGACGGAGACGACCGGGATTTCCGGATCCGGCACATCTTCAAGCCAGCCCCATACACACTCAATTTGAGGTCGCTCAATGGAATTAACTGCCATCTTCTCCTACCAGCTCGCGCCCGGATACATACGCTGCAATGACTGCATTTCCGCCAGAAGAAACCCCAGGCCTTCTGTATGCAGACCTGATTTGCCGCCAATTTGCATGCCTGAAACGTCCGGAATGACAAGCGTCGCCTCTCTTAGCACTCGCTGCGTATATTGTTCATAATGTGCGGCGATCTCATCAAGGTCTGGCGCCGCTTGATCTTCTTGCAATGCCTGATCAACATCATCTGGCGTTGTCAACTCACCGGTAAAACGCCAAAGCGCTTTAAGGGCTGACTGCATCCGGTCCCGGCTTTCGTCGTTGCCATCGCCAAGGCGAATGACCAGATCGGTTGAGCGTTCCAAATGATAGGCCGCTTCTTTGACTGACTTTTCTGCAACCTCAGAGATACGCACATTTGTGGAGCGAACAAGCGCTGTCAGCATAGGCAGATGCCAAGCATCGAACAGAAATTGCCGCATCAGGGTTTGCGCATAATCGCCATTAGGCTGCTCAACCAGGAGACAATTGCGAAATTCCCGCACGTCACGAAGAAAGGCGATATCGTCTGCGCTTTTATCTTCACCCTGCAATTCTGCAGCAAGTGACAACCACAGCTTTGCTTGTCCAATCAAATCGAGCGAGACATTCGCGAGCGCAATATCTTCTTCAAGGATCGGCGCATGCCCACACCAGGCTGAATTACTTTGCCCTAAGACCAGACAATTATCGCCCATACGGAGGGCGAATTCAAAAACCGGATCACCTGTCATTACATCTGGCCCACTTCTTTGGGGATGTTAAAGAAGGTCGGATGACGATAGACTTTTGAATTCGCTGGCTCAAAGAGCGGCCCCTTTTCACCCGGCGCTGAGGCGGTGATCTCGTTCGCTGGCACAACCCATATCGATACGCCTTCATTGCGACGCGTGTAGACATCGCGCGCATTGTTGACGGCCATTTCAGCATCGGGCGCATGGAGCGATCCGACATGGCGATGAGAAAGGCCATGCTGCCCGCGGATGAAAACTTCCCATAAAGGCCATTCGTTGGACATCAACTTCTCCTACTCCGCCGCGACTTTACGCGCTTTACGTTTTTTTGAATAAGCCATCAGCCCCTCGCGAAACCACTCTCCATCGCTCCAGGCTTTTTGCCGGGCGCCGAGACGTTCTTTGTTACACGGGCCATTGCCTTTTAGAATTTCGTAAAACTCGCCCCAGTCGATTTCGCCAAAATCATAGCCGTCTTTTTCTTCGTTCCATTTGAGATCATCATCGGGAACCTTAAGCCCAAGATACTCCGCTTGCGGAACGGTCTGATCAACGAACTTCTGGCGCAGCTCGTCATTTGTGTTCATTTTAATTTTCCACGCCATTGACTGCACGGAGTGAACCGACTCTGCATCCGGCGGGCCGAACATCATCAATGAAGGCCACCACCATCGGTTCAACGCATCCTGCGCCATCTCTTTTTGCTCAGGCGTACCTTTGGCCAGCACCATCATGATGTCGTAGCCCTGACGCTGATGAAAGCTTTCTTCTTTGCAAACGCGGATCATCGCACGCGAATAAGGTCCGAAAGAGCAACGCTGGATCGGCACCTGGTTCATGATTGCCGCGCCATCGACAAGCCAACCAATCGCGCCAATGTCCGCCCAGGTCAGCGTCGGGTAATTGAATATCGAAGAATACTTCGCCTTGCCGGAGAGCAATTGCTCGGTCATTTGATCACGAGAAATACCGAGGGTCTCGGCCGCACAATAAAGATAAAGCCCGTGCCCCGCTTCGTCCTGCACCTTGGCCAGAAGGATCGCTTTGCGGTCGAGGGTCGGCGCGCGGGTGATCCAGTTGCCTTCGGGAAGCTGGCCGACAATCTCAGAATGCGCGTGCTGCGAGATCTGGCGTATCAGCGTTTTGCGATACCCCTCAGGCATCCACTCTTTCGGCTCGATCTTGATGTTCGCATCGATCTTTTCCTGAAAAGCGCGCTCTTCAGGGTCCATTTCCTCCAGCGTTTTCAGCCCCTTACCGGTGGATTTGACTTCCTGTGCATACATTTAACGGCCTCCATGCGGTGTCAGACGACTATCCTACGACAAAAAGCCGGGCTCCATAAGGAGCCAAGCTTTATGGTGCTGATATATAATAAACCGACCGGACGGTCAATGAATTGTTCTGTGCTCAAACCCGCTCAATGACGCTCGCAATCCCCTGTCCGACGCCAATGCACATGGCGCAAAGGGCGTAACGCGTTTCACGGCGTTGCAGCTCCTCTGTCGCCGTCATCACGAGCCGGGCGCCGGACATGCCCAAGGGATGACCGAGAGCAATAGCGCCGCCATTCGGGTTTACGTGATCAGCGTCATCGGGGAGCCCGAGATCGCGAAGCGTCGCCAGAGACTGAGAGGCGAAAGCCTCATTAACTTCCATGACATCCATGTCGGAAACGGCAAGTCCCGCCTTGGCAAGCACCGCTTTTGACGCCGGCGCCGGGCCAAAGCCCATAATGCGCGGGCTGACGCCGACAACGGCGCCGGCAACAAAGCGCGCACGCGGCGTCAGCGCGTATTTTTTTACCGCCTCTTCCGAGGCAACGATCATCGCTGCGGCGCCGTCATTGACGCCCGACGCATTACCCGCCGTGATTACTCCATCTTTTTTGACGAAAGGCCTAAGATTTGACAGCGCCTCCAGCGTGGTCTCACGAGGATGTTCGTCTTTCACCACACTTGTAGGATCGCCCTTGCGCTGAGGAATCACAACGGGGGTGATTTCTGCTGCAAGGCGACCATTCGCTTGCGCCGACGCCGCGCGCTGTTGCGACCGTAACGCGAATGCGTCCTGATCCTCCCGGGAAATCTTAAAATCTTCCGCGACATTCTCCGCGGTTTCCGGCATCGAATCGATCCCGTACTGATTTTTAAGCAATGGATTGACGAACCGCCAGCCAATGGTGGTGTCATACATTTCAACATTGCGAGAGAACGCCGCATCGGCTTTTGCCATCACAAAGGGCGCACGCGACATGGATTCGGCGCCGCCGGCGATGATGAGATCCGCCTCCCCTGCTTTGATCGCCCGCGCGGCGATTGTGACCGCATCCATACCCGATCCGCATAAGCGATTGACAGTCGTTCCGGGCACTTTTTCGCCCAATCCGGCAAGCAGCGCCGCCATGCGCGCAACATTACGATTGTCCTCGCCGGCCTGATTGGCGCAGCCCATAATGAGGTCGTCGATTGCATCCCAATCGACTTTCGCGTTGCGTTCTTTCAATGCTTTTAGCGGGATCGCCGCCAGATCATCGGCGCGCACCGACGACAAGGCGCCGCCATAACGGCCAATCGGTGTTCTAATTGCATCGCAAATATAGGCTTCAGCCATTTCCATCCTCATTCACTTCAATTACGGAGCCGCCCGCTGTGCGCGATAGCCCCTGGAAAATCGCGACCGTGCGCTGGTCTTCCCCAAAGACCGTGACAGTATAAACGCCAGTGCGACCAATTTGAGATTCTTCACGCGCTTCAGCAATAAGCTTTTCGTCCTTCTTACCGGGGCTCAAAAAACTGATCGATGCATGCTGCGCAAATGTATTCACATTGTGGGAGTTACAAGCCCAGGCAAAGGCCGTATCAGCCAGCGCAAAGATCATCCCGCCATGCGCCGTGCCATGACCGTTGAGCATATCATCGCGCAAAATCATGGACGCCCGCGCCCAACCGGCGCCCGCATCCTCCAGTCTCAGATCCCAAGCCTTAGACGTCTCCTCGCGCGCATGCAGCTTTTTTGCGATGCGCTTCGCTAATGCATCATCTTCAGACTTCGCCATTACTTCCTACAGAAAAATTGACCGACCGGCCATTCGATTATATGACGATTGGCAGAAAATCAAATCTTCAACAAATTCAGGAGCGCTCACCGGCGGACAACCCCATGGATTTTGAAACCATTCTCTTTTCGATCAATAACGGAGTTGCGCGCCTCACGCTTAACCGACCGGACCGGCTCAACAGTTTCAACGTGCAAATGCATGACGAGGTTCGCGAAGCGCTAAATCTGATTGAAAATGACAAATCGGTTCGAACACTGCTCTTCACTGGCGCCGGGCGTGGGTTTTGTGCCGGGCAGGATTTGTCGGACCGTGCAGTTTCACCTGGCAATGACGCCGTTGATCTCGGGGAGTCGGTTGAAAAACGCTACAACCCGCTCATTCGAAGTCTGACATCCTTGCCAATGCCCGTTATCTGCGCCGTCAACGGCGTGGCGGCCGGCGCCGGCGCTTCAATTGCCTTTGCTTGCGATATTGTCATTGCTGCAAGATCAGCGAAGTTCATCATGTCTTTCGCCAATATCGGCCTTGTACCAGACAGCGGCAGCTCGTGGGCGTTGCCCCGGCTTGCGGGACAAGCCCGCGCCCTCGGCCTGGCGCTCACTGGCGATCCGCTTCCCGCTGAAAAGGCGGAAGCCTGGGGTCTGATATGGAAATGCATCGACGAAGATCAGTTTAAAGAAGAAACGGAAGCGCTTGCTCAAAAATTTGCAGCCGCGCCGACGCGTGGTCTCGCGGAAACCAAAAGCCTGATCCGAGCGGCCTTTACTCGTACGATCGATGATCAGCTTGACCTTGAACGTGACAAAATGCGTGAGCTTGGCCGATCGGAAGATTATCGCGAAGGCGTTGACGCCTTTATGAACAAGAGAAAACCAGCCTTCAAAGGTCAATAAACGGCCTACTGAAATTCTACTTACCCCATGACTATTTTTGGAGAATGACGATGAGTGTTCCTATTTTGAAAAACTTTGTTGCCGACAAATGGGTTGCCGGCGACGGCGGCCTTCGCACCATCCCCTCCGCTGTTACCGGGGCGCCAGTCGCGCAAACCAGCTCCGACGGTGTCAGCTTCAAGGCAATGCTTGATCATGCCCGCCATGTTGGTGGGCCGGCGCTGCGAGAGCTGACCTTTCACGATCGCGCATACATCATCAAAGACCTCGCCAAAGCGCTGATGGACAAAAAAGAAGAACTCTATGAGCTGAATTTCGATACCGGCGCCACCCGGAAAGACGGCTGGATCGACATTGAAGGCGGGGCCGGGACGTTGTTTTCAATGTCATCACAAGGCCGGCGTCACCTACCAGACGACAAAGTCCTGATCGACGGCGCGCCGGAGCAGATCTCACGTGAAGGCACCTTTATGGGCCAACATATCTACACGCCACGGCAAGGGGTTGCGGTACACATCAACGCATTCAATTTTCCGGTTTGGGGCATGCTCGAAAAGCTCGCGCCAACGCTGCTTGCCGGCGTGCCGGCGATCGTCAAACCGGCAACGGCAACTGCCTATCTGGCCGAAGCGGCATTCCGCGTCATGATCGAAACCGGTCGCCTGCCCGATGGCGCCGTGCAGTTAATTGTCGGGGCAACCGGCGATCTTTTTGATCATCTGACCGGGCAGGATATTGTGTCATTCACAGGCTCCGCCCAAACGGCCAGCATGCTTAAAAACCATCCGCGCGTCTTGAGCGAAAGTGTTCGTTTCGTCGCTGAACAAGATTCGTTGAATGCAACCGTCCTCGGCCCTGACGCAACGCCGGATAACCCGGAATTTGAGCTTTTCATCAAGGAAGTCGTCCGCGAAATGACTGTGAAAGCCGGGCAAAAATGCACCGCCATTCGGCGTGCTTTTGTTCCAGCAAATCTCGCGGACGCCGCAGAAGAAGCCCTTAAAGCGCGCCTTTCCAAAATCACGGTTGGAGATCCAGCCAATGAAGCCGTGCGCATGGGCCCATTGGTCAGCAATGCACAACGCGAAGACGTAAGGGAAAAAATCGCTCAGCTCTCGGAAGAAGCCGACATTGTTTTCGGCTCACCGGACAGTGTTGATGTCATTGGCGCGGACATAACATCAGGCGCCTTCATTTCACCAGTTTTGTTACGCTGCAATAATCCGGGCGCCGCCGCCAAAGTTCACGCCGTAGAGGCCTTCGGTCCGGTTTCAACACTGATGCCATACAATGATCTCGGTGACGCGATCACCCTTTGCAATCGCGGTGAAGGCTCACTGGTGATGTCATTGTTTACCCATGATCCAAAAATTGCACGCGACTTTGTTTTGGGCGCCGGCGCTTATCATGGCCGTGTCGCCATCATCAATCGCGATAGCGCCAAAGAATCTACCGGACATGGGAGCCCACTTCCCGTTCTTGTTCATGGTGGACCTGGTCGCGCCGGCGGCGGCGAAGAACTAGGCGGCGTTCGAGGCGTCAAACACTATATGCAGCGCACGGCTATTCAAGGATCGCCGGCAATCATAACTGGTGTAACTGGCCAATGGATGAAAGGCGGCGATATCGACGCCAGCGCCCCCCACCCATTCCGGTTAAAATTTGGCGAGCTTGAAATCGGCAAAACAATCGAAACGGCCGAGCGCACTGTTACGCTCGAAGATATCGAACACTTCGCCGAATTTACCGGCGATAATTTTTATGCGCATATGGACGAACAGGCCGCTAAGGCGAACCCGTTCTTTCCTGGGCGCGTCGCCCACGGTTATTTGCTGCTGTCATTTGCGGCCGGCCTGTTTGTTGATCCAGCGCCCGGTCCGGTTCTCGCCAACTACGGTCTCGACGAGCTACGCTTTCTGACCCCCGTTCCCGCTGGCGACACTATCAAAGTCCGGCTCACCGCAAAGTCGAAGAAGAAGCGCAATGACGAGTATGGCGAAGTTCGCTGGGATGTCCTTGTTACCAACCAAGAGGGCGAAGCGGTCGCAAGCTATGACCTCCTCACCATGAACGCGATTTAGGGGGCGAGCAGATGCACAAACTCATCGCGCTCTATAAAAAGCCGGACGATGTTGATGCGTTCATGACGCATTATGAAAATGTACACGTGCCGTTGGTGGAAAAAATTCCAGGACTTGAAAAAGCAATCATCAACCGGGTTACCGCGGCGCCAATGGGCGGCGAGCCTGCCTATTTCCTGATCGCCGAAATGCAATACCGGGACGCCGACACATTTCGTAAAGCGATGGCGTCGCCGGAAAACCAGACGGCAGGCAAGGACTTAATGTCATTCGCGAAAGGTCTTGTGACGTTGGTTGTTGCAGAGGATCAGTAATGGCAAGGCGACAGGCGGCGGATTATGATGAAAAACGCGAGCTGATCACAAAAGAAGCAGCAAAACTCTTTGCAAAGAAAGGTTTTGACGGCGCCTCTGTTTCTGACTTAGCGGCCGCCTGTAACACGTCGAAGTCGCTCATTTATCACTATTATGCGTCGAAGGAGACCATCCTTTTTGACGTCATGAATGGGCATATCAATTTGCTAATCAATGTCACTAATGACTTGTCAAAATCACAATCCTCTCCGGAAGACTTATTCCACAAGCTGGCGAGAGAGTTGATGCGCCGCTATATCGGCGCCGCAAGCAATCAAAAAGTGTTGCTTTACGAACTGGACAACCTTCCGTTGGCGGAGCGCCGTGAGATCATCAAAAAGCAAAGAAAGATTATCGCATTTACCGAGGAATTACTGGCCAAAGCTGCGCCCGAGAAGATCGATCATGCGCGCTTGCGCAGCCACGTCATGCTTTTTTTTGGAATGCTCAACTGGACCCATAATTGGTTTAGACCATCGGGCGCTGTCAGTCGCGACGACATCGCCAATATGGCTGCCTCGACAACGTTGAAAGCACTCGAAAGCTGAATTGGATTTGGGAACGGCTTGGATCTGAATGCGGCAAGAGCGTATGCTGAATTGGGTAAGCTTTCTAACCGGAGAAGATAATGAACAGAGAAAAGATGTTGCGCAGCACGCCGCCGACAGAGTTAGCGCCAATCAGAGCCATCGCCCATCGCGCCGCACAACACGTCAGCAAAGCGGCACGCGCAAACCTGAACGCCGAAGCTGATGACAGTCACTCAAATCTAGGCTGGGATAGTGACCTGCAAGCATTTTGCTCGCAGCCAATAAGTGGAAAGTATGTCAGTCTCAAATTATCACCGCTCACGCTGTTGGTTCTAAATGGCGGCGAAGAGATCGCAACGCTACGCTTAGACAACAAAACCGATATTGAGGCGGCAAAATGGCTCGATGAGAGGCTGATCGAAGCCGGCTTGAAGGAAGCATCCGCTATCCTCCTGCCCTATGAGTTGCCGGCTGAGGTTGCAGTGATCGAGCGCTATGACGACAATACAAACGATGCCGGGTTTGGCGCGCTTGCTGCCTGGTTTGACGTCGCCAGTTCTGCGTTGTCAAAATTTTATGACGAAAACCAAAATATAGACCCGGGCCCCAGCCCGGTTCGCTGCTGGCCGCATCACTTCGATATCGCAACCTATGTTTCATTCGAAACTGGTGATCCGGAGAGTGCGCGCGGCATGGGGATCGGCATGTCGCCGGGCGATAGCGGATATAACGAGCCTTATATATATGTGAACCCGTGGCCGCATCTCGATGCCAATGCCCTACCGAACGCCGTTCAACCGGGGCACTGGCATACACAAGGCTATGTTGGATTGATCGCCACCGCGACAGAATTATCCTCCTGCGCCGACATCGAGGATGCTTTTTCCAATTTTATATCAAGCGCATTTTCCGTTGCACGTGATGCGCAAAAGATATGAAATTCAATGATGATCACATGAGTGGGCGCTGGGCTAACCTATAGGCCTTGCCGGCTGTGTTGACGATGATCGTGTGAATCGCTTCTGTAGCGCTATGTCTTACCGGGTTGCCGGATCAGATTACGAGGTTTCAATGCACTTCTGCACTCACTGACGCCGGATTCACCACGGCCGAATCCGAGGCGATCGTTAAGTATCCGATCCGCCAGCGCGTTCTAATTCACACCATCATCCGCACGCGTAAGTCTTATTGCAGAAACTATGATGCGCCGGATCGCAAAACGCTACGTACAAATAGACCCTTGTTTAGGTGCGCCACGCATCACCTCTCGAAAATCATTCGATAAATAGAGGAATTTCTATAGGTTGCTCCTATAGGGACAGATAATACGTTAGCCTGATAGAGCTAGCGCACCTAAATCATCCTCCGGAAACTCGCCGACGGCGGCGAGAATGTCTTTAAATCGGGTCATTTTATCGCCTTCCCGGTCCTATTGTATTTTATTCGACTGCAACCGCGCCTCAGGCCAGCCAAAACCGTCTATGCCTCCACAATCTTTCCGTAAACCGGAAGAATAGTTTCACTAGCGGCATGTCCCCAAAAGTTCGACGCAAAGTCCATAAGCGTGCGTGACGCTGACGGATTGGAACGCATTCCACCCGCTTTAGGGTTAATGGATACTAGCGCTCGCCGGCGGCGCGAATCGATCAAAGTTCGACCCCCATCGTCTTCCCATCGCGCAATGCAGACACCGTTTGGCTGCATGGGATTTTTGCGATGTTGGCAGCGCGGTTTTAGATCAACTTTTGAAGAAAATGGTTCATTCAATTTCGTGACGGAATTCATCGCTGCTCTCCTTTTTCTAGTGTTGCCGCTCGATATCTACCGTTCGGCATAGCGACTAAAGACTGTGATCAATCAAGCGGCCTTACGGAACCATGGTCGTTTCTTTTCCAGCGCTACTGGCGACAATGGTGAATCTGCCGGACGTCCACACTTAGGGTTACTGCCATCAACCAAATGCAAAATTTCGTTGCGCGGCACTCCTAAATCGGCAAGCAGCCGCCCTGCGAAACTATCAAGTGCTGCGTCAGTTTTGCGTTATCGCAAATGTCTCAATGGCGCGGTTATCATGAATGGCGATGCTCCTTTTTTTGCTTGAACGATATCGACGTAGATCAGCATCCTGAAATTATGCTTTCGCGTAGCTGCGCATATCATCGTCCTTTTTTAGAAATTTCATACGCAACAACACCGGTCGTCGAACGCCGGTATAATTCGACAGGCCACCGCAAAAAGCACCGATATATAGATGCACCGGCAATGGAGCCAGTCACGTCGCATGTTTAATGAATGATGATGAGAAACCCCCGAGGCAAGAACGAGCACAAAGCTCATCCGCCGGGGTTATGAGCGGTTTAGGAGCACACCTGCGTACCGGTGCAATCTCATATGAATAATGTTCAAGATCATGGTACTGATATAGTTCGTATCCGTTTTTTTTCAATCCGGCGTTCCTCGCTGCGACTTTACAGCGCGGATGCATTGATCGATTTGCATCGTCAAGGACGCTAATCTGGAACGAGATTTACGGCTAGTTCGACGGTGGCCGCATAACTAGGCGAGACAGAATGCAACAGAACATCGCGATCGTTTCTCCAGTTTGAACATTTCACTCGATGCGTGCGGCAGTTGGCTCACCCAAGAGTGCGGCGGTTCCTTGAATTTCGCCCGTCGCTCCATAAATCTTGTTCGAAAGGAACTCACAATGAAGAGTATTCTTGTCGCAACCGACTTTTCACGACGGTCAGATCCTGCCATCAACCGAGGCGCAACACTCGCCAAGGCTCACGACGCTAAACTTACCATTGCGCACGTTGTCGATGACGACCAGTCCAAACGCCTGGCGGATGCCGCTCAGAATGAAGCCGCCAAAATTCTTGACGCACTGTCAGCCTCGATGAGAAATCACCACGAGGTGAGCGCAAAGATCATTGTGACCTGTGGCGATCCTCACGTCGAAATTCTCGAGGCGGCAAAAAGTGCAACGGCGGATATCATCGTCGTCGGCTCACATCGGCGTAATATTGTGCGGAACACATTTGTCGGCACCACAGCGGAACGTAGTATTCGTGCGGGTAATTTGCCTGTTCTTGTCGCGAGGAACGCGAATGGCGCTGACTATACGAAGCCCGCCATTGCGTTAGATTTTGCAGAAGGTGATTTGACGCCACTCACCACCGCAACGAAATTGAACCTGTTCAATATTCAGTCAGCAAAACTCGTATTCGCATTCTACGCCGGCAACTACCACCTCATTCGTCAGAGTGGCGCTAGTGATCGTGAATTAAAGCAGTATTTCGATAATGAAAAACGCCTGCTTTTTCCGCGTATCGAGAAATTGATAGAAGGCGTCGGTGTCCAATCTAGTCAGGTCGTACTCACGCCGGAACTTTTTGGCGAGCCGGACGCCATTCTCGAAATTGTCTCAGCGGAAAAGGCGGATCTGATCGTCGTCGGGACGCGACGGAAAACCGCCATCGACAAACTGCGCCTTGGAAGCGTCTCGGAAGCAATTTTGCGTCGAGCGGAAGTGGATGTACTCGTAATTCCGCCAGCCTAACGCACAATCAAAGCGAAGAAAACCATGTAGATTTAACTGATAAATCAGACTGAGCTTTTTTATTGGCGCACGTTCATCGCGTTTTCAGCAAGAAATAATGAGAGCAGGTCAGGCAACACCTAATGGATTACGTAAAGAAAACGCTAGGCCCCAATGAAAATACATCTATCGGGCGAAATTCAATTGGACGTATGATTTTGTCAGCTGGTTTTGGCTTATCTTAGGCGGCATACCGTTGTTTTTTTGGGTGTACCTACTGTCAATCGACTCATTTGACATACTAAACTTGGGTAAACCTTTTATAGTCACGAGCATTTTAGCAATTGCCGTATGCGCGTTAGTTTGGCTGGGCCGAACTATACACAAATGGACTACAGTCATTGCCGTTACATCATCGCGGGTAATCCTGAAGCTTGGCTTCGTTTCGCGTCAAAGCCGCGACATAAGTCTCCGTAAAATTGAAAAAGTGAATCTGCGCCAAGCATTTTTTAGTCGCGTCTGCAACTTTGGAACGCTTGTCATACGTGGCGCTGGCGGGACCATAATCGAACTTCCACCCGTTGATAAGCCGCTAACCCTGCGACGCGAAATCAGACAAGAAAAATTACAATTACAAACGGAATCCGGTTGACACAAAGAGGATACGGCGAAAATGACGCCAGTCTATGAGCCAATTTTGCAAAGGAGAAAGCTAATGTCTGCTACTAATGCGCTAGTCGCAATCGACCATGATGACCAAGTGGGAGTATTGACAAAAGTCATGGCTCAGTGGGCAAAAGGCGGCTCGTCCCGCGTTACATTTGTCGGCGTCGCACCGGCGCTGAGTGCAGCGATGACGAACCCAAATGTGGTCTCTCTCGCAAAAGACACAGAAGGTCTTATGTTAAAAGACTTGAAGGATCGAATCGACCAGATTCGCAATGATGTTGGCGCTCCAAGCAATGTCCATTTTCTGTCTGGCCGCATAGCCGATGAAATCATTAAAGCGGCTGTATTGAACAAAGCCGATTTTGTAATCAAAGTTGCCGATCGGGCCCTAGGCGCCAGACCGACACTCTTTGGCTCCGTTGAGAAAAAGCTGATCCGAAAGTGCCCCGTGCCAGTCTGGATCGTTCGCACAGAGCAGGATCGCCCGCCAGCACGCATTGCCGTCGCCGTCGACAATACAGACACTGCGCCAAAACGAGCCGAAGCGGAGCTTCTCGCAGCGTCTCTCGTCAAGCATTCAGCTGAGCTTGCGCAGCGATTTGGCGTTGAAGAGGTTGACGTTGTCCATGCCTGGTCGGCTGTCGGTGTTGCTTTAATGGAGTCTGTACGGTCACGTATGTCTCCAGAACAAGTAAAGAGCTATGTGAAGGAGTGGGAGGATATCTCAGCAAGATGGCTGGATGGCTTTGTGACCGCCGTGAATGATCGTTCTTCCGGTTACGGAGTGGCCTTCAAGCCAAAGCTTATAATGGGAGACCCGCAGAAAGCAATTTCCACCGCGACCAAAGAGCTTGAAACCGACCTTCTGGTTATCGGAAGCGCCAATCGTAGCGGCATTCCCGGTTTGTTCATTGGCAATACCGCCGAAAGCATCCTCGACAGTGTCGAGTGTTCAATTTTTGTCGTAAAGCCAGAGGGGTTTGCATCAATCGTCGCACCAAATCTTTGACATAGACCAATTTGATTCAAACAATACTGGCTCTAATCAGGAACATTGAGGAAGGAAAACTATGTCCAGCGAAACCCTGCATGCGCCTCGCGAAAAATTAAGCAAAGATACCCTTTTACTGCATCATGCGATTGTCTCGCTGATGGAAGAGTTGGAAGCAGTCGATTGGTATCGACAACGTGCGGACGACTGCGACGATGCGGCGTTAAAAGCCATTCTCCTTCATAACATGCGTGAAGAAATGGAACATGCGTCCATGGTTCTCGAATGGATTCGTCGCAACAACAGCGATTTTGAAAAGGAGCTGAAAGATTATTTATTTACATCAGCGGACATCGTCGCTGCTGAATCGAACCTGAAAAAAGGCGGTTGACCGCACTAACGCAGTTGTCAACGATGCCATCCAGGATAAACACTAAGCTCTCGCAACCTGCCAATACGCAACTGAAAATCCGATCCGCCCCACCCGCTCATTAATACTATGGAGCCGAGCCTGATTTGCGGAAGCCTAACATCGCGAATGCTGTTGGTGCGGACCGGACTCCACAATGACGAAGGCAGTGATTGCCGGGTCAATTTCACGTATGCCTTCTCGGGTTTACGGCTTAGCGCGCCATACCAACACGCAAAAGATATATCTTAGATGTTGCTTTTTATTTCCATATGCTTTTAATATGTATTTCTAATACATCTTATTGGAGTGCATGGAATTGAACACTCACGCAGCACATAGTCTCCGGTCATCCACTACGGAAATTGATGAAGCGATGGTGGGAAAAGTTGTCCGGGAGTTTTACGCGCGAGCCCGGCGGCATCAGGTTCTTGGCCCTGTATTGGAAGTTGCGATCGGCGACCGGTGGCCCACCTATCTCGCGAAAATGCAGGATTACTGGACTAGCGTACTGCTCGACACGGGCCGCTATCACGACAATCCGATTTTGGCCCATAAGCAGCACACAGCGATCCGTCCGGAGCACTTCGATCTTTGGCTTGGTCTCTGGCGAGAAACGGCGCACGATACTTGCCCGCCGCGCGCGGCGGCTGAATTCGTCGCCAAGGCCGAAGGCATTGCGCGTAGTCTTAAATTCAACCTCTATGAGCAACCCGAAGCACGCGCCAACGATGATGATCACACACCGGACACACCCGATCCAGCGCCATTAGCGGCCACGAGCGATCTACGACCGCAAGTTGATCCGGGCCGCACCGCGCCCGCAACGGAAATTCATCCGCGGGTTTTCATGTATGTTTTCGGAGCTTATGTCTGGATGCTCTTTTCATTGTGGATGGCCGTGAAGTCCGACGGCGAAGCCGTGTTCATGGTAGCTATTTCTGCGTTCTTTCTCGCCATGTATGCCGGCATTCCAATTACTTTGTCTGCGTTGGGGCGCAAGCACATAAACAACGGGCCCCCGCGCCGCAACGATTTTGCAGCATTCATGGACCGGGAAATATCAACTTATACCGGCACACTGTCCGGCCGCGATGCGCTTTTGCAGATCACGATTATTCCAATCTTGCTGGCGTTCGGCATGACCGCCATCGCGTTCATCATCGTGCATGCGCAATCCTGAGCTAGTAAGGATTGATTTTAGCCGCTGAAAACCGCCAATCGTCTGACAGCGCATGGCAAGACTTGGAAAGCGCGGGATCAGGTGACGTTATCGTAAAATTCGGTTAAAGATGTATGGTCAATATAACAATATCGGACAAGCAGATGCGATTAACCGTTTACAGTGATTATGCCTTGCGTGTCCTCATGTACCTCGCAATCAATCAGGACAACCTTTCCACAATCCAGGAAATAGCTGATCACTATAGCATTTCAAAAAACCACTTGATGAAAGTGACGCACGAACTCGGCCTCTCGGGATACATCGAAACCGTGCGCGGTCGCGGCGGCGGCATCCGCTTGGCGAAAGAACCCGCTAAAATTGGCATTGGCGATGTGATTCGTTCAACAGAAGAAGATTTCCGGCTGGTGGAGTGTTTCGCCCCCGAATCCAATCAATGTGTGATCAGCGGTCGATGCAAACTGGCGAGTATTCTCGACGAGGCGCTGGGCGCTTATCTCAAAACGCTCGATCAGTATACGCTGGCCGATCTTGCCGCCGAGCGTGGGCTAAAGAAATTACTTCAAGCCGGCTGACCTGCCTTTGTATTCTTTACAGCATTAACCGAGTGCTTTTGTCTCAAACCTTGGAAACAATACGTTGTTTTCAAGGTGTACGTGCTCCGTCAAATCATCCACGAGTTTTTCAGCGCCTTTGTACAACGCCTGCCAGGTGCGGCACGCGCCGTCGGGCAACTGAAAGTTTTCGGTCAGTTTTTCAATCTGACGAAGATACTGTCCATGATCGTCATGGTCGTGGCGCATTTGCGTGATCGGCGCGTCGAACTTGCCTGAACCTTGGCGCTGCATCGCTGGAAAAAGGATCAACTCCTCTTTTTTCATGTGAACTTCGAGCTCACCGATCATTGCTTCCAACAAGTCTGCTAGCCCATGCGGCGCCTTTGGATGCAGATGGTGAACCTTTTCCACCTTGCGCGCGAGCCGGACCAGTTCCGGCAGTTCGCGCCGATGAGTTTCGTGATAGCGCGACAAAATGTGATCAATCAGGGCTTCGGTTTCAGTGGGGGCGCTCGTTTGGCCTTCCGGGTCAATCGCCGCCAATGCTTGCGCCACTTCGCTGAATTCAAGGCCGCGTTTGGACGTCGCATCGCCGAGCGCGATGTCGCCGCCGCAACAGAAATCCAGATTAAATTTCCTGAATATTGCCGTTGCCCCTGGCAATGCAGCGGCAATTTCACCAATGGGCTTACTTCTGAGTTGCTCGTGGTCAATTTCGACATTCATTTTAAAGTTCCTTGGATGGCAACGTCTGATTTAGTCAAATGAAATCGCTCGCTTTTGCCAAGAATAATGCCGTGCTGCCCGGCAATACCCATTTCGAGACTTGCGGCTATAAGGCGAGCGCGCTCTATGAAATGTGCGGCGGCGGCGGGAGGACATATCTCTCCGGCGGTTTCTTCAAACAAAGCGAGCCATCGATCGAAATGTGCGGCGTCAATGGGGAGCGGCGCGTGTTTTTCCATCGGTCGGCCATGATATCGGCCGGACATCAGCGCTACCGATGACCAGAAAGCGCACATCCGCTCAAGGTGGGCGTCCCATTCCTCTATTCGTGCCGCAAATACGGGTCCGAGCAGCGAATCTGTACGGACTTTTTGATAAAACGCGTGGACCAGTACTTCGATCATATCTTCATCGATACTTGTCCTGTCAACGACGTCTGATATTGCTTTCGCGCGACGCGATTCTGGTGTTCCTGACATCTCCGGTCTGGTCCATTTCTAATAGATATATATCTGATACCTCTTTAAGGGTAGAAATAGACAATGTAAATGCGGCTTTTTGCGCCTGCACCGGGTGACAACGATGCCATCAAGCAGTTCGCACGGCGCAAACATAACGCCACTATCGAAGCTGGCCGTCCTTGCTACCTCGACGGTTGATGCCTGTGCTGATTTTTTGCTCATCGCGCAGCGACTGGCACTGCACACAAGTTCTGGCGCCCGGCAACGCTTGGCGGCGCGCCTCAGGTATTTCTTCGCCGCATTCCGCACAAAATTCGGCGCTCTCGCCGGTTGGTAATTTCGACCGGGCGCTTTTAACGGCGTCGCTCACCGTATCGTCGATCTGATCTTGTACTGCGCCATCGCGCGTCCAACCGCCCGCCATTTTAACTTCCAATCGCAAAATTATGACAAGAAAAATATGGTAAGGGGTCCGGCCAATTCAAGGTTTGTACCGCCGTCATTCCCGATGCCAAAAAACGGCGTTGAGCGGGACAATTTATCAGTTAACAGGCCGCCGTCGAAACTGATTAAACACCGTTATCGGCTTCTGTTCTAAACGGCGCCAACGCTTGAATGCATTGCGATCCAACACTTGCATTAATGACGTTTTGGACCCAATTTGGACCCGCTTTTTTTGCCATCACTCAGATTTAATAGTGTACTTTTGTAACTATCTGTGTCCCGCCTCATGGCTATATACCGCTTTTTTGACAGGGTTTCGGCCACAGGCGGTCGCGTATTTAGGGCCTGATGCAGACGAAAATGATTGGATTGCCTTAACCACTTGCCGATGACAGTTTTGGTGGTCGAGTGTCGAGAACCATTCAGCAGTTCATGACGTAGCGTACCGTTGAAACCTTCATCGTAACCATTCTCCCACGGTGAACCTGAATAGATGCGGATCGGCTTCACACCGACTTTGGTCAGCCATTTCTGGAAGCCTTCAGCGACGAACTCAGGACCGTAGCGCCTTCGGTATGACGTGATTAAGGGAGGCCTGGCCTGTCCGTCAGTCCCCAGCCGTACAGATCCAAGCAGCGGAGCTCTCTTAAATTAATATCTACGGCGGCGGGAACTTTCTTACTGACGGATGATTTTCAAAAAGGGCCTTTTTTAAATAGGCCCGTTTTCGTAATCACATTGCTTAGAGATTGGTCAAATATCCCACGATTAAAGCCGAAAGCGATTGCGTCTGTACTATTCAAAGAGCAGCATAGTATTTATCAAAAGAGATAAAAGAGGAGCAAACCATGGCGTTGAGATCAATTCGAAAGTCGCTCCTGACAAAACCGATTTTCAAATGGGCGCAAGGCGTGTTGCCGTCCATGTCGCAAACGGAACGCGAAGCGCTGGAAGCCGGAGAAGTCTGGCTCGATGCTGAACTCTTTACCGGCAATCCCGACTGGCGAAAATTACTCGACACAGCGCCCGCCAAACTTTCCGCTGAAGAACAGGCGTTCATGGACGGGCCGGTGACCGAGCTGTGCGAGATGGTGGACGATTGGCAGATCAACTGGATCCTTGGCGATCTGCCGGAAGATGTCTGGGCTTTCCTGAAGAGCAATAATTTCTTCGGCATGATTATCCCGAAAAAATATGGCGGGCTCGGATTTACCGCCTTCGGCCATTCGGAAGTTATCCGGCGAATCTCGACACGCTCGGCGACGGCCGCGGTGACGGTGATGGTGCCGAACTCCCTCGGACCAGGGGAGTTATTGATGCAATATGGCACGCAGGAACAACGCGAATACTGGCTGCCGCGTCTTGCGGACGGCCGCGAAATTCCCGCTTTCGGGCTGACCAGCCCCGATGCGGGCTCGGACGCCTCGGCGATGACCGATACGGGCGTTGTCTGCGAAGGAAACTGGCGCGGCGAAAAAGTTCTTGGCGTTAAGCTGAACTGGCACAAACGCTACATTACGCTTGGACCTGTCTGCACGGTATTGGGGCTCGCTTTCAAACTGCGCGACCCTGACGGCCACCTTGGCGGGCGCGAAGATATCGGCATTACCGTCGCGTTGGTTCCGACAGATATTGAAGGCGTTTCGATCGGACGGCGCCACCTCGCCTCCTATCAGATGTTCCAGAATGGACCAAATTGGGGCGAAGACGTCTTTATACCGATGGATCATATCGTTGGCGGCAAAGAATATGCCGGCAAGGGCTGGGCAATGTTGATGGGCGCCCTCGCCGCCGGTCGCGGTATCTCCCTGCCCTCCCAATCGGCGGCAGCCGCAGCTTTTTGTGCTCGAACGACGGGTTCATACGCGCGCATCCGCCAGCAATTTGGCATTCCGATCGGTAAAGTTGAGGGCGTTGGCCGCCGCCTCGGCATGCTGGCCGGCCGCGCTTATCTCCTTGACGCTGCGCGCCGTCTAACCTGCGCCGGTCTCGACGAGGGGCGCAAGCTCGCCGTGATTTCCAGCATCATGAAATCCAACGCTACCTACCGCATGCGCGAATCGGTCAATGACGCCATGGATGTCCACTCTGGCAAGGCAGTAATCGATGGGCCGTTGAATTATCTTGGCAATATCTACCGCGCCGTGCCGGTCGGCATCACGGTCGAAGGCGCCAATATTCTGACTCGCAATCTGATCATATTCGGTCAGGGCGCGATCCGCTGCCACCCTCACGTTCTCGATGAAATGCTGGCGCTTGAGGAAAGCGACAAAGACAAGGCCCTCGACGCATTCGACAAGGCGTTCTGGGCGCATGTCTGGCACTCGACGAAAACCGTGTTCCGCGCATGGGGCCGTAACTGGACCGGCGGACGGTTTGCGCCAGCGCCGGACGCCAGCAAAGCGACGCCTTATTACCGCCAGCTCTCACGATACGCCGCAAGCTTCGCGATTACCGCTGATATGGCGCTGTTGACGCTGGGCGGCGCCTTGAAACGCAAGGAGATGTTGTCCGCCCGCCTTGGCGATATCTTGTCCGAGCTTTATCTTTTATCCGCCGTCCTCAAGCGATGGGAAGATGAGGGCCGTCAGGAAGCGGACTTTCCGGTAATACGCTGGTGCATGCTGGAAGGCTTCGCGGCAATTGAGCGCCATCTCGACGAAGTCCTCGCCAATCTGCCGAACCGGTTCGTCGCGGGGTTCTTGCGGTTTATCACCTTGCCGAGCCGCAACGGCGGCGCGCCCGATGCGCTGACCCTTGAAGTTGGCGCGTTATTGATGGCGCCGTCGGCGACGCGCGACCGGCTGACCGAGAATGTTGATCGCGGATTTGGTGATGACGGCGTTGCGCGGCTCGAACGCGCCTTTGATCTCGTTCACGAAACAGAGCCTGTCCGCGAAAAAATGAACCAGGGCGGCTTTGACTATTGGCGTGACGCGCGCGAGGCGGGATTGATCACCGCCGCGGAAGCGTCGCGCATGGAAACCGCGGTGGAAGCGATCGAAAAAGTCATCGCCGTCGACAGTTTCCCTGCTGACGCCTTCGCCCGGCATGAAACGGACGATGAAGGGTATCCGGAAACTGACAAAAACACACAGCAGCCAAAGCCGACGCATAAACAGGCCGCCGAATGAGCAAAAAAAACACGCACCGCCCGGTTTATGTCGTTGATGGCGCACGGACGCCGTTTTTGAAAGCGCGCGGCGGCCCCGGTCCGTTCACGCCGGTCGATCTGGCGGTGCAATGCGGGCGGCCCTTACTGATGCGCCAGCCTTTCGCGCGCGATGCGTTCGATCAGGTCATTCTTGGATGCGTCAATGTCATTGCCGACGAAATGAACCCCGCGCGGGTCGCGGTCCTGCGTCTCGGCATGGGCGAGGCGATGGTCGCTTTCACGGTCCAGATCAATTGCGGCTCCGGCATGCAGTCCATCGATACAGCGTATAAGTATATTAGCGACGGCGACAGTGACCTCATTCTCGCTGGCGGAACCGAGGCGTTGAGCCACGCGCCACTGGTTTATCGCCATGAGGCGGTGGAATGGTTCGCCGAATTCGCCGCCGCAAAGGGACCCGTCGATAAGGCGAAGGCGGCTGCCGGCATCCGTCCGGCCTTGTTAAACCCAGTCATCGGACTTGAGCGCGGTCTCACCGATCCGATCACCGATCTGAGCATGGGCCAAACCGCGGAGGTGGTCGCGCAGATGTTCGATATCACCCGTGAACAAGCTGACCAATATGCTGTCGGCAGTCATCTACGTCTCACCAATGCGCAGGAAGAAGGTCTTCTCGATAATGAAGTCGTTCCGCTGTTTGCGCGTGACGGGGAAGTCTACAAAAAAGACGATGGCGTGCGTCCGGACAGCTCGGTTGAAAAGCTCGCCAAATTATCGCCCGTGTTTGAAAAACCCTATGGGCAGGTGACAGCAGGAAACAGCTCGCAAATTACCGACGGCGCCTCCTGGGTGATCCTTGCTTCAGAACAAGCCGTGAAGGAACATGGGCTGGAGCCCAAAGCGGTGATTGCCGGCAGCGCCTGGGCAGCGCTTGATCCGTCCATCATGGGACTGGGCCCTGTTCTGTGCACGAATGCGTTATTTAAACGTCACGATTTAGGCGTTCATGACATTGATCTGTGGGAACTGAACGAAGCGTTCGCGGCGCAAGTATTGGGCTGTCTTGCGGCGTTTGAAGATGAAGAGTTCTGCACGACGGCGCTCGGCCGCGACGGCGCGATCGGTCATATCGATCACACAAAGCTAAATGTTGATGGCGGCGCCATCAGTCTCGGCCATCCGGTCGGCACAAGCGGCAACCGCATTGTCCTGCACCTTGTCAACGCCATGCAACGGCGCGACGCCAAACGGGGCATCGCCACCGAATGTATCGGCGGCGGCCAGGGCGGCGCCATGTTAATTGAAGCGGTATAAGGAGGATAACGAATATGACGGGAAAAATCCTCACCGCCCTTGAAGACCGCCGGCTTGAACTCGGCCCCGACGGGAAGTCTGAAAAGCAGGGCGAGCATTGGCGGTTGAGCCGCGACGGCAAAAATGTCGCCTGGCTGATATTCGACCTCGCGGGCGCCAGCGCCAATACGCTGTCCGATGACGGTATGAGCGAATTCAACGATATGCTGGCGCATCTGGAAGAAAACCCGCCAAAGGGGCTGGTGATCCGTTCGGCCAAGAAGTCCGGCTTCATCGCCGGGGCCGATGTGCGCGATTTTCGCGGTGCTGTAGATGAGGACGCCGTGCGCGAGCGCATGACACGGGCGAACGCCATCACCGACCGGCTCGCCGCGCTGAAGTTTCCTACCATTGCGGTGGTTCACGGATATTGTCTCGGCGGCGGTTTTGAAGTCGCGCTTGCTTGTGATTATCGCCTCGCCATTGACGGCGCGACATTTGGTTTTCCTGAAATTCTTCTTGGCCTGCATCCGGGACTTGGCGGCACTGTGCGCCTGACGCAGTTGATCGATCCGGTCGAGGCCATGACCATGATGCTGACGGGCAAGACCGTCCACACCGGCAAGGCGAAAAAACTCGGAATCGCTGATGCCGTGATTGAGGAACGTCATGTTAACAACGCCGTCGCGGCGGCTATTGCGGGGAAGATCAAAAAACCTGAACATGATCTGAAGGATGCTGCCCTGGCGACGGGACCGGGCCGCGCTTTCGCCGCCCGGCAAATGGAATCAAAAGCCGCTGACCGTGCCCCACGAGAACATTACCCGGCGCCCTACGCCTTGATCAGACTTTGGCGCGAGCATGGCGGTGATGTGGGAGCGATGAAAAAGGCGGAAATCGATTCTTTCGCAAAACTGATGGTCAGCGACACCGCACAAAATCTCATCCGGGTTTATTTTCTGCGTGAGAAACTTAAAAACCTTGCGGGCAAGAGCGAGTCTTCAATCAACCATGTTCACGTCATCGGCGCGGGCGCCATGGGCGGCGATATCGCCGGTTGGTGCGCAATCAAAGGCTACACGGTGACCCTTGGCGATGTGGCGCTAAAACCAATTGCGGGCGCAGTCAAACGCACCGCAAAACTTTGCGAAGCCAGGCACTTGTCCAGTATCGAAACGCGCGACGCCCTCGACCGGCTGATCCCTGACCCGGAGGGCGCAGGCGCAGCGCGCGCGGATCTAATTATAGAGGCAGCGCCCGAAAAACTTGATCTCAAACGTAAAATCTACGGTGACCTCGAAGCAAAAATGAAAGATGGCGCGATCCTCGCCACCAATACATCCAGCATTCCACTGGAAAAACTGGCCGCAGAGCTTACAGACCCGGCGCGCTTTGTCGGCTTGCACTTTTTCAATCCGGCCTCGCGCATGGACGTGATTGAAATTGTCCACCACGATAACACCAGCGATGAAACACTTGAAACTGTGCGCAAATTCACCGGCGCCATCGACAAGCTTCCGGCGCCGGTGGCAAGCGCGCCTGGCTTCCTCGTCAACCGCGCGTTGATGCCCTATCTGATGGAAGCGCTGGTGATGATCGATGAAGGCGTTGATAAAGTAACCATCGACAAAGCTGCAGAAAAATTCGGCATGCCCATGGGGCCTGTGGAACTCGCCGATCAGGTCGGCCTCGATATCTGCCTTGATGTCGCCGAGATGCTGCAATCTTCCCTCGATACGCCGATGGCTGAGATACCGGATTGGTTCCGCAAGAAAGTCGAAAATGGAGACCTTGGCCGCAAAACGGGAAAGGGTCTATACGAATGGAAGGACGGTAACGCCCACAAAGCCAGCGACGGTGAAATTCAGGACGGCATGATTGACCGGTTGATCCTTCCCTTGACTAATGCCTGTGTGAGCTGTCTTCGGACTGGCGTGATTGAAGATCACGACATTCTGGACGGCGCCATCATATTCGGCACTGGCTTTGCCCCCTTCCGCGGCGGCCCGATGCATTACGCTAAAACGCGCGGCATAGAAGAAATTATTGGCGCTCAGGAAAAACTGGCGGAAAACCATGGACCCCGGTTCACGCCGGACGCCGGCTGGCGGGATCTGGCCTGAGGTGGCAACGATGCCCGCCCGGTACAAAGATGCAGACGTGATTGCCGACGCAATAATAGAGAAAGTCGGCAAATCCATTGTCCTTGCCATGCCGCTGGGGCTTGGAAAAGCAAATCACATCGCCAATGCACTGGTTAAAAGAGCCACCGCTGACCCCTCCATTCATTTGAGAATATTTACGGCGCTCACGCTGGAAAAACCGCATCCCAGAAGCGAGTTGGAAAAGCGCTTTTTAGAACCCGCACTCAATCGGTTGTTCGGTGATTACCCGCCACTCGCCTATGCCGCGATGCTGCGCGACGGATCGCTGCCCGCCAATATTGAGATTGATGAATTTTTCTTCCTCGCTGGTCGCTGGCTCGGGGTTGCGCGAGCGCAGCAGAATTATATTTCCGCCAACTACACAGATGCTTTTCAATATATTCTTGATCGCGGCGTTAATGTCATCGCCCAGCTTGTCGCCAGCGACGATGACGACAGTCGATTAAGCCTGAGTTGCAATCCGGACATCACGCCCGATCTTCTTGATGCACGCAAGGATGGGCGCGCAGATTTTATTTTTGCGGGTCAGATTAACAGCCAACTCCCTTACATGATCGGCGAAAAGGCGCTTGTCGAAGAGAACCATTTTGACGTTATCCTCGACAGCCCGGAAACAGATTTTGAGTTATTCTCCGCGCCGAAACGCCCGGTTAGCCTTGCAGAACATGCTATTGGCCTCCACACGGCGCGGCTCGTCGCTGATGGCGGTACCTTGCAAATTGGGATTGGATCGGTCGGCGATGCGGTCAGCTATGGGCTGATCCTGCGTCATCGCAAAAACACTGAATTCAAGTCGCTGGTCCGCGCCATTCAAAACAGTGACGAGGCGCCGAGGCCTTGCGAGGATAAACCCTTCGACCAGGGCCTATATGGATGCAGCGAAATGTTGGTCGATGGATTTCTGCAACTAGAAAAAGCAGGCGTTTTGAAGCGTGAAGTAGATGGCGCAATCATTCATGCCGGATTTTTTGTTGAATCGCGCGGCTTTTACAAAACCCTGCGCGACATGCCGAAGAATGAACGCGCCCGGTTTGTCATGACTCCGGTCAGTTTCACCAACTCGCTTTACGGCGGCGTTGAAGAACGCCGCCGCCAACGCACCCATGCGCGGTTTATCAATAACGCCATGATAGCAACGCTGATGGGCGCCGTTATCTCCGACGGGACCGAAGACGGACAAGTTGTCAGCGGCGTCGGCGGCCAATTTGAGTTCGTTCAGCAGGCCTTCGCCCTGGACGGCGCCCGCTCAATCATCACGCTCAACGCAACGCGCCAGACCGGCGGCGAAACCGTTTCCAATGTCGTTTGGTCATACGGACACACAACAATCCCCCGCCATATGCGCGATATCATTATCACTGAATACGGCGTCGCGGATTTGCGCGGAAAGAGCGACGCTGATGTCGTTGCTGCGTTGCTGGCGATTACGGATTCGCGTTTTCAAGGTGCGTTGCTTGAAAAAGCAAAGAGCGCAGGAAAGATTGCACGCGACTTCAATATCCCAAAAATGTATTGCGAGAATACGCCGGTGCGGATTCAAGCGGCGCTCGGTCAGGCCCGTCACAACGGACTATTGCCTGCCTTTCCCTTTGGCTGCGATTTCACCAAAGACGAACAGCGGCTCTTGCCCGCCCTTGATCGGCTCAAGCAGGCGGCATCATCAAAACGGAAACTGGCGCGGCTGGCTTTGCACGGCGCAAGCGGCGGCGCGGCGCCGGAACCCCATCTCAGCGCGATCGACCGCATGGGGCTGTCGTCGCCGAAAAGTGTGAAAGAGCACGCCTATCGCTGGCTTGTGCGCGGCGCCCTTATAGAAACCGACGAACCTGTTCGCTCTGATAAAGACCTATGACGGCTCAAGC
Source organism: Hyphococcus sp. (assembly GCA_021776345.1). GTDB lineage: Bacteria > Pseudomonadota > Alphaproteobacteria > Caulobacterales > Parvularculaceae > Hyphococcus. Next base: position 7,097 of record JAJFGC010000001.1, on the reverse strand, counting down.
GCCAGCACACGATAGTCCTCCTAGCCGCACCAGTCTCATTTTGCCCGGCGGCGGCGCCCGCAGCGCCTATCATGAGAGCTTGAATAACCTCACGCCCGCAACGTCTGCTTTGGGCGTGGCCAGGCCATTTTACTGAAAAGAGAAAGGATCAAACTAAAAACATTCGAGAAATGGCGCTGGCAACATCGCAAGGCGGCCGCTTAAAGTGAAACCACAAATGAACCTGGCTATCACCTAGATCAAACTCAACACTGTGCCATTTGTTTGATGACGGACAAGCCACTGCTAAACAGAAACGCTGAACAGCTCCTCGCAGAGACTTACACACCCAAAGCTATCCATCCGTTAGAGATCCCAATGCTAATATTCTTTTGCATGGGCGGCGGCGTTCGCCCGCAGAGCGCAAGACGCGTGACTTGCCGTCACAAATTCATGACCATGCTATCCGTGCATTCAATCTACGCGGTTAACCGCCTGCGCAGACATCAGCGGCGGCGAAACATTCTTCAAAAATGCCGATATCAGCCGTTGCGATTGCGGCAGGCACCGAAATGGCGATCGCGACGAAGCCGATAATCATATAGAAAATTGCTGTGCGGGTTTTCGGGCCAAAGTTGACGCTTGCACCTGCAACGTTATAGATATGAGTTGATACGGCCATTTCGGTACACCACTAATACATTGTTCTTGCGGCATTATTTGTAGCTCACGAGCCTTCTCACGCCACAATGTCATATAACTGTCATACAATATGGCGCACAAGGTGCGCGCTTTCAAGAGGAGATTACAAATCTTGCGCTGACACAAAACGTCGTTTTTGGCGGGCGACGGATTCAAAGTGGGCCGATCGATTCCAAAAGGGACGCTGGCGGAATTGTGGTCTTTGGCCATCTTGGCGACGGCAACATCCACCTCGTCCTACCTGTTGGCGACGGTTGCGATGATACCCACAAAAGCATTGAACAGATCGTTTATGCGCCGTTAACAGAACTCGGCGGATCAATCTCAGCCAAACACGGTATAGGGCTGGAAAAGTGCGACTATCTCATCTTTTCCCGCAACGCCGTAGAAATCGAATTGAAGCGTAAACTGAAAGAAGCGCTCGAACCAAACAGCATTTTCAATCCCGCGTAAATATTCCGCACATGACATTCCGAAACGTCAACTGACAGCGCGGCGGGTCGTAAATTCCGTAAATTTCTCCCTTAGCGCGTTTACTAACGCTGAATCGGCAAACGCATCGCTTCCCATAGGCGCATTTGTGAAGGGATCACGCGCCTCTTGCAGAACGTATTTCCATACGCCAATGCGCGAGAGCACTTCCCCAATCTGGCGGATAGAATTCCGGTCGGCGGCGCCAGGCCAGACAGTCGTGCGGATTTCGACATCAATTCCGGACTCCATCAATATTTCCAGAGAACGCCGCGCTTTTCTTCCTGATCCCTCGATGCCTGTAATGACTTCGTATTGGTCAAATGGCGCCTTTACGTCGAAGCCCACCCAGTCAAGAAGAGGAAGAATCTCTCGCACTCGATCCGGCGCGATGCCGGAAGTATGTAGCCCAATCCGATAGCCAAGGCTCTTAGCGGCAGTCATTGCGGGAAAGAGCGCAGCCTGCATCAACGGCTCTCCACCCGAAAACACAACAGCGTCAAGCAGGCCCTTGCGCCGCGCGAGATGCGCATGCACTTCGCGCCATTCAATTCGGGTCGCTCCGCGCGCCGGCAGCAAGTCACGATTATGACAATAAACGCAGCGTAAGGGGCAACCCTGACAAAAAACGACAGCGGCCAGCGCGCCTGGATAATCAACCGTCGTAAAGGGCTGATATCCTCCTATGCGAAGGCGCGCCGCCGGATCACTATCTGCGTTCATGCCGCATGCAAGCGCGCGCGATCTTCAACGAAATGCGTGCGCTCCTCATGCTCTGACTTCTTGCCCGGATTATAGGCGGATACCGGGCGGTGATAACCCATCACCCGGGTCCAAATCTCGCAGGCCTGTCGTCCGGCTTCGTCATATCTTCCCTCCGCACGCGCTTCATCATCGCAATTTGGGCAAAACTGTTGTTCGCCGGCGAGGTAACCATGATGGGGGCAAATGGAAAATGTCGGCGTCACCGTGACATAAGGCAGGCGGTGCCTTGAAAGGCTGCGGCGCACAAGCTCGCGGCAGGCGTCAGCGCTTGAGAGTCTTTCATTCATATAGAGATGAAGCACCGTGCCGCCGGTGTATTTCATTTGCAGAACGTCCTGGCGCGCCAGCGCTTCGAACGGATCGTCAGTGAATCCGACAGGAAGCTGGGAAGAGTTGGTGTAATAAGACGCCGTTTCGCTGCCCGCCTGAAAAATATCGGGATACCGTGCCTTGTCTTCCTTAGCGAAACGATAAGTCGTCCCCTCTGCGGGCGTCGCTTCAAGGTTGTACATGTGACCGGTTTCTTCCTGGTACTCGAGCATGCGTGATCGAATATGATCAAGCAGCCGGATCGCCATCGCTTCGCCAAAAGGCGACGTGATGTCTTCCGCATCGTCTGTAAAGTTGCGGATCATCTCATTGACGCCGTTCACGCCCAGCGTCGAAAAGTGATTGCGTAATGTGCCAAGATAGCGTTTGGTGTACGGATAAAGGCCGCCGTCCATTAATTTTTGAACGAGCGTTCGCTTGATTTCGAGACTGTCGCGGCCAAGCTCCAGGAGGCGATCCAGCGCCGTTATCAGCGCTGCTTCATCGCCTGCATGTAGATAGCCGAGCCGTGCGCAATTCACCGTGACGACGCCGAGCGATCCAGTCTGTTCGGCCGAGCCAAAAAGACCATTGCCGCGTTTCAGCAATTCCCGCAGATCAAGCTGCAAACGACAACACATGGAGCGGATTTGTCCTGGCTCCATCTCCGAATTCAGAAAATTCTGAAAATACGGCAGCCCATATTTTGCCGTCATGTCGAAAAGTCGGTCTGCGTTTTCGGACTCCCACGGAAAATCTTTCGTAATGTTATAAGTGGGGATGGGAAACGTGAAGACACGGCCTTTTGCATCGCCTCTGGTCATGACTTCAATGAAGGCCCGATTGATTAGATCCATCTCCGCCTGAAGATCGCCATAGGCGAAATCGGTCTCCTCGCCTCCGATCAACGGTTTCTGTTCAAGCAAATCTTCCGGGCACACCCAATCAAAAGTGAGATTGGTGAACGGCGTCTGCGTTCCCCAACGCGATGGCACATTCAGGTTAAAGACAAACTCCTGCATCGCCTGCACAATCTGCGGATAAGTCAATCGGTCGGTTCGGACATAGGGCGCGAGATAGGTGTCGAACGAAGAGAGCGCCTGCGCGCCCGCCCACTCATTTTGTAATGCGCCGAGAAAATTAACGATCTGTCCGAGCGCGCTGGTGAAGTGATTTGGCGGACCCGCTTCGATCTTGCCCGAAACCCCGTTGAACCCTTCGGTTAATAGGTTGCGCAAGGACCAGCCAGCGCAATAGCCCGCCAGCATATCGAGATCATGGATGTGGATGTCGCCGCTTCGGTGCGCCTCGCCTATCGTGGGAGGGTAAACGTGATCAAGCCAGTAATTGGCTGTCACTTTGCCGGAGGTGTTCAGGATCAATCCGCCAAGCGAGTATCCCTGATTGGCGTTCGCCTTAATACGCCAATCAAGATGGCCTAGATATTCCTCTATTGTCGGCTTCACATTGACTGCAGTCGGCTCTGCCACATGCCCTACGGGCGCATCAGACGGCTCCGAAACGATATCCAGCATCTCTCAATTCCTTTTGATAAATCCACAATATGTTGAGACCATACCGCCCCCCATCACAAGATATGCTAAATCTGATGCGCGACGGCCGGCAACGCGGCGCCCTGCCGCATGGCATTCCACCGCAACCGAAAACCAGGATCTCTTAAAGATTTATCTGCGGTCCTTCAGGCTCCGCGCAGGCGCGGCGCAAGCAAGTAACGACCGTAGATGATCGCGAAAACTGCAAATGCGCCGCCCCAAACCAGGCTCGCTAACAAAGTGACTTGCGCATAAGGGGCCGGCAAAAATGGCGCGGCGACACGCAAGGCGGCGCCTAGGTTGACCAATGCGTAGATCGCGATCGTCGATACATCGGCGGCCAACGGACGTCCGGTATGCCCCAGCGTCGCCCGCGTCATCACGCCCAGGGTCATGACGCCCATGGCGCCGGCGGTTAAAGCATGAAGCGCGCTAGTGCCTGGCACCGTCGCCGGCGCCAAAACAGAAATCCCCAGCAGCATGATCGACAAGGCCAGCCAGAAATATCCAATATGCAATATGAGGACGAGCGGCTCGCCAAGGGTCCGCCAGCTTCGCCAACGACCCAGGCGCAAGAAATGCATCAACCCTGCAATAAGGAGCGCAAATCCCGTGACTGTTTGGGCAGGCGCAGTCAGCCACAAAAAGAGACCGGCAACAAGCACGCCGATCGCTATTTTGTCGAACACGGCGAACGGCGCGATTGTCGCTGCCCGGCCCGACTTCGCCAGCCAATTCCGCGTAAAGCTTGGCGTTATGCGCCCGCCGATCAGCGCAAACAATATAGCAACAACGGCGATTCCAAAGTGAAGGCTGAAAACACCGCCGGAACCGTGCAGAATATTGAAATGCCAGATTGCATTTCCAACAGCGAGAAGAAAAATCAGGATACAGACTGGTGCGTTTCGCCAGTTCTTGCCCGCAAAAACCTCGCGCCACAACACTAGATCAAGCAAAAACAAGAAGGAGCCATCGATCAGCGCGGCGCCCCAACCGACGGGCCCGTCCAAAGTCGCCATGGCCACGCGCCCGGCGAGCCAAAGCGCTGCGAAAACGGCCAAATGCTTGCCTGTAATGGGCAGCCGGCCGGTCCAGTTCGGCACGGCGGTCAGGATGAACCCGGCGATAATTGCGCTGAGATATCCATAGACCATCTCATGGGCGTGCCAGGCCAGAACGCCGTTAGCGAGTTTCACATTCCAAACGCCGCTGAGCGCAAGCGCGGTCAAAAACGGAACGGCGGCGGCCGTAATCGCACCCGCAAGAAAGAATGGCCGGAACCCAAAACTGAATAGCGCCAATACTTTATATCTCCGGATTTGTTCCGCAGACGTTACCATCTTTCAGTCCTCACAGAGAAAATTTATCGAGCACCGCTACGAATATCGGCGTGAGCCGGGCGTAAGTCGCGGGATCGACCCAGAACGGATTCATGAATACGCATCTGAACAACGCCAGCTGGTCATCGTCGCGCACGCCGTCATAACTGTCAACAAGCGCGTCAACGAGCGCGTCATGGCTCTCCGCGAGCAGCACGGTCTTAGAGACAGAAAATTCCGGACTGGCCTGAAACTTCGTATACGCATCGATTGTGCGGACGTTCGCCGCGCCCAATGTTTCGCCTTGTCCAGCGAGTGAAAAAAATAAGATATTTGTGTCCGCGGTCGCGAGCGGCCGAACGAGCGTGTTCTATTTGGCGATCGTTTCTTGGAGCGTTTTTCTCGCCTTAATGCCTGCAGCGGCACGCACGCCAAATCTCTCCGCGTCAAACCCGAGCGTCATCTCGGTGAGCCGAACGGCCGCCGCGCCGCCGCCGCGACCATAAGAGGCTTTAAGCGCGCGCCTCGTCCGAATCCTGCCCGAATTGCTCCAGCATTTTCCCGCCTAAACCTCCGTGCTCTGAAATAAACTTAGCAATCGTGCGGACACGATCATAGCTCGCATATTCGGAAATTTCTGCGTCTTCAAAACCCTCATAGTCGTGAATCGCCATTCTTCCGCAAAGGGTTCCGGGCTCGCCGCCAGCACGGCTTTTACGGCTTTCCAAATTTCGCTGGCATCAGTGACGACGATCCAAGCCCCGTGCAAAGTCCCTGCGTTGTATGCTGCAAGGGCAAGCAACATATATCCGGGGTCTCTCACTGGCGGCAGTGTTTGCGGCCTCACCGCCGGGAGGGCGCCATCGTCAAGCTCATCGGTAGTAGTTTGATCGTGCATTTTCGCCTCCATGCTCCGCCTCGCACCACTTTCCCGGCAGGCGGGGGTGGGCGGCGAAGAAGGCCGTTTCGCACCGGGTATCAGGACGCGGTGCGAAAGCTCATCAGAGATCGTTGCACAGTTGTCTTTCGGATCATTCACCTGCCCGTGGTTGCGCGGGCAAATGCGCGAAAGCCGGAATGATTGTTGAGGTCATCCTCTATTGAAAAATAACTACGCAATCAAATCGGACGCACATCGTATGGCTGCCTGCCGAGTCGGTTTCATTGAGGCGTTTTCCAACGCCCTCAGGGCGCCGATTGAAGTTAATGTCTGATGCGAGGGGCCGGATAAGCCAGCGACCAAGCATGTCCGGTCGGCGTCCTTAATTGCAGTGATAAGCTCTGTGACGGCGAACGCCGCTGTTGTGTCGATGCTCGTTGCATGGGTAAAATCAAGGACGATGACCTTCGCATCGCCAATCGCGCCGCCGCGTTTCACAAGTTCGCGCGCCGAGGCGTAGGAAAACCGTCCGCGCAACTCAATGATAAGAATTTGCCCTGCGGCGTTCTCCAAAATTTTGCGTTCATCGTCAGAGAAATCATCGCCGTCCTGCGGTAGGCCCAGACTGGTTATCCCTTTCAGTTCTTCTGCTTCCATCCATTGTGCGGTGACAAATCCGGCGAGGATGAGGCCGACGGCGACGGCGGTAATAAGATCGACAAACACCGTTAGTCCGAGTGTGACAAACATGACGACAACTTTGGCGCGCGGCGCCGTGCGAATATGCTTGAGATAGTTCCAGTCGATAATGTCCCAACCGACCTTCATCAATATTCCGGCGAGGACAGCGTGTGGAATGCGTTCCGCCAGCGATCCGAAGCCAAGCACGAGCGACAACAGGATCGCGGCGTGCACAATGCCGGAAAGACGTGTGCGACCTCCGGCGCGAACATTGACGACCGTGCGCATGGTAGCGCCGGCGCCGGGAATTCCGCCGATGAGCCCCGCAACCATATTGCCGATGCCCTGGCCAATCAATTCACGGTTCGAATTGTGGTGGGTTCGCGTGATTGAGTCCGCGACAAGCGATGTCAGTAAACTGTCGATCGACCCAAGCAA